>NZ_JAIEPN010000203.1 GCF_019748365.1 Novosphingobium sp.
CTCATTTTTACGTTTGTCCTGACTATTTTGGATCGCTCGTCGGCGAAATGTTCGATCGTGATCCTGGATCGGTTAGCTTTGCGGAGACAATTGGGCGCGGCGACGTTCACGCGGCAAATTTGGTCGAGCTTTTGCTGAACGGGCGGGGCGATCCCGATTGGGCCTTGTCGGCCGATTTCTATGTTGATGCCTTGTTGATCCGGCTCGCAACCACATCGACGTGGGCGGGCGAATTTCGGCCATGTCGCCGGCTGATGCTGGCGCCCCACATCGTGTCGCGCGTGCGCGACTTCGTTCATGGCAACATTGGCCAGCGGATCACCTTGCAGGATCTCGCTATGGTGGCAGGGTATAGCCGGTTCCATTTCGTGCGGGCATTCAAGCACAATACGGGGGTGTCGCCCTATGCTTATGTGCTGCGCGAACGTATCGCTGCCGCGCGGGAGCTGTTGGACCATACCGCGTTGCCAATTGCCGAGGTCGCCCAGCGCTGCGGCTTTTCGACGCACGCTCATTTCTCAACCCGGTTCCGCGAAGCGAGCGGCGTGACGCCCGCCGACTACCGCCGCCGCTTAATAAGGAGCAGCGGCGGCGGCTGAGCGATAGCCCCCTGCCCCAGGCTAATGCTTTTCAGATGGAGCGTCGGCGCGCCGTCGCGGCCGAGATCGGGACGGCGATCGGCAACCACTCGTTCCGCGCGACCGGGATCACCGCCTATCTGAAAAACGGCGGGACGCTGGAGCGGGCCGCGACGATGGCCAACCATGCTTCCACGCGCACCACCCAGCTCTATGGCCGCCGTCCCGACGACGTGACGTTGGACGAAGTCGCGCGGGTGCTGATCTAGCTGTATACCTGTATACAAGTTGCCATCGTTGCGCCGCTCGCGGTTGCTATGCAGTGACGACAAACTCGAAACCGTGCTTCTGGACCACACCAAGCAGCCGGCGCGCGGGGCCGCTGGGCTTCATCGTTCCAGCTTCCGACCGCTCGACAGTGCGGGCGCTAATATTGAGGCCGTAAGCGAAAGCCGATCGGCCGACGCGGTTCCTCTCGCGGAGCTGCCTGATCGCGGTCGGTGAAAAGAGTGGCGGCGCAGGCGGTTCATCAGCGACGGCCATCGGCTAACTCAGGCGGCCGAGGCTGTAAAATTACCGATCTCGACCGAACGATCGGAAAAGGTTGCGGTGATGTGCAGCTCGCCACCCATCGCCGCGATCAGGTCGCGCAACGTGCTGACCTTCATGTCGGGACGGCGAACCAACTTCGAGATGGCCGGCTGCTGCACCTCCATCACGCTCGCCAGCTCCTCCTGGCTGATGCCGAGTCCTTCGCGCAACTGTTCCAGGCTGACCAGCTCGTCGGCGAGCTTTGTCTTGTGTGCTTCGTTCCGCGCCAGGCGCGCGGGGCTCCAACCCTTTTTGAGGTCGGAGAACTGGCGATGTCCGCTCATTTCAACAATCCTTCCTGCTTCAGTTCCTTCAGATGCACGTCGTAAAGCCCGTCCGCGACCGGGATCAGCCGTTCATAGAAACGGCCGTCGCCGGTCTTGTCGCCACCGATCAGCAGGATCGCCGAGCGCCGGGGATCGAAAGCGTAGAACACCCGCAGCGGCCGACCCTCGCTCTGGATTCGCAGCTCGCGCATATGCGAGTGCCGCGAATTGTTGATCCCCGACGAGTGGGGGAAGCGCAGTTTTGGACCTTGCTCGATCAAAAGATCGACCGTGAAGTCGATCGCGTCCTGATCGGCCTCGCTCAGATCGCTGAACCATGCTCCAAACTCGTCGGTATTCTCAACGTCCCAGCTCATTGGTCGCTGTATTCCATGCAAGGAATATAAGCGAGATTCCTTTCGAGATCAATAAGAGCGGGCGCGACCCTTCGGGCACGGCTCTATCTCCGCCTGACGGCTCCGACCGAGCCGCCGTGCCGGCGTCTCGGCGCAGTCGCGTGACGATCCTCGCGCGAGGGTGGCTACGCCCCCCACTAGGTGCCGGCGTTGCCGGCGAGTCCCTTGTCCAGTGGGGAAAGGGAGCGCCGCCCCCTCTCCCCAGCAACGGCAATCAGCCGGGCCGTGGCTCGCTGCGCTGCGCCCGCACCACCCCGGCAGATTCCCGTTGCCCCTCTCTCCCCCGCTGTTCGCCACGAGGCAAGGCCGATGGCCGAGGCCATCGCCCCGATGGCGATTTTGAGAAGGGAACGGTGACATGGAGCAGGACAATCGCGAAAGCTGGCTGAACCGGGTGGCGGTTGGCATGGCCCCGTTATTTACGGCGCTGGGACCCCCCCTCCCCGACCGCGTGCGGGTCGCGATCGGCTTCACCAGCGCGGGGCGCAAGGGCAAGGCGATCGGCGAGTGCTGGGATAACCGCCGCAGCGGGGACGGCCATTTTGAAATCTTCATCCGCCCGGACCTCGCGCACGCGCCCGATGCCATGCCCGCGCAGATCGCGGCGATCCTCGCGCACGAGCTGGTCCACGCGGCAGTCGGCATCGCAGCCGGACACGGGAAGCCGTTTAAACGCATCGCGCTGGGCTTGGGGCTAGTAGGGCCGATGCGCGCGACGACGCCAGGCGATGCGTTCCTTGCGGCTATCGCGCCAATCCTTACCGCCGCAGGCCCCCTCCCCCACGCCCGGCTCGATACCGGCGGACAGACCACCGCGCCGAAAAAGCAGGCAGCGCGGATGCTCAAATGCGAGTGTCAGGCTTGCGGCTACACCGTCAGGACCGCACGCAAATGGCTTGAGACGGCTGGCGCGCCGCTATGCCCGATCGAGGGGCATGGGCCGATGCACCATGACCAGCTCGACAATGACAGCGATGGCCCAGAGCCGTGATGCTCCCTTTCCCATCACGCGTATATGCGTATACAAGTATAACTCTATACCCATAGGAGTGTAGCATGAAGGTTCTCGCCATCCTCTCGCAGAAAGGCGGCGTCGGCAAAACGACGCTGGCGACGTGCCTTGCCGTTGCGGCCGAGCAGGCAGGCAAGGAAACCGCGATCATCGACCTGGACCCGCAAGCGACCGCCTCATTCTGGAAAGACGTGCGCCAGCTCGACACGCCCGCCGTCGCTTCGATCCAGCCGGTGCGGCTCGCGGCGATGCTCAAGGCCTGTGCTGACGCCGGCACGGACCTTGTGGTGATCGACGGCGCGGCCGTCGCACGTGATGTTGCCTATGAGGCCGCGCGGCACGCCGACTTCATCCTCGTGCCGACCAAGACGGCGGTGTTCGACACAATGAGCATGACGCACACGCTGGACGTGGTGCGGCAGCTCGATCGCGCCTTCGCCGTCGTGCTGACATTCGTCCCGCCGCAAGGACAGGAGACGGGCGATGCCATGAAAGCGGTCGAGGAGCTGGGCGCGGCGGTTTGTCCAGTGACGATCGGCAACCGCAAGGCGTTCTTTCGCGCGCAGGCCGTAGGCCAAGCAGTGCAGGAGTTTGAGCCGAACGGGCCGGCCGCAGCGGAAATCAACCGGCTATACGAGTATACGGCTATACGTCTATACAATAAGGTGGAGGGGGCATAATGGCGAAGGGCAACACGCTCCAGGCGATGCTCGACCGTGCCAAGGTCGGCGATGACACGCCAGCGACCCCCACTTTGAGCGCCACGCCACCCCCTGCCAAACCCGCGCAGGCCGGGCGGCAGGGGACCAAGTTGATCGGCGGACATTTCGCCCCCGAGGTCAGCACGCAGCTCCGAATCCTTGCGGCAGAGGAGGGGACGACGGTGCAGAATCTATTGGGTGAGGCGCTGGACGACTTGTTCGTAAAGAAGGGAAGGACCCGCGTTGCGCGCGGTGTATAGAAGTATACGAATATACCCCTATACTAACGTCAACGAAAAGTGAGTTTTGGGGTAGCGGCTCACCGTTGCGCGGCCGAAGTGCTGAAATCCACCAGCACGGGCAGTTCGGGAATCCCGCCACGCAACTTGGCGCGTCGCACAATGCTGTGCTGGTCGATCAGGTTCTGTGCGTCGCGCTTGCCGCTGGACGTTTTCGGAAACCAGTGGAGCGCCACCCGTTCGACCTTGCGTCCGTTCTTGATCGGCGTGAAATCGACGTAAAAGGGGCAAAGCTTGTTGATTTCCTCGACGGCGACCTTGAGGCAGTATTTGTTCAGATCGGCAAAGCGTTCGAGTTTGCCATCGGGCACGTTGAGCAGGCCGCGCAGCTCCTCGATCGTAAACTCCTCTTTCTGTTTGTATTCCAGACCGATGCGCCGCTCGATCATCTCATAGAGGCAGAGGGCGTATTTCGACTCGAAGCAATACATTACCTGCGTCTTGAGGCGGGCATAGACCTGACTGTTCCGTAGTATCTCGATCAGCTCTTCCGGTATGCGATAGTGAAGGAAGCCGTCCTTTTCGAGGCTTTCATCGCTGGGGCCGAGGAGCTGGACGCGGCGCTTGTAGCTCTTGCCGTCCTTGCGGATCGTGACGATCGCGATGGTACCCATGAGACGCAGCAGCGAGCTTTCCACGCGCTCGTTGCCTTGGTGCGTCCCTTTCAGCCCCGACTTTGCAATGCGGTGGATGATCGGCTCGCCAATGCGCTCCCAGGCGTTGGCGATGAGCAGGTTGTAGATACGGCGATCGGCGAGGGTGAGGGGGCTTAGCTCGACAATATCGACCAGCTCGCCAGGCTTGACAATTTCGCCGTAATTGGCGGGATCAAAAGGATTCCCACGCCCCTTTTGGGCCAGCGTGCGGAACGTCATATCGACCACGGCAGGTTGCGACATAGGCTTGGCCAACGGTGAGCAAGAGGAACTTACCGACTCACCTTAACTACGAAAAGTGAGCTAGGCAAATGTTCCGGCTCCCCGATGGAACAGCGAGACGGCTACCCCAAAACTCACCGTCACTCCCAATCCGGTCGATCAGCTACCCCGAAGCTCACCAGACCCAGCCCGATCACTCACCTTTACCGACCCCAAAGCTCACCGGAACCTACCCCGAAACTCACGCGAATCGACCCCAATCCTCACCGTTGGAGCCAGTTTTCCGCAGAAATACAGGGCTTTCGCGCCCCTGAATCTTGAATCAGAAGAATTATAGAATCTGAACCACGAGAAGTGAGTTTTGGGGTAGCTCAGCCTGTGGATAATCGACGACGGAAAAGGTCCAATGGAATCGGCCTATGGCCGATGCGCTTTCGTTTAGTGCCGCCTTCGGCGTCACAGAAGCGGCGCAAGCGCCGCAGCGCTTAGCGGGAAGAAGAAGGCGAGGTCGGGACGGTATTGTGCCTCAGTGCCGCTCAGGAGCGCGGTGAGGGCAGGGAAGAGGCCTTGGACACAAACCGACGCGCCTGACGCAGCGAACCTCGCCAGCGGCGCTTAAATCAGCTATGCCCGTGCTGCTTCAATATTGCTCAATCCGGGTCCGCTGCGGCTGTGAACCGTAGCGAACCCACCCTTTAGGCGGTGAGACGCTACCCTAAAGCTCACTTTTCGCGCGGCGGGCGGCGGTGTATGCATTCGTGCTTTCGCGGATCAACTCACGCCCGGTCGAACAACCCGGCGAACTCGCGCTGGTCAAAGTAACCGGTTTTTTCGGTCAACAACGGGTGGGCAACGCGCTCACGGTGACCGACCCGACTGCATGTTGCCTGCACTGGGTGAATATTGGGATGTACGGTTGCGCCGGCGGTGGGAACGGGTATTCCGGCATTTCGATCATGGGGAGAAATTTGATGAAGCTGGACGATCTGGTGAAAGGCGTCGCCGAGGCAAGTGATCTTAGCGCAATCAAGGCGCGGGCGCTCATCGATCGGGTATTCGGTGACATCGGCGATGCGGTTGCGCGGGGTGAGGAAGTGTCACTGCCGGGATTTGGCAAGTTCGCCAGCAAGGCCAAAGAGGCCCGGACAGGTCGCAATCCCCGGACCGGCGAAGCCATGGACATCGCCGCATCAACCAAGGCCGTTTTCACACCAGCGAAGGCGTTCAAGGACAAGCTTTCCAAGTGACGACAGAAATAGAGACCGGCCCTGTCGCAATCGAACTTGCTACCGCGCTGACGATCGCGTGGCTCGGCAATCCCAACACGCGCGCCGCGGCCGAGGACGTGCCGGTATTTCTCAGCCGGATGCACGCCAGCATCGCAGGGTTGATCGATCAACCGAACATGTCGACTGCTGAGGAATCGCCGCTGGAGGAGTTCGCGCCGGCGGTGACGGTACGTAAATCGCTTGCGTCGAAGGATCACATTCTCTCTTTGATCGACGGCAAGCCGTACAAGACACTACGGCGCCATTTGAGCCGTCATGGGCTCACGCCCGAGCAGTATCGGGATCGCTACAACCTCAAGGCTGATTATCCGATGGTCGCCGAGAGTTATTCGGAAACGCGGCGCGCCATGGCGAAAAAAATCGGCTTGGGGCGCAAGCCCGGTCCACGAGTAACGGCGCAGGAGGCGAGCCCGTCCAAGCGGCGCAAATTGAAGCTGCCGCCGATTGCCGAATAAACGGGCACCGTCGTCACTCGTGCTGCAGCACAGATCCACACATGGCGATATGGGCGGCACGCAGAGCAAGTAGTTTTTCGGTATCGGTCGGTGCAAGACGACCCCAGCGGAACGCCGAACGGTTGGCGGCGCCGTCCGACCAGATTCGCCGCGCAACACAGAACAGCTCCTGCACGCTCGGCCGCCGATCGGTCGCCACGCAATCGATCACCGCATCCTCGAACATTGGATTTATCGAGCGCATCAGTTGATCCTCCTAGCCCTTGCCTACGCTATTTTAATGACGTGACGATGGCGGCTGTCAGGATCATGCAGCCAACGGCCAGTTTAACGGGCGTTACCCGCCGATGAGCGGCCCCGTCATCAGCGCGCCTGTAACGCGAAGTCCACTCGCACCGTCACGATGCTGGCATTCGTTCCGGCCATCACCGGAGGAGCCGCTGACTGGACCACTGGCGGCGGCGCGACCAGGGGTGCAGCCTACAAGGACGGCCAGGCTGGCAACGATCAAAGGCTTGGCGGCGGTCATGCTGTTTTCCACTCCGGCATTGGCGTGATCGGCAAGGATCGATCGGCGTCGGGATGATCGAGCAGCCGGAGCAGGATTTGCGACACGAGGGGAGGGGACACCCCTTCACCCAGCAGCATGTCGAAAAACGCATCGTCGTTGGGCGTCGGGATCATGTCCTCGATCACGAGGTTGGCGCGAGACTCCGCCATGTCCTCGCGCCACATGGCGATTTCAGCGGGCGATCCGTGCACAAAATCCATCGCGCGGACTTGGGCGCGCACCGCCTCGATATCGAAATCGCTCATTGCGCTTCGCTCCCTTCGCCTTCCGCGTCGAACGCGCGCTTGCCGCGCCGTTTCCACAGCGCCAGCACATCGTCGGCATCATCGCCACGCGCACGTCCCGCCAGATCGAGCAGCGCGCCATAAAGGGTGGCGCGATCGTCGTCGGTCAGCTCGACCAAGCCGGCTTTCTGGACAAGGCCGCCCAGCTCGATCAGGTGACGGGTTCGCTCGCGGCGTTGCACGGCCCAAGCCCTGCTATCCGTTCGGCGTTCCGCTGCTTGCGCCCGCAGCGTCGCCGCTCGGTTGACCTTGAGCAGTCGATCCGTCGATTGGAGCAACGCCGCCGCCTTTTTTCCCGCGCCGTTGAAAGAAGGCAGCGCCATCCTTGCGCCAGGCCTCCCGTGTCGTTTCCAGTTTCGCTTCAAGGATGCCTTGGCGCAGGATACCGGCGAGCACTTCGAGATCGAGCGCATCGGCACCGGTCGCAACAACCAGTTCGCCTAGTTGTTCGACCCGTTTTGCCTTGAGAGCGCGTGCCTTGTCGCCCAGCGCCTTCAGCTCGCTGTCATAGTCGCGTGGTTTTCGCATCGCCTTCGCCCTTTTCGCGTATGGTCAGCACCACACTAGCGCCATCAACGGTGGCGGTAAAATCGGATTATCGTAAAAGCCACACAGTCAGTCACGAGAAGCGCAGCAAATTGTGAGTGCGCGCTTATACGCCGTTGCACGACGTCGCTTGCAGTGGCAGAAGAACGGGCGTCATGGCGATCTATCACTTCTCCGCCAAGGTCATCAGCCGCTCGACAGGCGCGAGCGCCGTCGCGAGTGCCGCCTATCGGTCGGCGTCCGAGCTGCATGACGACCGGCTGAATCGTAATCACGACTTCAGCAACAAGGCGGGCGTGATCCACTCCAAGGTGATGTTGCCGCAGGGCGCGCCGGAGCGTTTAAACGACCGCGCGACCTTGTGGAACGAGATCGAGGCCCGGGAGCCGCAGAAGAATAGCCAGCTTGCCCGTGAGGTGGAGTTCTCGATTCCGCGCGAGATGAACGAGAAACAGGGCGTCGCGCTCGCGCAGGACTTCGTGAAGAAGCAGTTTGTCGATCGCGGTATGGTGGCGGACCTGAACGTGCATTGGGACAAGGCGAAGGATGGCAGCCCCAAGCCCCACGCGCACGTCATGCTGGCGACGCGCGACGTGGAGCCGGAGGGCTTTGGTAAGAAGAACCGCGACTGGAACGACCGGGCACTTTTGAAGGACTGGCGCGAGGCATGGGCGGCGCACGTCAACGAGCGCATGGCCGAGCTAGGGCTTGAGGGCCGGATCGACCATCGCTCTTACGAGGCGCAGGGGATCGAGCTGGAGCCGCAGCACAAGATAGGCCCGGCCGCATCACGTCGTCCGGAGCAGGGCCTTGAGGCGGAGCGGATCGAGGATCACGCGCGCATCGCTCGCGAGAACGGCGAGAAGATCATCGCCAATCCCAATGTCGCGCTGGACGCCATCACCCGGCAGCAGGCCACGTTCACTACCCGCGACCTTGCGACGTTCGCGTTCCGCCACAGCGACGGCAAGGATCAGTTTGACCAGGTGATGGGGGCGGTGCGCGCGTCGCCCGAGCTGGTCGCGCTGGGCAAGGACGGGCGCGACCAGGAGCGGTTCACGTCCCGCGACATGATCGCTGTGGAGAACCGGCTTGAGCGCGCGGGCGACGAGCTGGCGATGAGAGGGGAGCACGGTCTCCCGGCAGCGGCGATCAGGGGGGCTGTCGCCACTGCCGGGAGTAAAGGACTCGTGCTCGGGGAAGAACAGCGGGCCGCACTGGAGCATATAACGGGATCGGGTGGCATTGCCAATGTGATTGGCTATGCCGGTACCGGCAAATCCGCCATGCTTGGCGTCGCGCGGGAGGCGTGGGAGGGTCAGGGCTACACGGTGCGCGGCGCGGCCTTGTCTGGCATCGCGGCCGAGAACCTTGAGGGCGGATCGGGAATCCAGTCCCGCACCATCGCCAGCCTTGAACACGCGTGGGGGCAGGGGCGCGAGCAGCTAGGCCCCAAGGACGTGCTGGTGGTGGACGAGGCTGGCATGATCGGCTCGCGTACACTGGAGCGCGTGCTGTCCGCAGCGCGCGACGCGGGCGCGAAGGTCGTCATGGTAGGCGACCCCGAACAGTTGCAGGCGATCGAGGCGGGCGCGGCGTTCCGCAGCATCACCGAACGCCACGGCGCGGCCGAGATCACCGGGATTCGCCGGCAGCGCGAGGACTGGCAGCGCGACGCCACGCGCGCGCTGGCGACGGGGCGCACCGGCGAGGCGATCCATGCCTATGACGGGCGCGGCATGGTCCATGCGGCCGATACCCGCGAGCAGGCGCGGGGCGAGCTGGTCGACGGGTGGGATCGTGCGCGCCAGGCTGACCCGGACAAATCCCGCATCATCCTTACCCACACTAACGCCGAGGTGCAGAGCCTCAATGGCGAGGCGCGAGACCGGTTACGGGCATCCGGCGATCTTGGCGATGACGTGACCGTGAAGGCCGAGCGGGGCGACCGGCAGTTCGCGACCGGTGACCGCATCATGTTCCTGCGCAACGAGCGCGGCATGGGGGTTAAGAACGGCACGCTTGCCACGATCGAGCGGGTATCGCCCGAGGGGATGGCGGTGCGCCTCGATGACGGGCGCGGCGTCGCGTTCGACACGAAGGATTACGCCCATGTCGATTATGGCTATGCGGCGACGTTCCACAAATCGCAGGGCGTGACGGTCGATCGGGCGCACGTCCTCGCTACCCCCGGCATGGACCGGCACAGCGCCTATGTCGGCATGTCGCGGCACCGCGATGACATGCAGCTTCACTATGGCCGCGACGACTTTACCGATCAGCGCCAGCTTGTCCGCGCCCTGTCGCGCGAGCGCGGCAAGGACATGGCGGGCGATTACGCCCGGCCCGAGCAGGATCAGGCGCGGGCGTTCGCCGATCGGCGCGAGATTTGGGGCGAGATCCGGTTCCCGGAACTCGCGCGCCAGGTAGTCGAGAAGGTCCGCGACAAGGCCAGGGGCATGTTCGACGGGTTCCGGCCGAAGCCTTCTCCGGAAACATCCATTTCGGATGCAAAGGCGAAAAGCGAGCCGGTGATTGGCGGAAAAGGCGATCAGACGCGCGCGATCGAGCGCTATGCGCGTGTCGCGGCTGATATTGGTCGGATGCGCGACAAGGGTCTGCCGGTGCTCCCGCATCAGGAAACCGCGCTGCGCAAGGCTGGCGAGACGCTGGACGCCACCCGACCCCATGCCGCGCGCGACCTTGCATCGGCGATAAGGCGCGACCCCAGGCTGATTGAGCAGGCGGCGGGCGGCAGCACCAGCGGGGCGGCCCGCGCGATGGCCGAGGAGCAGCGCGTGCGGCTCGATCCGGAATTTCGCGCCGAGCGGTTCGTGGCGGGCTGGCGGACGATGCAACAGGCCCACGCCGAAATGGTAAGCACCGGTGACCAGGCTGGTGCTCAAAAATTAGGCAAGCGCATGGAGAACATCGCGGGCGGGCTGCACCGCGACCCACAGCTCGAATCTGTGTTGCGCGCCCGCGCGCCCGAGCTGGCGTTGAGCATCGAGCGGGGCCGGTCGATCGGGCAGGAGCTAGGGCAGTCGATCGCGTCCGGCCGCGACCGTGATCGCGGCATGAGCCGATAGGATGAACATGGATACTTCGACAGGCTCAGCACAGGCTGATAATCAGGAAGGCGACGACCCCGCAGAGGCGTTCGATCGGTTGCGTGCTGTCATAGAAGGTCAGGACCGCGAGCTGGCATTGCTACGCCGTGCCGTGGAGGGCTTGGCGGCCGAGCGCGGTGCGATCGACGTGCCGGATTACAGCGAGACATTGGGCCATCTGCAGCAGGGCGTGAACACGGCGGCCGAGAACATCGGGCGTATCGGCCAATTCCTGAAAGCGGCTCCGGCGCTGGCGATGACGCCCGAGCAGATGGCGCAGCGGATCGCGGCAGCGGGCAGCGCCGCGCGGCGCGAGGATCAGGCTGCGCTCGCCAAGGCTGGCGAGGACAAGGCCCGCATCATGGCCGACCTTCGCGCCATCGCCGGGTCCGCATGGACGCGGGCCGACCAGAGAAACCGGCAGCTATGGTTTGGACTGGGCGGGGTGGCGGCTGGCATCCTCGCATGGGCGATCGTGCCGGGCCTGGTCGCGCGCGAGATCGCGCCGGCGAGCTGGCAATGGCCCGAACGCATGGCGGCGCGGACGCTCGACCTGCCCCGTTGGGAAGCAGGGCAGCGCATGATGCAGAGCGCCAGCCCGACCGCGTTCCGCGCGATCGTCGGGGCCGACCAGATCGTGACGGCCAACCGCGAAGCGATCGAGGGTTGCAGCAAGGCCGCTGCCCGATCGCGCGACACGGTGAAATGCACGATTCGGGTTGCGCCAACGCCTTAGGAGGGGGTTGGCGGTTGATATTGTGCGCGTCAAATGCCAACCGCGAAGCGATCGAAGGGTGCAGCAAGGCCGCAGCCCGAAAGCTTGAGACGGTGCGAAGGGGACCGAGCAACGTGTCATCTTAATTTGGAAACTGAGCCTGCGCGCGAACTTCGTGCTTAAGCGCGGGAAGTAGGTCGGCCTCGAACCAGGGGTTGCGTTTCATCCATCCGACACTGCGCCATGATGGGTGTGGTAATGGAAAATAGCTGGGAAGGTGAGTCTGAAAGTCTGCAACACGTTCGGTGAGCGATTGCCTTTTTGTTAACGGCAGATAACGCGCTTGGGCATAGCTGCCGACAAGCAAAGTCAGGCGGCGGATTGGCAATACGGCCATCACCTCGTCATGCCATGTTGGCGCGCATTCGGGTCGCGGCGGCAGATCGCCACTGGGACCGGTGCCCGGATAGCAAAAGCCCATCGGCACCAGCGCAACCCGCGCGGCATCGTAGAAAATATCTGGTTTCAGCCCCGTCCAGTCGCGTAGCCGCTCGCCGCTCGCATCGTCCCAGGGGCTACCGCTTTCATGGACGCGCGTCCCCGGCGCCTGGCCGATAATGACGATTGATGCGGTTGCGCTGAACTGGACAATCGGGCGTGGCCCCGCGGCTAGATGCGCCGCGCAAAGGGTGCACGCGCGGATCTCGGTCAGAAGCGCTGCCGCTTGCTCGATCGCCATGCCGCCTCGCTATTTGGCTTTTCTGGCGGGCGCGGACGACGCGTTAGCGACCAGATACGCAACAATGTCGGCCCGCTGGTCCGCGTCGGGTATAGTCAGAAACATTTTTGAGCCCGGTGCCAGCTTTTGTGGTCCTTGCAACCACTTGTCCAGCAGCGCCGCGGTCCAAACGCCGGGAAGCTTCTTGATTGCGAGCGAATAGGCAAAGCCCGGTGCCGTCGCGATGCGGCGACCAACCACGCCGCGATGCGCGGGGCCGATCCGGTTGGCATCAAGTGAATGACAGCCACCACATTTCGCCTGGTAGAGCGCCTGCCCAGTGACGGGATTTCCCGCCGCCTGCGCAGGCGCGTGGGCGGGGCCGAACGCCAGTGCGATCCCGGCCAGAACCGCGCCAATGGCGGTCCTGGCCTTGTTTTGCCTCAGGTTTGTCATATCAGCCAAACAGATACGCAGCTTTTTGGATCGTCCCGCCCGCCGCATTGTTGAGGATTGCCCAATGAACGGCCTCGTCGGTGCCTAGCTGACCAAAAAGGTGCGCCAGCTGGTGGTCCTTAATGGCGGCGAGCTGGCCGACATAGGCGTTTGTCGCGCCCTGCTCCAGGCCGGCCGCGAACTTGATGACATCGCCCTCGGATTTGAGCGATGCGATGTTCAGTTCCTTGATGTATTCGTCATCGGTCTTGGGCTCGACTGGCTTGCCGCCAGCAGCGGCGATCAGCTTGGCGAGCGAATCGCGGTGCCCCTGATGGTGGCCGAGGAACACCAGCGCCACGTCGAGCACGCCCTTGCTGAGCAGCCCGCTGCCGCCGGCAATCCGGTAAGCGGCAATGCCTTCATGCTCGAGTGCAAGCGCGCCCTGCATCACGCTGACGTCGGAACTCATTGTGGTGGATTTTTTGGTCGTTTTTCCCGCCCCGGCGAGCAGCGGCGTTGCGATACCTGCCATGCCGATACCCGCCGCAACGACTCCGGCGGATCGGAACAAGGCGCGGCGGGTTTGCGGATTGGTGTCAATCAAATCGGTCATGATGTTCTCCTGCGTTCTGGTCGTGCATTCATCCAGCGATCTTCACCGCCGCCGGTCTTCGTGCTTCTTCGGGCAAGAAATCTATGTCCCTGATGAGACATATCCTTGCGCATCGGGATGTCGCCGCTCAATCCAAGCTGGCCAGGTTGGGGCAGCCGGCATCATGGTCGGGACGGTAAGCGACGTTTATTACTGCGCGGCGATCAACCGGGGTCACCGCGCACGCTATTTCTTCAAAACCGGATAGCCTTCGACATAAGTCCAGTCGGTCGCCTTGGCGGGAAGGTGGCAGGTCAGGCAGTCGGTCTTATAGTCAGTCGATGTCGTCTTGGTCGGCTTGTCCGCGTCAAACCATGCCCAGCCCCAGCCATCGCCCCACAGCTTGTTGCCGGGATGGCTGTTCTTGCTGTCTTTGACCATCACGAACCAGCCCATGAGCGTATCGGCGCGGCTGACGACTCCCGTCGTCATGGGCCCGGTCTTGGCCGTGAATACTTCTTTCACCAACGTTGTGCCGTCCGGGAAATGGCCGGTGGCACGGTGTGCGGTGGCGGCGCCAGGTGAGGCATAAACGATGTGAAGCTGCTGCGATCCCGCTGTTGCCTCCGCCGCGACGGCCCAAGTGCCGAGATACTGATAGCTGTCGCGATAGTTGCCCGGCACATGCAGGTTGCCTTTTGCATTCGCGCCGCCATCGGCCACGATCGCCTTCGACGCGGGCACGCAAGCCGCGACCGACAGGCCAAGGATCAGCCCGCAAAGGCCGATCATCGCCCAGCGAAGCTGTCGAACGCCGGTCAAAGGTCGAGCCGCGGATAGAATTGCGTCCAGACCATATCCTTTTTGGCATTGGCCGTATGGCAATCGGCGCAGTCGGCGGCGGCCTTCAGTTTGCCCGTCGCTGCCTTGGGCTCGCTATGGTTGAAGTTGAAATAGCCCCAGCCATGCGTTGCCGCAAAGCGCTTGCTGTCCTTGACCGAGACGTCCGCGCCGTTGAGCGCGCCGGGAAAGAAGCCGCGCCCAGAAGCTTCATCGCGCGATCCGTCCGGATGCTGCTGCGGCAAGGTAAGCTGCAACTCCTTGAACAGGATCGTCCCCTCAGGGAATGTGCCCGTCTTCTTGTAGATATCGTAGGAACCCGGCTCGATATAGACGTTATGGAATTCGGGGAAATTGGCCTTGCCGTTGTTCAGCGCGTTGGGCGTCAACGGCGAGCCGACATAGACCCATTTCTCGAAATTCTTGGGCAGCACCAGATCGCCTGAGGCCGTAAATTCGGGCAGATAGCGGCCAGCCGGAGCTGCCGAGGCCGCCTCGATCACCGAACTGGACGTTGTGCTGTCTGGCTTGGAACAGCCCGCAAGGACGATCGCCACTGTTGACAGGGCGATGAATGGCGTCACGCGCATTTGGTTCTCTCCCCGGCGTCTACTGGTGACAGTGCGCCGCGCGAACCATCCGCCTGATCGACCTGGTGGACAACGCTTCAGCGGGCATTTGGGGTCAGGACATAGAACGGGCACAGATATACGCTAAGCGTCTCTGCGCGCACTTATGGGTCGACTCTATGCG
>NZ_JAIEPN010000036.1 GCF_019748365.1 Novosphingobium sp.
ACATAGACGGGTTGGGCAAAGCGGCTCATGATGATCTCCAAAATTGATCCGAGGACTGCATGTCTAGGATCAGAGGTATGCGAGGTTGCTCGGACCGCTAGCCACCGTATCGCTCGGTTTTGATAGAGGAGGGGTCCAATCCGGCAAGCAGCGCGCCCTCGGTTGCGATGTTGACGAAACCGTTGGACCCACAAACGAATACCTGTGTGGGCTTTCGATGAAGCCGGGCCACAATTTCTTGGACCATCATGCTGTCGATCCGTCGGGAAAAGTCGGACGCGCGGACCGGCTTTTCGCGGGTGATTGCAAGCGCCAAGACGAATGCCGCATCACTGATTTCGACGGAATGAAGTTCTTCCGAAAAGAGAACGTCTTGGGCGGTTCGTGCGGAAAGGAGCAGGGCTGTCGGCACGGCCGGTTTCAGTGTGCGGCGCTGCCGGATCATCGCCATCAACGGCGCGAGGCCAGAGCCCGCTCCGATAAGCAATACCGCGTCGATGGCAGGTTCCGGCCATAGGAAGTGGCCGCCAAGCGGACCACGAAGTTCGATTTCATCGCCGACTGCCGCGATATCGTGAAAGAATGCTGAAACCTCGCCATCCGGCAGGCGCTCGATAGCGAGTTCGATGGTCGGAGACGAGATCGCCGAAGATGCGATCGAGTAGCTACGCATTGCACTGTAGCCATCGGGCGCAGTCAGCCGCACATCGACGTGCTGTCCTGCAATGTGCACGAACGGTTTGCTCAACCGAAGAAAAAAGCTTTTGATGCTGGGGGTTTGCTGGACGATTTCGTCAATCACGCATGTCTGCCATGCGATTTGCGGGCCGTTCTCAGTCATTGGTGTATCGTTGCTCGCGCCACGGATCGCCATAAATATGGTATCCGCGCAGCTCCCAGAAGCCCGCCTCGTCGCGCGTTGTGAATTGCAGCGCGTTCACCCATTTGGCTGACTTCCAGAAGTAAAGGTGTGGAACCAGAAGGCGCGCCGGCCCGCCATGATCCCGGGGAAGCGGCTTGCCCGCGTAGTTGAGGGCGACCATCGCTTTCCCAGAGAGCAAATCCGCCAGCGGGACGTTAGTCGAATATCCATCGTAGCAGTGCGCCAAAACGAAATCAGTGGGCCGATCGAGCCCTGCATCTGCAAGGATATCCTCGATGAGCACGCCCTCCCACGTGGTATCCAGCTTGGACCATGAGGTGACGCAATGAATGTCTTTGGTCATCTTGGTTTTTGGTAGGGCATTGAACTCACTCCAGGTCCACACTTTGGCGGGCTTCGGACCGATTTTGACGGTAAATTTCCAATCGGAGGGCTCTACGCTCGGTGTCGGCCCGGCCGTCAGAACCGGGAAATTCTCCACGAGATGCTGACCTGGCGGAATCCGTTCGGACTGATCGCCGCCTGAACCGCGGCCTGTGAAACCTCTGGTGACCATAGCGAACCCCTTTGTTTGTTACGACAGACCGGAACCGAATTCTCAGCAAAAACCTTTGCACGCACAACAGCCGATCGAGCCAATACACTGAAGATCAAAATACTGATGTTTCATCAGTATTGAGGGGTGTCGGGCTATCTTGAGTCGTGTTTTTTGCGCGTAGATCATAACCTCAGGTCAGTGTGATTTCCCAATACCATGCAGCTATAGTTTCGATACCTTTGGATCGGCATTTCAAGCGCATCCTTCAGCGGTTTTCGGGTAGACACAGCCGCCTGTCAAACGCAACTGCCGTAAGGTCGAGCCCTTAATCGCTTGGCGCTTATCGCCTCTATCCGGGTGTCAACCGCACAGCCGCAATAAACCGCTGGTATAAATATACTGCCGAATCCGGCTCGGAGGTATGGAAACTATGTCGTCCCTCTATTGGAAATGCTGCACGCATAGCTTCATAACATGGTGCGTGAGATCTTTAAATCCTGAGCCTGGTGCCTAAGCAAATTCGAGCCGATCGAATAAGACTTCAGGACACAACAAGTTGGAGGCACTGATGAAAGCCGTTGGATACAAGGTTCCAGGACCCATCGCTGAGGCCGCCTCTCTGGTCGACATCGATCTGCCTAGGCCCGTCGCCGTAGGGTATGATATTTTGGTTGAGGTAAAAGCTGTCTCGGTCAATCCGGTCGACTACAAGATCCGCAGCAGCACGCCGCCTGCCGATGGCGACTGGAAGGTGCTGGGATGGGATGCGGCCGGCATCGTGCGCGAGGTTGGCTCCGACGTGACCCAGTTCGTCGCAGGCGACGAGGTATATTATGCCGGATCGCTCATAAGATCCGGCACCAATGCGCAGTTCCATCTCGTTGACGCTCGGATCGCCGGTCGCAAACCCGCGTCGCTCGACTGGGCGGAAGCGGCGGCGTTGCCATTGACAACGTTGACGGCTTGGGAAGCGATGTTTGACCGCCTGAACGTTACGAGACCCGTCCCCGGAGCGGCGACGGCGATCCTTATTATCGGTGGTGCGGGAGGGGTCGGGTCGATCGCGATCCAGATAGCGCGACAGTGCACGGATCTCATCGTCATCTCTACTGCCTCTCGGCCGGAGACCCAAGAATGGGTGAAAGGGCTCGGCGCGCATCACGTCATCGACCACTCCCGGTCGCTCGCGGCGCAGATTGCCGAGTTCGGCATCGGAGCTCCCGCTTTCGTGTTCTCGACCACACATACCGAGCAGCATGCCGCCGACATTGCTGAACTGATCGCACCGCAAGGGCGGTTTGGGTTCATCGATGATCCCAAGGCACTCGATGTCATGCTGTTCAAGCGCAAAGCAGTGTCGATCCACCACGAGCTTATGTTCACACGGTCGCTATACCAAACACCCGACATGGATGAGCAGGGCGAGATCCTCAATACGCTGGCGACTTTGGTGGACGACGGCAAAATTCGCACGACGCTGACCGAAACACTTTCGCCGATTAATGCCGCCAATCTGAAGACGGTGCACGCGTTGATCGAGAGTGGCACGGCAAGAGGCAAGATCGTCCTTGAAGGCTTCTGATGACCGCTGCCGCCGCATCTTTTCCAACCCCAAGAATGCCGGACGCATCAACCCTGGCGAAGGACACCCCATGACCAAATCCATAGCTACAGCCTCGATCAACCTAGAAACTGCAGTTGCCCTCATTGACGCGGCTATCGCTGCGGCACGTGCAATCGGCATTCCGGCTGCGGTCGCCATCGTCGATGCCACCGGTAACCTGCGCGCGTTCGAGCGCACTGACGACGCTCCGTTCCTCACCGTTGATGTTGCCATCGACAAGGCTTGGAGTTCCGCCTCGTTTGGATACCCGACCCATGTCTGGAACGACTATGTAACAAACGATCCGAAAGTGGCACCTTTGGCCTATCGCCCACGGATGGTTGCTGTTGGCGGGGGCTATCCGATCCTCGAGGACGGCAAATTGATCGGCGGGATCGGCATCTCCGGGGGCACTTATCAGCAGGATCAGGATGCCTGCGTCGAGGCACTCCAGAAAATCGGCTTTGAACTGCCAGCCTGAGGAGTGGCAGGCCATCGCAAAGTCGATGGCCGGCAGGCCCCACCTTATGAAGGATTTTATGATGGAAGCGTTCGTCGTATTCGCGCGTGAGGAAACCACCGATCCGGATGAACTCACCACCTACGCTGCAGTTGTCGACCCATCTTTCGATGGCCACGACGTGACCTTTCTCGCCGCTTATGGCGCGATGGAGCATTTGGAGGGACTGCCCTTCGAAGGCGCCGTGATCTTGCGGTTCCCGACGGTGCAGGCCGCCCATGAATGGTATCATAGCCCCGCCTATCAAGCTGCCGCTGCCCACCGCTTTGCCGGTTCGCGCTACCGTGCCTTTATCGTTGAGGGGCGGGTGTAAAACACCGCTAGAAAACGGTTGGCGCTGACCATCAGGTAACGAACTGCGAACTAGCTTCCTGCCGTTTACGCGAAAGCGTTGCATTGGGCGCGCCGCCGGAACTAACCTGCAAGGCCGCCTCTATCGACCTGAAGAGCAGTCGCGGCGACAAGGAGTATCAGCTTGTACGACAAGGTTTATCATGCGACCCATCCCGACATGATGGCCGGCGCGTCCAATGATCAGCTGCGCGACCGCTATCTGGTCTCAGGCCTATTTCAGGCTGGAACGATCAGTCTCAACTATTCGCACAACGAGCGCATGGTTCTCGGCGGCGCAATGCCGACGAACGGCACACTCAGTTTGCCGAGCCACACCGAGCCGCCATCGATGGCAGGCAAGCCCTTCCTGCACTCTCGTGAACTTGGAGTGGTCAACATCGGCGGCACCGGCACGATTACCGTCGATGGCGAGATCATCGACTTGGACCTACGCGATGGCCTCTATGTGCCAATGGGCTCAAATGATGTCAGTTTCGCCTCAAGTGATGCAGCCGACCCCGCCAAATTCTACCTGATCTCGCTCCCCGCCCACGCTCGCCACGAGCTGACGAAGATTAAGATCGCCGAGGCCGTGCCGATCGAGATGGGCGCGCTGGAGACCTCCAACGAACGGACGATCTACCAGTACATCGTCCCGGACAAGGTTAAGTCCTGTCAGCTCCTGCTTGGCGTCACTGTGCTGAAACCTGGCAACGTGTGGAACACCATGCCGCCACACCTGCACGACCGCCGCTCTGAGGCATACCTCTACTTCGGCTTGGGCGAGAACGATCGCGTCTTTCACTTCATGGGTGAGCCCAATAAGGCACGTCACATCGTCATGGCAGATGGCGAGGCGGTCATCAGCCCGCCTTGGTCAATTCATATGGGTTCGGGCACGCGCAGCTACACCTTTATTTGGGGCATGGGTGGCGAGAACCTCGACTACACCGACATGAACATGCTGGACATTTGTCAGCTGAAGTAGACCACTATATTCATCTGTTGGGCATTGATGGCGGCGGCGCCCTGACCACCGGCATCTGCCGGGGGCAAGGCCTTTGGGCTTCGAGCCATCACGAACGTCGCATGACCGAGCGGCAATAGGGTATAGAAACTATGTCACAGAGCTATTGGCAATAGTAAGGGCATGTCTTCATAGTATGATGTGCGAAGTTTTTGAATCCCGCGTGTTGTGCGGAAGGATCGTCGATCTGATCGATCGAGGCTTCAAGTTATAGCGCGCGAACAAGAACGCTCGCCTGCTGTTGCGATGCGCGACCGTTTATCGGGTTTCTGGATCGGAATTGGAGGATCAGATGAGCGTCGACGAACGACAAGCGCCTGAGCTGCGCGTGCAAAAATGGATTGGCGCGGATGGGAGAAGCATCGCGCCGCTCAAGCTGTCGGATGTCAGCACGGGCCCGAAGATCCTTTTCGCGTTCCAGCATTGGTGCCACGGCTGCCACGTGCACGGCTTCCCGACACTGCAAAGGTTGCATGGCGCATTGGTGCCAAAAGGAGTCGGGTTTGCCGTCATCCAGACTGTGTTTGAAGGAGCGCATGAAAACACCTTCGAGCAGTTGCGAGTGAACCAGCTCAAGTATGAACTTCCCATCGCGTTCGGCCATGATGAACCACCGGCCGGCACGGCCCTTCCTACTTTTATGAAGGACTACCGGACCCGTGGAACACCGTGGTTCACGGTTATCGATGCAAGCGGCCGCATCGTGTTCTCGGATTTCCATCTCGATGCGGACTGGCTCGTGAAGGAACTGGAGCAAACATAACCGATGCAGCTCTGGCTCATCCTAATACCGGCCCATCGCGTAATGCTCGCTAGCAGCTTTGGGGGCGACATCTCCGCAGAGTGTCAGCCCATACGTCAGGTTAGAAAATGAGGCGGGCGATAAATACTGTAAGGTCGGCGGGCATACGCGGCCTGTCTCTCGCGCCTGTAGCAGCGTTATTGTTGAGCGTCGCGGCGCTGCTGCTGGGAAACGGTTTGCTAGGCACGCTTTTGATCGTCCGAGCCGGTCAGGAGGGCTTCTCGAGCGGCGCTATCAGCGCAATGATGTCCTGCTACTTCGCAGGCTTCACGATCGGCGCGCTCGTGTTGCCGCGGATCATCGTCTCCGTAGGGCACGTCAGAACCTTCGCTGGCTTTGCAGCTATTGCTTCGATGACCGCTCTTCTCCATGTGGCTGTCGTAGAGCCGATCGCTTGGATACCGCTTCGCCTTGTTACTGGCTTCGCCTACGCGGGCATGATGCTCGCGACGGAGAGCTGGCTCAATGCGCACGCAGTGCAATCCACGCGCGGGCAGCTGCTTTCGATCTTTGGTGTTGTTTCCATGGGCTCATGGGCAGTCGGACAAGGGTTACTAAACATCGCACCGCCCGCCGACGTGACATTATTCTTAATCGTGTCGCTGTTGATATCCGCAGCGGTTGTTCCAATCACCTTGCTGCCCAGTCATCCGCCGACCCAGGTGGAACAGGAACGGGTCGCAATGTGGGACCTTGTCCGCGTCTCACCCCTCGCTGCCTCGGGTGCTTTCCTGGCCGGGCTGGCTATTGGCGGTTTCTGGGGCATGGGCGCAAACTTCGCTCAGAGAATTGGACTCGATGTTGCCGGCATATCTGCTTTCATGGCTGCGGTGCTTGCTGGAACGCTTGTGTTGCAATGGCCACTCGGCTGGCTGTCAGATCGACTATCCCGGAATCTTATCATTGCTGGTGCGGCAGTGGCGTCCGCAGCGGCTGCCATCGGAGTGGCGTTGTCGGCGGAGGCGCCTCTACCTGTGCTCCTTGTGGTGGGAGCATTATTCGGTGGCTTTGGCATCCCGATCTATTCCCTGTGTCTCGCCGTCGCAAACGACGATCTTCCGGCCGGTCGGCTACTCGGCACCGCGCGCGGGCTTCTTCTACTCAACGGGATCGGGACAGCCGTTGGTCCCCTGATTGGAGCCGCTGCAATGGATATTCTCGGCCCAGGCGGCTTATTCCTTTATGCAGCCGCATTGCTCACACTGCTAGCGGTGCTGGCCATTGCCCTTGGGCGGCCAAAGCGTTCAATTCAAGCTAAGGGTGCGCGTTCTCCGAGCACGCCGATGATCACGGGATCTCTCGACACAATGATATGCATGGAGGAGAGGTCGCGGGGCGCTCGGCATTAGCGCTGCGGCTGCCGTGGGACGCCCTATTCCACATGTTCGATCGTGAGGTCCTGCCCGTTGAACTGAACAATCTCTCCAGACTGGGCACCTTCGATCGCTGCATAGATCGGCGCCATCGTGGAAATACCCATGATTTCACGTCCCTGACAGGTGAACTTACTCGTTGACACAGCGATCACAAAATGGCGGCCAGATAGCTTGATTACAGCGCCTTCGGTGACGGTTAGCTTGGGGCTGAAATCGATCGTCCCGAGTTTTTCGAGTTTATCGGCATAGTCATGGAGAGTGTCGTCAAGTGCTTCAGCGAAGTCGCTTGCGACCTCGGCTTGGGCTAATTCATCGTTTTCGATCGGTTCGCTTCGATCAAGCTTAGCAGTAGAAACATAATCCAGGTAGTTTTCGCGAGCACTGTGTAGCGCTGCGGTCTCCAGAGCGAGCATTGTCTCTCTGATGTGGTCCTTGTTCCAGTCCATGATCACCTCGTCGTGTTGCGGTAAATTCTTTAATTTAAGCGGGATGCTGATTGACCGGCAGAAGGGCTAATCTGCTGGTCTTAGCGAATCCACTATTCGTCGCTGATGACGTCGTCACCTTGGTATGGAACTCTGATCAGCCGGGAATCTCGGATGATGCTTGTGGCAAGCCAGACATAGGACTGTTCGGCAGTATCGAAACCGAGGATGCTGAATTCACCGCCGAACGGGCAGGGGGGGAAATCTGGAAAACCCTCCCGCAAAACGTAGCGTTCGGGATCACGGTGGAACTCGCTTTTGTGGACAGCCCGCAGCCCGTGCTTACTCGGTACATCCATGTCACCTCCGGGCACCGTTTCGCGATGCGCTACAAGGCGCTCGGACAGGTCGCGGGGACAGATTTCGTGGAACACGTCAAATGCGTCGATCAACAAACCTTTATGCTGTGTCGCTGGGTCAGTGATCGCGTAAATGTTCGAAGCGTCCTCGCCATCTTCGCTCTCAAAGCGTAGCGCCGCATCGACCTGAATGCCGCAGGGATCGAGAGTAGTTCCGAGTTCAAGATCGATGAGATTGCTACCCTTGACGCGATATTCGCGATAATAGCCCTTGGCGATGAAGGACTGGACTGTTTCTAAAACGTTGGCCACTTGGGATGTCATAGTCGTACCTTGATATCGAGTTGAATTGAACGCGCTTGCAGGCAAGGCGCGCTATGAGCCACCAGGTGGGGGCGAAGGGTAGGCAGTGTGGTCAGAGCCATTTTGCTTTCTTGAAGCGCACGAAGAGGAGAAGGCAGAATACCGCGATCAGCCCGAGCAAGACGAAATACCCATAGGTCGTCTCCAGTTCCGGCATGTTCACGAAGTTCATTCCGTAGATTCCCGCGATCGCCGTTGGGACCGCTAATATTGCCGCCCAAGCGGCAAGCTGGCGGGTGATAACACCGGTCCTTTGCGCCTCCAGAAGGCTGCTGGCTTCAAAGACTGTAGACAGCACCAGCAGGAGGCCGTCGACCATGGACTGCACGCGATGGACATGGTCCGCAACATCGTGGAAGTATGGTGTCATTTCGGCGCTGATGCAGGGAAAATGGCCACGAACGAGCTTTCGCACCAGTTCGCCCATGGCCCCGAGCGTGCGCTGGAAGCGCGTGAGTTCGGACCTTAGTTCGAAAATGCGGGCGACCTCTTCTCGTCCAAGAAAGTCGTCCAGCGACCGTCGTTCCATTGCCAAAACGTCGTCCTCGATCATTTCGAAGATGGGGAGGTATTGGTCGATCACACGATGAAGGATCGCGTGCAGCACATAGTCCACTCCCTTGCCGAACAGAGCTGGCGATGCCTCGAGTTGCTCCCGAAGTTGGCCAAGCGCTCCGCCGTTGCCGTGCCGCACGGTGATGAGATGATTGTGCCCGGTAAAGATCGCCATCTTGCCATAGCTGATCCGGTCGCCGACCAACTCTGCGGTCTGCGCAACGACGTACAACTCGTCGTTGTAGACCTCGAGCTTGGGCGGGCACAGCGGGTGCATTGCGTTATCGATTGCCAGCGGATGAAGATTATACGTCGCCTGGATCGCCTTGAGTTCTTCGTCTGAAGGCTCACTAAGCGCGATCCAGCAGAAACCTGAGCGATCCTTGTTCAGCTCGACGTGCTCATCGAGCCCAATTTCCCGGACTCGCTTGCCTTCGTTGTAATAGTAGGCCGCGATGATGCTCATGCTGGTCTCGCAGGAATATGCAGACCGCGCTGCACTGCCGGTCGTGCCAAGCCACGTTTAAGCCATGCGCGGATGTTTGAATAGTCGTTGAGGCCAAGGATGTCGTCGGCCTCGTATGTTTCAACGAGCGCGTTTACCCAGCCGAGCGTCGCGATGTCTGCGATCGAATAATCGTTGACGATCCATTCGCGCCCTTCCAGTTGGGCATCCAGGATCCCAAGGAGGCGCTTGGATTCATCGACAAAACGCTGCCGAGGTCGCTTGTCCTCATAGTCCTTACCAGCAAATCTTAGGAAAAAGCCAAGCTGACCAAAGATTGGTCCGACGCCGGATACTTGAAAGAACACCCATGCCAGGGTCTCGTAACGTTGGGTGGGTACCATTGAGATGAACTGGCCGGTCTTGTCGGCCAGATAGAGAAGGATGGCGCCGGATTCCCACAAGGCGAAGGGCGCTCCGTCAGGTCCGTCCGGATCGATGATCGCAGGTATCCGGCCGTTTGGATTCAAAGCTACGAACGAGGGGTCCTTGGACTCATTCCTCGAGATGTCGACGAAGTGGGGCTCATACGCCAGGCCTATCTCCTCCAGCATGATCGAGACCTTGACGCCATTTGGTGTGGGTGCTGCGTAAAGCTGCAGGCGATCAGGATGAGATGCCGGCCAGCGATGAGTGATCGGAAAGGACGAGAGGTCTGGCATGTTTCTGCGATCCTTGTGCCGCGACGGTTGGCGGGAATGCCCCGCTTTTTCAAGGCAGGGTTCAATGACCGCATCGTTGGGCGATGCGGCCATCGAAGAGCGTGAGACAGACCAGCGGTGCGGGACGGCAGTGTAGCCTATTCTGCCGAAGCCCCGGCGGCGGATTGCGCATCGGCAGCCTCCTGGCGCTTCGGAAGCACCCAGCCGGGACGCGCGAAGTGACAGGTATAGCCGCCAGGGCGCTTCTCCAGGTAATCCTGGTGATCCGGTTCGGCTTCCCAGAACTCGCCGACCGTCTCGACTTCGGTGACCACTGGGCCATCCCAAAGACCCGAGGCATTCACATCGGCGATCGTATCTTCGGCAATGCGCTTCTGCTCCTCGTCGATGTAATAGATGCCCGACCGGTAGGAGAGCCCACGATCGCCGCCCTGGCGGTCCTTCGTCGTCGGATCGTGTATCTGGAAAAAATATTCCAGGATGTTCCGGTAGCTGGTCACCGCCGGGTCGAAAATAATTTCGATCCCCTCGGCATGCGTGCCGTGGTTACGGTAGGTGGCGTTTGGAACGTCGCCGCCAGTGTAACCGACACGGGTTGAGACGATACCGGGCCTCTTGCGGATCAGATCCTGCATGCCCCAGAAACATCCACCTGCGAGAACTGCGCGCTGATGCATATTAAGCCTCCTCTACTTGATCGAGATATTCACCGTATCCCTCGCTCTCCATTTCATCGCGCGGGATGAAACGCAGAGACGCTGAGTTAATGCAGTAACGTAGGCCGCCGCGGTCGGAAGGGCCATCCGGAAACACATGACCGAGGTGGCTGTCGGCATGTACCGACCTGACCTCTGTCCGGACCATGCCGTGTGCGTTGTCCCGCACCTCATTCACGTTTGCTGGAACGATCGGCTTGGTGAAACTGGGCCAGCCAGTGCCTGAATCGAACTTGTCCGTTGAAGCGAACAGCGGCTCTCCCGACACTATGTCGACGTAGATACCAGGTTCCTTGTTGTCGTTGTGCTCGCCCGTAAAGGGCCTTTCGGTCGCCGATTCTTGAGTAACCCGGCGTTGCTCGGGGGTCAGTTGGTCGATCGCTGTGCGTGACTTCTCAAATTTCATGATAACCTCCAATATATAATTTAGAGAGCTAGACACACTGTCATTTGTCTTGGCAGGCATCAGGTCCAGTATCGCAGTGCTTCTCGGATTTATCCAATAGGCTAAGTGTATAATTTCCATAGCGCCGAAGGGCTTTTCGCCTTGTCTCAGTTCCACTCATACCGGGCACCCAGATTTGCGATCTTTCGAATCTCGACCGGAGCGGTTGAACCGGAAACGGTCGCGATCACTAACTCGCGCTCGAGGACGAACCCATCGATCGGTCGAGTGATAAGGCCGTGCGCCGTAGCCGATCGTTCCGGTAGAATGCATATGCTGGTGCCATCGGCGACGAACCGCTGCACCCAGTCCTCGCGATCCGATCGAAACCGTGGCTGCATGAGTGCACCCTGCCGCGCAAAGTGATCGAAGATCTGAGCGCGAAACTCGCATTTCAGGCGATCTACAAACGGAAACTTGAGCAGATCTTCGGTGCGGACAATTTCACTGCTTGCCAAAGGGTGGTCTGCGGAGCAGCCGAGCACAAACCGCTCACGAAATAGAGAATGGACATCCAACTTGCGATCTTGCCTCGTTTCACGCGGTAGGATGCAGGCGTGGTATTTTCCTGAAAGCACCTGCGACGTGTCCTCGTTCGCCAGCAGCGAGTGCAGCCTGATCTCGATTGATGGCGCCTCCGCTAATGCGCTTTCGAAGAAAGTTATGAATTTATTCGGCCCGATGGATGGCGCGACGGCGACATTCAGCACTCGGTGCCTCCCCATCGCCCAGTTCTCGGAATGATCGCGGATGCTCTTTATTGCGACCATCATACTCCGAAACTCGGCCTCAACGTCCTGGCCAAGACCGGTTAGGCGGCTGTTTTTCCCGTCGCGATGTATCAGTGGGCCGCCCAGCTCCTCCTCCAAGCGGCGGATCGCGCGGGTCAGACTTGGCTGTGACACACCGCTCAAACGAGCAGCGGCTGTGAAGTTCAGTGTCTCGGCCAAATTAATGAAATAGCTGATCTGATTGAGTTCCATTACCCTCGACCCATGCTTCCTGGCTGGTGCTTTTTTGCGGGCCCACTCTCACAGCGGTCCACAATACATGCGTGACGCATATAATCATGACATTAGGGGTTGTCTATATGCGCCATGCATATAAAGTATGTCGCATGAGTATCGGCGGCGGCGCGCTTCGTTTAACTCCCTCAAGGGTTCCGGGAGAGCGACCGTCCAACTGAGCGTTGAAAGGTCAGGGGAAATGGCAGAAAAATCATTCACGTTCTTCAGTGAGAATGGATCTGCGCTTTCCGGGCGCCTCGAAGCGCCAGAAGGAACGCCGCGTGGCTGGGCGATCTTCGCTCACTGCTTCACGTGCGGAAAAGACAGCCTTGCCGCTGTTCATATGTCTCGCGCGCTCTCGCGTGCCGGCATCGGCGTCTTGCGGTTCGATTTTGCCGGAACTGGGATCAGCGGCAAAAAGGGAGAAGCTCTGAGCTTCGCGTCGGACGTCGAAGACCTTCGAGCCGCCGCCAAAGCGATGGCGGCAGGGGGTATGCCTCCCTCTCTCCTCGTGGGGCACAGCTTGGGTGGCACCGCTGCGATCTTAGCCGCCGGCGAGTTGCCTGAAATTGCGGCGGTGGTGACTATTGGCGCGCCGGCGGACCTTCAGCATATCATGCGTTTCTTTGGACCAAACGATCTGGACACCATCACGAGAGATGGCGAGGCTTCGGTGGAGATCGCTGGCAGGCCGTTCCTCATTCGCCGCAACTTCCTGAATGCGGTGGACAGAATTGACGTCGAGAAGTCGATTGCTTCTCTGCGCCGTCCGCTTCTGGTCATGCATTCGCCATTGGATCAGGTGGTGGGGATTGACCACGCGTCGCGCATCTTCGTCGCGTCCAGACATCCGAAAAGCTTCATCTCGCTCGACAGCGCCGATCACCTGCTCACCGACGTCGAGGATGCCAATTACGCCGCAGCCATGCTCGCGGTATGGGCAAGCCGCTTTCTCCCACGGCTCAGCGACGATCTTCCTCAGGTCGAGATTGCAGAAGGCGTAACCGCCACCGAAACTCTCGCAGGTAAGTTCCAGCTCAAGGTCCGCAGCGGCAAGCACACGTTGCTCGCCGATGAGCCGGCATCGGTAGGTGGTCTTGGAACCGGCCTATCTCCTTATGAACTTGTATCTGCCGGCCTCGCAGCCTGCACGGTAATGACGATGCGTCTCTATGCGAACCGCAAGGGCTTTCCGCTCGAACGGGCGAGCACGACTGTGCATCACGAGAAGGTGCCAGACATGATGCCGCCAGACCGGTTCACCCGCAGTATTGTCCTTGATGGACCGCTGAGTGACGATCAGCGCGCTCGCATTCTTGAGATTGCTGATCGGTGTCCGGTTGATTTAACTCTTGTCCGGGGTTCGGATGTTCAGACCGAGCTTTCGAGCACCAGTCAGGCTGCAGATCCGACAAGGCTAGCTTGACCTTGGCGGAAACGGAGGAGGGCGACGAGGCAATGAGCCAAACACCTACCGGCTATGGGGCGGCTGCAACTGAACGAGCAATCCTCGCAGGCGGATGCTTTTGGGGTATGGAGGATTTGCTGCGCCGAGCTAAAGGTGTCGTATCGACACGTGTCGGTTACATAGGCGGCGAAGCGCCTGATCCAACCTACGCGAGGCATTATGGCCATGCGGAAGCGGTGGAGGTGACTTTCGACCCGTCTCTGCTCAGCTATCGCTCTCTCCTGGAACTCTTCTTCCAGATCCACGATCCTACAACTTACGAGCAGCAAGGCAGCGATATAGGCCCCAGCTATCGATCGGCGATCTTCTACACCAGCGACAGTCAGAAGGAGGTTGTCCTGGCGACCATTGCCGAAATCGAGGCGTCCGGTCGCTGGCCCGGCCCGGTGGTGTCGGAGATCAATCCAGAGGAACATTTCTGGGAGGCGGAGTCGGAGCACCAGAAATACCTGGTGCGCAATCCTGCCGGCTACAGCTGCCACTTTGCGCGGCCGACTTGGCGCTTGGGTGGACCTAGTCGATGAGCAAGTCGAGGATGCTTCTCCTGGTTCTTAACGACGAGAGCCGCAAACGCGACGTGTCGGTGCGTGCGGCTCTACTGCTATGATGCCTGAATTCATCGTCGCTGGCCTCTGGGGTCTGGTATCGGGCAGCGGACTTCTAGTTGGGGCGACGATCGCTGACGCATTCTTCGGACGGCTGACGCACAGCATGATCGCGGCGATAATGGGTTTCGGGGGCGGAGTGCTGATCGCCGTGGTAGGGACTGAACTGATCGGCGGGCAAGACCCGGCCGGCTTGGGTCCGCTGGCGATACTCGCCCTTCTTGCCGGTGCCGCGATCTTCAGTGGCAATAATTGGTATCTCGCTCGCCGTGGTGCCAAGCACCGAAAGCGGTGCGGGGAATGCACGGAGCAGCCAAGCGAGGGGCAGCACCAGGGCAGTGGAACCGCTATCGCGCTCGGCAGCGTCCTCGACGGCATCCCGGAAGCCTTGGTAATCGGGATGTCGGTCGCCGGTGGTCGCGGGATCAGCCTGGCCATCGTCGCAGGCTTCTTTCTCGCCAACGTCCCACAGGGCCTTTCGAGCGCCTCGGGAATGAAGCTCGCAGGCCGATCGCGACGGTATATCTACGCAGTGTGGATCGGCATCCCGGTGCTAGTCTGCATGTCGGCTGGCGCGGGTTACATTGTTCTCGGCTCGGCGGAAACCCTGGCGCCGGCCATTCTTTCTTTCGCGGCGGGTGCCGTGATCGCAATGCTGGCGGAGACGATGATTCCAGAAGCGTTTGAGAAGGCTCCGCCCTTTATCGGCCTGATAACGGTCATGGGCTTTTTGGCAGCTTATCTTCTCGCACAGCATTGAGCAGCCGCAATCGCACGTCCTCTATCCTGCTACCGCGCATGCTCGTTCTCTGCTTGAAGGAATGAGATCAACGCGCGCAGCCCAGGAGGGGTACGATGCCGGCTTGGATGGTAGAGGTAGAAG
>NZ_JAIEPN010000185.1 GCF_019748365.1 Novosphingobium sp.
CGGCACGACTTCGACGCGGCTCTGCATGCGGGGGCGGTTTTCAACGAGGGTGAGCGCACCGCCGGTGTAGCTGTCGTCGGGACTCAGCATCACGACGGCTTGCAACGGGAAGTGGATCGGCCCGTAGAGGTCCTGATGCAGGCAGTTGTAGTCGCCCGCGCGGTAGCGCAGCAGGAGCGGGGTGGGGCGCGGTTGTCCGAAGGCGTGGCAGCGATCGAGGAGGGCAGCGTGGCTTTGCGGCCAGATGTCGCTTGTGCCGAGGCGTTCGGCCCACGTGTTCGCGATGGCGGCCAGATGCGGGTAAAGCGCGCTTCGCAGCGTCTGCACCACATCGGGCAGCGGATAAGCAAGATAGCGGTACTCGCCCTTGCCGAAGCCGTGGCGGGCCATGATGACGGTCGAGCGGAAGAGGCTGTCATCGTGGTAGCTGGCGGCCAGCGCAGTGCAGGTTTCGCTGTCCAGCACCTGGCGGGTGAGGGCGTAGCCGAGATCGTCGAGGCTTTGCGCGAGGGCGGGCCAATCGAGCGCGGCGATGGTATCGGTGAGGTTTTGCATAGGCTTGCCAGTAGCGCGCTTGATGGAGTGCGGCACTCCGGGGATTGCGTTCCAATTCGGGCGGCGGGCCACCCCCACCCGGCCTCCGCCGAGCGGGGGAGGGGAAGGAAGGTGAGCGGGGCGGATGAGCGTTCCTTAATGCTTCTGCGTTAGGTCTTTCAGTCTGATCGGCAAGCGGGACGACTTTGTGAGCTGCAACCACTGCGGAACGACGGACGCGGCGCATCTGTTTCGGGCCAAGGGCTATGATCTGGTGCGCTGCTCCGGCTGCGGGCTTGCCTATATCGCCAATCCGCCGACCATGGACGAACTGAAGGTGCTCTATTCTGCGGGCGCTTCCTATCATGCTGCGCTGTGCGATCCTGCGAGCGAGACCTTTGCCACCCAGGACCGGATTGCGGTGCGGCACCTTGCCGAAACGCGCCGGGGTGCAAAAGGTGGGCGGCTGCTCGATGTGGGCTGCTCGATCGGCCAGTTTGCTGCGCGGGCGCGCGATGCAGGCTTTGCCGCGACCGGGCTGGAAATGAACGAGGCGAGCGCGGCCTTTGCGCGTTCGCACTATGGGCTCGAGGTGGCCGAGGGCACGATCCATGATGCCCCGCAGGCGCCGGGCTCGCTCGACGTGCTGACGATGTTCGATGTGATCGAGCATGTGCCCGATCCGCTGGGGGATCTGCGCAAGGCTTGGGACTTGCTGGCGCCGGGGGGCACGATCGTGCTTTCGACGCCCAATCTCGACGGGTTGTTTCCCAGGGCTTCGCTGCCGATTGCCAAGAAGCTGGACTACTGGCCGCACCCGGAACCGCCTTATCACCTCTACCAGTTTTCGGCGAAGACGCTGGGGGCAATGCTGGCGAAGGCGGGCTTCGCGGTGGGCGAGACGCGGCATTTCGCGATCGATCTCGCCTATACCTTCGGCCAGATGCAGACCTTGCTGAAGATGCCGAAGCGGCTGGCCTATGCCGGGCTGTTTGCGCCGCTGGCCGCGGTGGGGCCGTGGCTGGGGCAGGGCGACTGGATCTATGTGACCGCGCGCAAGGCGCCGTGATTGCCCTGCTGGCTGGTTGACTGTTCCGAGCTGGCGCCCGACCTTGACCAGCAAAGGAGATAAGCATGGTCGAGGCACGGTGGAACGGCGCGGTGATTGCGCGCAGCGAAGATACGGTGGTGGTCGAGGGCAACCACTATTTCCCGCTTGAGGCAGTGGATGCGGCGCTGTTGAAGCCCAGCGATACGACGAGCTTTTGCCCGTGGAAGGGGACGGCGGAGTATTATTCGCTGGTGGTGGACGGCGCGGAGAACCGCGATGCGGCCTGGTATTACGCCGAGCCCAAGGAAAAGGCCGCTGCGATCAAGGGGCGGGTGGCGTTCTGGAAGGGTGTGCAGGTGGGGTGATAAGGACCCCTCCGACCCGCTTCGCGGGCCAACGCTCCATTTGTGCCTGCGGCAAAAATGGAGTGGGAGCGAAAGGTCAGCGCCACACCGGCGCGCGCTTTTCCAGAAACGCCTCGATGCCCTCGGCGGTGTTTTCGTCCATCATGTTCTGCGCCATGACCTCGGCGGCCAGCGCATAGGCCTCCGCGCGATGGACTTCGCGCTGGGCGTAGAACAGCGCCTTGCCGCGGCGGATCGCATCGGGGCTCTTGCTGGCGATGGTCGCGGCGAGCGTGTCGATCTCGGCGTCGAGCTGGTCGGCGGGGACGGCGTGGTTGATCAGGCCCCAGCTTTCCGCAGTCTGCGCGCTGATGAATTCGCCGGTGACGAGCATCTCGAAGGCGGGCTTGGCCGGCACATTGCGGGTGAGCGCGACGGCAGGGGTCGAGCAGAACAGGCCGACATTGATGCCCGAGACGGCAAAGCGCGCATCCTGGCTGGCGATGGCAAGATCGCAGGCGCCGACAAGCTGGCAGCCGGCCGCAGTCGCGATGCCGTGGACGCGGGCGATGACGGGGACGGGGAGCGCGACGATCGCTTCCATCACTTCGGCGCAGGCGGCAAACAGCGTGCGGTAGTAATCGAGGCGGCGCTGGCCGTGCATCTGGCGCAGATCGTGCCCGGCGCAGAAGGCCTTGCCGGCGCCCGAGAGGACGACGCAGCTGATCGAGCTGTCGGCGGCCAGGCTGTCGAGTTCGGCCTTCAGCGCGGCGAGGAGGTCTTCGCTCAGCGCATTGTATTGCTGCGGGCGATTGAGTGTCAGGTCGACGCGGCTGCCGGAACGACGGACCTCGAGGATTTCGTTATCGGACATCGGCGCGGCCTCTCCTTGTTTTGGCGCCGTTGTACGCCCCTTGGAGCGGGGATCAAGTCCGGCGAAATACCCGTCCGCCAGCTCTGCCGGCTCAAGGAGGGGGGATCTAGCCTTCCATCCAGTCGCGGAAGAAGGCTTCGTTGGCCTCGCGCAACTGAGCAACCTCGATTCCGGCAACGCTTGTGCCGCCCACGGTTCCGATGCGGACAGCGCTTTCGAGACGTTCGTCCGGGTGGGTCGTGACAATGTAACGACCCTGATCTTCACCGAATGCGCTGGCGGCATCGAGCGATATCGTCAGTTCGCAGCCAAGATTGCTGGCAAGCGCCATTTCCGCGAGTGCGACGAGCAGGCCTCCGTCGGAAATGTCGTGAACGGCATTGGCCTTGCCGCTGGCGATGAAGCTGCGTACGGTTTCGCCGTTGCTTCGTTCGGCGGCGAGATCGACGGGGGGGGGGCTGCCGTCTTCACGGCCGTGAATCTCGCGAAGCCAGAGCGATTGGCCGAGGTGCGCGCCCGCTTCGCCCACCAGCCAGATTGCATCTCCTGCATTCTTGAACGCGATGGTCGCCATCTTGGTGTGGTCTTCCATCAGCCCGACGCCGCCGATGGCAGGTGTGGGGAGGATGGCCGAGCCGCCACCGGTCGCCTTGCTTTCGTTGTAGAGCGAGACGTTGCCCGAGACGATGGGATAGTCGAGCGCGCGGCAGGCATCGCCCATGCCGCGCAGGGCCTCGACGATCTGGGCCATGATTTCGGGGCGCTGGGGATTGGCGAAGTTGAGGCAGTTGGTGATCGCGAGCGGGGTCGCGCCGACCGCAGAGATGTTGCGGTAGGTTTCGGCCACCGCCTGCTTGCCGCCTTCGTAAGGGTCGGCGTAGCAATAGCGCGGGGTGCAATCGGTGCTCATCGCGAGCGCCTTTTGGGTGCCGTGGAGACGCACGACGGCGGCGTCTCCGCCGGACTTCTGCAGCGTGTCCGCGCCGACCTGCGAATCGTATTGCTCGTAGATCCAGCGGCGGCTGGCGAGATCGGGGCAGGCCATGAGCTTTAGCAGGTCCGCGCCGATATCGGTGCATTCGGGCACATCGCCGAGCGGCTGGACTTTGGCCCAGGCCTTGTAGTCGGCAAGGCTGAGTGCCGGGCGGTCATAAAGCGGGGCATCCTCGGCAAGCGGTCCGAGCGGGATGTTGCAGACAGTTTCGCCCTTGAATTTCAGCACCATATGGCCGGTATCGGTGACTTCGCCGATGACCGCGAAATCAAGCTCCCACTTCTTGAAAATCGCCTCGGCCATGGCTTCCTTGCCGGGCTTCAGCACCATGAGCATGCGCTCCTGGCTTTCCGAGAGCATCATTTCATAGGGGGTCATGCCCTCCTCGCGGCAGGGCACCTTGTCCATGTCGAGCACGATGCCGGCCTTGCCGTTGGTCGCCATTTCGACCGACGAGGAGGTGAGGCCGGCTGCGCCCATGTCCTGAATTGCGACGATGGCATCGGTGGCCATGAGTTCGAGGCAGGCTTCGATCAGGAGCTTTTCGGTGAAGGGATCGCCGACCTGCACGGTGGGGCGCTTTTCCTCGGACTTCTCGTCGAAGTCCGCGCTCGCCATCGTGGCGCCGTGGATGCCGTCGCGTCCGGTCTTCGAGCCGACGTAGACGATCGGATTGCCGATGCCGGTGGCGGCGGAATAGAAGATCTTGTCCTGATCGGCGACGCCCACGGTCATCGCGTTGACGAGGATGTTGCCATCATAAGCGGGGTGGAAATTGGTCTCGCCGCCAACGGTCGGCACGCCGACGCAGTTGCCATAGCCGCCGATGCCCGCGACCACGCCCTGCACCAGATGCTTCATCTTGGGGTGATCGGGGCGGCCGAAACGCAGCGCGTTCATGTTGGCCACGGGGCGCGCGCCCATGGTGAAGACGTCGCGCAGAATGCCGCCCACGCCCGTCGCCGCGCCCTGATAGGGCTCGATGTAGGAGGGGTGGTTGTGGCTCTCCATCTTGAAGATGGCGGCGAGCTTGGTGCCGTCCGGCCCGTCGCCGATATCGATTACACCGGCGTTCTCACCGGGGCCGCAGATGACCCAGGGTGCCTCGGTGGGCAGCTTCTTCAAATGGATGCGGCTCGACTTGTAGGAACAGTGCTCCGACCACATGACCGAGAAGATGCCGAGCTCGACGAGGTTCGGCTCGCGGCCCAGCGCGTGGAGCACGCGGGCGTATTCTTCTTGCGATAGCCCGTGGGCGGCGACGGTTTCTGCAGTGATCTCGGCCATGGACGCGCCCTTAGCGATGCGGCGCGGGCAAGGCGAGTCTCAAGAGAAGCGCTTTGCCCCGGAAAGCTTCGAGCGGGTGGCCTCTACCAGCAGCGCCAGCACGGCGAGCACGGTAAAGGCGAAGAGCGCGAGGAGCGGCTGCGCGGGGCTCATTTCGGTGGTGCGCGGGCCGAACCAGTCGATCAGCTGAAACAGCGCGAGGGTAGCGGCGAACAGGCCGAGGAACAGCCCCGAGCGCGGCCCGGCAGCGCGGGTGCTGCGGGCGTAGAACGCGAGCGCACCGAAAGCGAGCAGGACTTCAAGCGCGTGTTCGGTGAGCGGGTGATTCCACAGGCCAAGGCCGAGCTTGGGCGGCGATCCGGCGAGCGTGAGATCCGGCGCATGGACGATGAAATCCGCCAGCCAGTGCGAAAGGACGCAGGCGAAGGCGATCAGCGCGGCAGTGCGGCTGCGGGTGAGCGCAAGGACAAGGCCGCCGAACAGCGCGCCAAGAACGGCGGCACCGAGCAGGCTGTGGCTGATCGGCATGTCGTAGAGATCGAGCCAGTTGCTGGCGGTGAAATTCGGCACCAGCCGGTAGTGCTCGATGCCCACCAGCGCGAAGCTGAAGAAGGCGAAATCGAGCAGCTGCACCGCGACGACCAGCACGGCCAGCGGCGGTGACTTGCGCGCAGCGGCGGCGGCGAAGGCGGGGGCGTAGTGACCGATGAACATGACCGCTTAGCCGGCGAAGGCGCGCGCGGCGTAGGTGGCGGCGACGGCGGCGGTCATCGTGGCGAAGGCGCCCCAGCACACGTCAATGGCCGTCACGTAGCTCGGCCAGCGGGCGAGCGTGGCCTGATTGGTGAAATCGTAAGTCGCGTAGCACAAGGCGCCGAGCAACGCGCCATTGAGCGCGGCCGCGCCGAGGCCGCCGGCAAGGCCCGGACGGATCGCGAACCAGACCATTCCGGCGAGATAGGCGAGGTAGAAAATGCCCGCAGGCGCGAGCCGAAAGCTGGGCGCGAGCAAGTCTCCCAAGGCCGGGCGATAGAGATTTGGCCCGGCCCAGCCGAGCCACATGGCATCGAGCGCCCCGAACACGAGGGCTGCCACGACATAAGCGATCACCAATTGCATGCACCTGCTCCCTGTCTCGAAGCTTGACCGGCTGCGGCTCGCCCGTCAATGCTGGCAATCGATGGCACACAATACCGACATCGGCTCGCTGAGTTTCGAGGAAGCCTTGAAAGCGCTGGAAGATATCGTCCGCCGGCTGGAAAGCGGCGAGGCGCCACTCGACGAATCGATAGACCTTTATGCACGGGGCGATGCTTTGCGCGCGCATTGCCAGAAACGGCTCGATGCGGCGCAGGCGCGGATCGAGGCGATCGTGACCGATGGGCCTGCGGGCAGTCCTGGGCGCGCGACCGGAACCCGGCCTTTTGATGACGGAGCTGGCGGGGCATGACTGCGATGGAACGGACCGGTCCCTGGCGGGACCTGCTGCTGCCAGCGCTGAAGCGCATTGGCGAGGATATCGATGCCAGCTTCGATGCGCTGCTGCCGATCGCCAACGACCCGCGGGACCGGCTGATCGATGCGATGCGCTATGCCGCGATCGGCGGCGGCAAGCGGCTGCGCCCGCTGCTGGTTTCGGCGACGGCGAGCCTGTTCGGCGCAGACCGGGCGATGGCCATCCGCGTCGGCACCGCGCTTGAGGCGATCCACGTCTATTCGCTGATTCATGACGATCTGCCGTGCATGGACAACGATGCGCTGCGCCACGGCAAGGCGACGCTGCATGTCGCCTTCGACGAGGCGACGGCGGTGCTCGCGGGTGATGCGTTGCACGACTTTGCCTTCGAGGTCCTGTCCGATCCCAACCTTTCGGGCGATCCCTTCGTGCGGATCGAGCTTGTGCGCACGCTGGCGCTGGCGAGCGGGATGAACGGCATGGCCGGCGGGCAGATGATGGACATCGTGGCCGAGACGGCTTCGTTCGACCTGCCCACCGTGACGCGGCTGCAGCAGCTGAAGACCGGCGCGCTGCTGAGTGCGGCGGTGGAAATGGGCGCGATCATCGGGCGCATTCCTTCCGAGGGGCGCTCGCACCTGCGCGGTTATGCCCGCGATATCGGGCTCGCGTTCCAGATCGCGGATGATCTGCTAGATGCCGAGGGCGACGAGGAAGCGGCGGGCAAGGCGCTGCGCAAGGACGAGAACGCGGGCAAGGAGACCTTCCTCTCGCTGCTCGGACCCGAGCGGGCGCGCGAACAGGCGCAGATGCTGGTCGAGCAGGCGGTGGGGTTCCTTGCCTCTTATGGCGAGGAAGCGGACCTGCTGCGCGCGCTGGCGTGGTTCATTGTCGAAAGGGATCGGTAAATGGGAGAGGGCGGCATAAGGATCGGGGTATACCCCGGCACGTTCGACCCGATTACGCTCGGGCATCTCGATATCATTCGCCGGGGGGCGAAGCTGGTCGACAAGCTGATCATCGGCGTAACGACCAATCCTTCGAAGAACCCGATGTTCACGCCCGAGGAGCGCATGGACATGGTCACGCGCGAAGTGGCGGCGCAGGGGATCGAGAACGTCTCCGTGATGGGCTTCAATGCCCTCCTCATGAAGTTTGCCGAAAAGCAGGGCGCCAGCGTGATCGTGCGCGGTCTGCGCGCCGTGGCGGACTTTGAATACGAATACCAGATGGCGGGGATGAACCAGCAGCTCAACGACGGCATCGAGACGGTGTTTCTGATGGCCGACGTCAGCCTGCAGCCGATCGCGTCCAAGCTCGTCAAGGAAATCGCGCAGTTTGGCGGGGATATTCACCGGTTCGTGACACCGCAGGTGCGCGACGAAGTGGTGGAGCGGGTCCGCCGACAGGGCCAACTTGGCGATTACTGAACGCCGTATTGGGCGGCGAATTGTTCATTGCGGCGTCATCGGCAGGGGTCTATCCGGCGCACAGCGGCGGATCCGATCGCCAGAATGATTAGGAATTGGGTTTGATGGCATCGCGTTTGTTCACCAGGATCACGCTCGGGCTCGCGCTCGGCGCGGCGCTGATCGCTCCGATCTCGCCGGCCATGGCCCAGCGGCCGCCCGAAAAGGAAGCGGTGAAGCCGATCAAGGTCGATCCGATCAAGCGCGTGACGACGATGACCTATGCCGTCGATGCGGATATCGCCCATGATCCCGACAATGTGCTGCTGCTCGATCTTTCGAACGGCGGGCGGGCGGCAATCCGGCTCATGCCGGAATGGGCGCCGAAGCATGTCGAGCGGATCAAGACGCTGACCAAGGAAGGCTTCTACAACGGGGTGATCTTTCACCGCGTGATCGAAGGCTTCATGGCGCAGACGGGCGATCCGACTGGCACTGGCCAGGGCGGCTCGAAGCTGCCGGACCTCAATGCCGAGTTCAACGATATCCCGCACTTGCGCGGCACAGTCTCGATGGCGCGCACGGACGAGCCGAACAGCGCCAACAGCCAGTTCTTCATCGTGTTCTATCCGCGCTTTGCGCTCGATCACAAATACACCAACTTCGGGCGGGTGATCGCCGGGATGGACGTGGTCGATTCCATCGTGCGCGGCGAGCCGCCGAAGAACCCCACCAAGATCGTGCAGGCGAGCCTCGCCTCCGAAGGCAAGGCCCCGCCGCCGCCGCCCGCACCTGCGGCGCCCGCGGCGATCACGGCTGATATGCTGAGCAATTCGCAGTCCAACTGATCCTGCCGTGCGTGTAGACCTGTTTGATTTCGAGCTTCCGCCAGAGCGCATCGCGCTGCGCCCGGCTTCCCCACGCGATTCGGCCCGGCTGCTAGGCGTGGGGGCCGAAGGGCCGTTCACCGATGCAGTGGTGCGCGATCTGCCGGGGCTGCTGCGCGCGGGCGACGTGCTGGTGTTCAACGATACGCGGGTGATCCCGGCGCAGCTGGAAGGCGAGGTCGGCAATGCACGGATCGGCGCGACCTTGCACAAGCGCATCGATCTTCGCCGCTGGCAGGCTTTCGTGCGCAACGGGCGGCGGCTGAAGCCGGGCGTCGCCATCATGTTCGGCGCGGGCGTGACGGCGACCGCCGAGGACCGCCATGCCGATGGCAGCTGGACGCTGGCGTTCGGCGGCGAGGAGCCGGTCGAGGTGCTGCTGGAGCGTGCGGGGCGGATGCCGCTGCCGCCCTATATCGCGGGCAAGCGCGCGGTCGATGAACGCGACCGCGAGGATTACCAGACGATGTTCGCAGCGGAAGACGGCGCGGTGGCGGCACCCACAGCAGCGCTCCATTTCACGCCCGAGTTGATGGCGGCGCTTGCCGAGGCAGGCGTTCTGCACGAGACGCTGACCTTGCACGTGGGGGCGGGCACGTTCCTGCCGGTCAAGGCGGACGATACCGACGACCATGCCATGCATGCCGAATGGGGCAGCATCGAACCCGAAACGGCGGCACGGCTCAATGCAGTCCGCGCGGCGGGTGGGCGGATCATCGCGGTAGGCACCACCAGCCTGCGCCTGCTGGAAAGCGCGGCGGATGAAACCCGCGTGATCCACCCGTTTGCGGGCGATACCAGCATCTTCATCACGCCGGGCTACAAGTTCCGCGCGATCGACGGGCTGATGACCAACTTCCACCTGCCCAAATCAACGCTCATGATGCTGGTCAGCGCGCTGATGGGGCTGGAGCGGATGCAGGAAGCCTACGCTTACGCCATCGCCAATGAGTACCGGTTCTACAGCTATGGCGATTCCAGCCTGCTGATACCCTAGGCCGCGACCATCTCCGCGACCGCATCGAGCACGGTCAGCCGCTGTTTCTTGAGGTCCTCGAGGTGCTGGTCCGAGGTCGGCTCGATCCCGGTTTCGGCGCGGTGGATGGCCTTGTCGAGCTGGTAGTAGGCATCGCTCAGCTTGCGGAAGTGCGCGTCGTTCAGCTTGAGGGCGTGGAGCCTGGCGGCGGCTTCCGGGAAAGCGGCGGCGAGATCGTGGTCGGCATGGCTCATGGAAGCTCTCCTCGTTGGGGTTCTTGCGAGGAACCTAGCAGCGGGATGGCGCCCGCGAATTGCGACCGGTCAATTCGCGAACCAACTCCACACCAGTTTGCCGGTCAGCGCGAGGCTGGCGGTGACGAGGAGCGGGCGGATCAGCGCCGCACCATAGCGGGTGGCAAGGCGCGTGCCGATCATCGCGCCCACCATCGATCCTGCGCCCATGCACATGCCAAGGAGCCAGATGACCTGTCCGCCCGCCGCGAAAACCACGAGGCTGGCCGCGTTGCTGGCAAGGTTGAGCAGCTTGGTGAGCCCCGTGGCGCGGGTGAGGCCGAGACCGCGCAGGCCCACCAGCGTGGCGGCGAAGAACTGGCCGGTGCCGGGGCCGAAAAAGCCATCGTAGAAGCCAATGCCCCCGGCCACGGGGAGATAGGCGCGTTCGGAAAGGCGGGGCTTGCCGGGCGTATCGTCCATGCGGGGCGAAAGCAGGGTGTAGAGCGCGGAGGCCATCAGCAGCAGCGGCACGACGAGGCTGAGGACATGCGCGTCGAAATGCTGGATGACGAGCGCGCCCGCGCCCGCGCCGATAAAGGCGGCCGCTGTGGCGGGCAGGCTGGCGCGCAGCACAAAGAGCCCGGCCCGGTAATAGCGCGTGGTTGCGACGGTGGCACCCATCGCGGACTGCAGCTTGTTGGTGCCGAGCATCAGGTGCGGCGGCAGCCCGGCATAGATCAGCGCGGGGATAGTGAGGAGGCCCCCGCCGCCTGCGATGGCATCGATGCAGCCCGTCATCACGGCAAGGCCGGTCAGCGCGGGATAGAGCCAGGGGGCGAGAACGAAGGCGTCGTGCATTTGCGCCCCATGCGCTTTGGGACTAAGCCGCACAACCTTTCCGGCTCCGAGAATCCCAGATGACCCGCTTTTCCTTCACCGTCCACGCCACCGATGGCCGCGCGCGCACCGGCGCGATCCAGATGAAGCGCGGCACGATCCGCACGCCCGCGTTCATGCCGGTCGGCACGGCGGGCACGGTGAAGGCGATGAAAGTGGAGGACGTTGCCGCAACGGGTGCGGACATCATCCTCGGCAACACCTACCACCTGATGCTGCGGCCGGGTGCGGAGCGGATGGCGCGGCTGGGCGGGCTGCACAGGTTCATGCGTTGGGACAAGCCGATCCTGACGGACAGCGGCGGCTATCAGGTGATGAGCCTTTCGGAACTGCGCAAGATCACCGAGGAAGGCGTGACCTTCGCCAGCCATATCGATGGCTCGCGCCACAACCTGACACCCGAGCGCAGCATGGAAATCCAGCGCCTGCTGGGCAGCGATATCGTGATGGCCTTCGATGAGTGCCCCAAGATCGACCAGCCGCGCGACGTGATCGCGCGGTCCATGGAGATGTCGATGCGCTGGGCCAGGCGCAGCCGCGACGGGTTTGATGCGGGCGGCCAGCATGCGGAGGACGCCGCGCTGTTCGGCATTCAGCAGGGCGGGCTTGACGAGCAATTGCGCGCGGCGAGTGCCGGAGCGCTCACCGACATCGGCTTCGACGGCTATGCCATTGGCGGACTGGCAGTGGGCGAGGGGCAAGAGGCGATGTTCGCCACGCTCGACTTTGCGCCCGGCCAGCTGCCGGCGGACCGTCCGCGCTACCTGATGGGGGTGGGCAAGCCCGATGACCTTGTCGGCGCGGTGGAGCGCGGGGTCGACATGTTCGACTGCGTGCTGCCGACGCGATCAGGGCGGAACGGGCAGGGCTTTACCTGGGACGGGCCGATCAACATGCGCAATGCGCGCCACGCCGAGGACATGGGGCCGCTCGATCCGGACTGCACCTGCCCGGTCTGCGCGAAATACAGCCGGGCCTATCTGCACCACCTCCACAAGGCGGGCGAGATGCTCGGCGCGATGCTGCTGACCGAGCACAACCTTGCGTTCTACCAGCAGCTGATGGCCGCAATGCGCAGCGCGATTGCCGAAGGGCGGTTTGCGAGCTTTGCCAGCGCCTTCCGTGCAAGGTATCTGTCGAAGCGCTAGGGCTTACCCCACCGTCGGCCCTGCGGGCTGCTACCTCCCCATTTGTGCGTGCCGCAAAAACGGGGAGGAGCTGGAAGGCGGCGCACATCTGCGCCGCCTTGCTGTTTGATCAGAACTTGTAGTTGGCGCTCAGGAAAGCGGCGCGCGGCTGGATGCCGAGGATCGGGTAGAGCCCGTTCGGATCATAAGCGCCCTTGGCAAGGCCCTGCCGGTCGATGCTGGCGAGCAGGCTGTCAGACCGCGACCACGACATCACCCCAAGCGTGTTGGTGACGTTGACCATGTTGAACTGCAGCTTGAGCCGGTCGGTAACCTCCCACGAGGCACCGAGATCGAGCGTAGTGTAGGCCGGCAGGTAGAACGCATTGGCCTGGTTGGCCGCACGCTTGCCGAGGTGGCTGACCTCGCCGAACAGCGTCACGCCCTTGATCGGGGTCCAGTCAAGACCGCCGCGTGCGATGATCTTCGGGTTGTTGTCGGCATCGCCCGGCGCGATCAGGGTGAGGACGTCATCCGTGCCGTCGCCCTTCGGCCCTTGTGCCCATGAGCCGAAGTTGCGTGATTTGGGGCTCTGCAAGGTGAGGTTGATGCGGGTCGACAGTGTCGAGGTGATCCGCGCCGACAGCGCCATTTCGACACCGTAGGTCTCGATCTCCCCGGCGACCGGCGGGGGAGAATAGAACTGCCCGGTTTGCGCACCCGCCGTATACGTGAAGGTCTGCGCCGTGGTGACGTTCGAGAGCTTCGAGTAGAACGGGAAGACCTGCAGGTTGATCCCGCCTTGCGAATACTTGAGGCCCAGCTCGACCTGCTGAATCTTCTGCGGCTTGGGGAACACGGTTGCGATCTGCGCAGGCGTGTTGATCGCCACGATCCCGCCGAAATCAGGCGCCTTCTTGCCGTTGGTGTAGCGGACATAGGCGTTGAAATTGCTGGAGAACTCGTACGCCGCCGAGACCGAGAAGTTGAAGAAGCGGTAGCTGCGCCGGGTGTTGTAGACCGGACCGATCGACGGCACGAAGTTGTCGTAAAGGGTCAGCGCATTGCCATCGGCACCCGTGGGGCTGAAGCCCGAGGTATAGGTCTGGTTGTTCACATTGTAGCTGATGCTTTCCCAGCGGCCGCCGGCGTCGAGCGTCAGCTCCGGCGTGACTTTCCAGGTATCGCCGAAGAATACCGAGTACTGGTGCTGCGTGCCGCTGTAGTCATTGCCGCCCACGGTGCCGAGCGCCTGGAAGCCGCTCGGATCGGTGAGCTCGAAGACCTTGCCGGTGGCGTCGGTGAAAGTGGCGGTCAGCATCTCGGGCCGGGGCGTCAAGGTCGAGAAGCCGATGCCGCCGCCGCCCTGGCGCAGGCGAAGCTTCGAGAGCGCCACGTAGCCGCCAAGCGCCAGATGGTGGTCGCCCCAGTCCTTTGTCAGCGTTGCCTGATCGACGAAGTTTTCCGACTTGTAGTGCTGGACGAAAGCGACCTGCGTGAAGATGCCGCCCGCCAGAAGGTTCTGGTTGGGCAGATTGTTCTGCGTGATTGCCTGCACGCTGAAGCCGAACGGGGTGGGGATCACCAGATTGCTGGTGGCGAGCTGGCCGCTGTTCCTGAAGAAGTAGTTGATCGTGCCTGCCGGCAGGAAGGCGTTGGTATTGATGAACGAGGTCACCACGTCGGTCATCGGGCTCGCCGAAATCAGCGCGCCGGTGTTCCAGTCCGCCTTGGAGCTAGTGTAGCGGGCATTGTTTTCAAACTTCCAGCCTTCGCCGAATTCGTGGTTCCACTTGAGCCCGAAGGCTGCGCTGCGCGAATGGACCAGCCGGGTGGGATCCCAGCATTCGTTGCGGCCATCCGCATTCGGGAAGCAGTGAGCGGCATTGGCAGGCGGCAGGACCGAGGAGGTCTTGGAGAAGCCCGGCGCAATGCGCGTGGCGCCGATGGCCGGGGTGAACTCGTTCCAGGCGTTGTGATCATCGAGATACTTGGCCGTGAACATGAGCGAGCCATTGGCATAATCGTAGAGAATGTTGCCGTGGATCTGCCCGCCCTTGTTCATGGCATAGCCCGGATCGCGCGAACCACGATCCCAGCGGTAGAAGCCGCCGATCGAGTAATAGAGCCCGCTGTCGTTCAGCTTGCCGCCGAGATAGACATCACCGCGATAGTAGGGATTGGCAAGATCGCCCTGCAGCCCGCCCTTGAGCTGGACTTCCATGCCCGGATTGCTTTTGCCGGTGCGCGAGATGTAGTTGAAGATGCCGCCCGGCGCGTTGGGGCCGGTGATCGCCGCCGTGCCACCGCGCAGGCCTTCCACGCGGGCAAGGTTGAGATCGGGGCGCAAGAAATAGTCGGGGCCGAAGTTGTTGGCAGTGGCGAGTTCCACCGGCAGCCCGTCTTCCTGCAGCGAGACATAGTAGTAGCCACTCGCCGCATCGAGCGAGTTGGCCGAGATGCCGCGCGAGAAGACGACGTTGCGGATTTCGCCGAGCGACGAGTTCACGAAGACGCCGGGGACATTCTTGAGCAGGTCCGCTGCAGAAACGGCGGCGTGCTGGGCCAGCTGCTGGGCCGAGACGACGTTGATCGAGATCGGGGCGTTCTCGATCGCGCGCGAGCCGAACACGCCGGTGACAATGATTTCGCGCTTGTCTGTTGCGTCGTCTGTGGTGCCTGCTTGTGCGGCGGTGTCCCCGGCGGCGTCTGCCGCAGCGGGAGCGGCGAATGCAGCCGTGCTTGTGCTCGCCAGCAAGAGTGCAGCCACAGTCAGACCGACACGCGAATTAGGCTTCCCCATTGATTTCCTCCAACCATCCTCAAGGCCCGGATGTTCCCCCCGGGCCGAACGGTTAGTATCACAAACAAACTGCTATGATCAATATCAATCAATAACAATCGTAAAGAGTGCGCAAATGATTGATTATGGCGGATTCGTTGGAGCAAGGGTTTGATCAGCCTGCGACCGCAGATGGTCGGGGCATGGTGTTTCGGGGGCGAACCGATGGCTGGGCGATCAACGCAGTTAGCACTGCGGACGTTTCTGCCAGCCGGAACGACGCCATGTGGCCTTCCTGGGCCGAGCGGCATCTTGTGCCAGTGGGCAGGACAGCAAACACAAAAAAGGCGGGACTTTCGCCCCGCCTTTTTCGTGTTCGATATGAAACCGTGGATCAGCGCGAGTAGAACTCGACCACCAGGTTCGGTTCCATCTTCACCGGGTAGGGCACTTCGTCGAGCGTGGGGACGCGCACGAAGGTGGCCTTGTCGGCTTCGGCGACGACGTAATCGGGCACGTCACGCTCGGCGAGCGACTGGGCTTCGGCGATGAGGGCCATTTCCTTGGCCTTGGGGCCGAGGGTGAGAATATCGCCGGGGCGCACGCGGCGGCTGGCGATGTTGCACTTCACGCCGTTGACGCGGATGTGGCCGTGGCTGACGATCTGGCGGGCCGAGAA
>NZ_JAIEPN010000029.1 GCF_019748365.1 Novosphingobium sp.
CAGACGCCGCAGGCAGATGAAGTGGCTGGACGCGATTACGATCATGCCGGGATCATTACCGACGAGTGGCTGATCGCAAACACCCCGGCGGTTGACGCCGATTACTACATCTGCGGACCTCGTCCGTTTCTTCGCCACGCCGTGTCGGCCCTGTCATTGGCAGGCGTGCGATCGGACCGGATCCATTACGAGTTCTTCGGCCCGGCAGACGAATTGCTCGCAGCCTGAAAGCCTACAGCACCAGAATGGCAAGCCCGGGTCCGCTCTCGGTCCCGGGCTTGCATCATCAAGGCCCGTTCCGTTGTAGCCAAAGGCTGGGCTCGGGCAGCATTTCACATGACTGAAAAAGGATGAACTGGCTTGCGACTGTTCAAGCCCATTCTAGCGGGTGTCCGCAGCGGCGACCGACTGCTGGCCTGTTTTGGCGCATCGTTCAGCATAGCCTTCTCTATACTGGTATGTTCGACGCTGCCGCTTCATGGGTCGGATTTCCCATTGGTCGTCGCGCCTTTGGGAGCGTCGGCTGTCTTGGTGTTTACCGTCCCGTCCAGTCCGATGGCGCAACCATGGCCAGTCATTGGCGGCAACATCGTTTCAACCATGATCGGCGTCGTGATTTACCAGGCAATCCCGAATATGGAGCTTGCCGCCAGCATTGCTGTGGGAGCCGCCATATTGATCATGTCGTTACTGCGTTGCCTGCACCCTCCCGGGGGCGCATCAGCTCTGACCGCCGTGATCGGCTCAGACGCAATCCATACCGCGGGATTTGGATTTGCGTTGCTGCCGGTCGGCATCAATTCGGTAACTCTGGTAATGGTCGGCCTGCTATTTCACAGGCTGACAAGCCATTCCTACCCGCATCGACCCTTACCAGCACCCGATGCAGGCCTGCATCTTGCCGACATTGATGCCGCACTTGAAGATATGCACGAAATCTTCGACATCAGCCGAGAAGATCTCGATGCGTTGCTTTCCCGCGCAGAGATGCATGCGGCAAAACGAAAGGCAACATGACAAGTGCCCTTCGACAGATGTTTCGCACCCTAATTCGCTGCAACCTTGATCCTGCCATAACCCGGATGCCCTTCGTAACGGCCTTTCATTTTTGTCCTTACGATTGGTTGGATCTGGGAAAGACCCTACCTGCTGCTGAAACTCACGGCGTTGTTTTGGGCGGGGACACTCAATCGTAGGGCGAGGCGCACGCGATTTAATCCCGCCCGTCGCACTCGCTTTCTGACGCTGGAGTCTGGCGTTGCTCCTGCTGTTGCCATTTGCCTGGCCATATCTGCGACGTGATATGGCCCGCCTCAAAGAGGCATGGAAACCGGTGCTCGTGCTGGGCACGCTCGGCATCGGCGCTTTCAACACCCCTCTTTACACTGGGCTGCTGACCACGACCGCAGTCAACGGTCTGCTTCTGCAGGAAGAGAAAACGTGTTGGATCATAGCACTGATCGTGGGCGGTATCGCCGGCTGGCTGGCCAGGCTGGTAATGAACCGCGATGCCTCGATAGGCATTTTCTGGAATATCGTTGTGGTCTGCATCGGCTCGCCGATCGGCAACGCGGTTGCCGGGCCACTGCTCGGCATCAGCGGCAGTATACAGGAGTTTTCGCTCACCGGACTGATCATCGCCTTCGTGGGCGCCGTGATCCTGCTCGGGAACGTCAACATCGTGCAGCGCAGAAATTTTCGCTGAGCCAGGCGAACGTTCGGGTGGGGTCACCCCACCCGAACATCGGTTGCAGTTTCGGCTTCGCATGAAGGCCTTCGGTTGCGCTTGTGGGGGGCAATGACGGTGTTTGGCAATGCGCCGTTATCGATACTATCTTTGATTTACTTCCATGATCCGCAAGGCCCGCTGCTTTCCGGCACGATCGGGCCATGAGATCGACTGTCCAGGTTTCAGGCCGAGCAAGCCAGCGCCAACCAGTGACAGGATCGAGATTCGTCCCGCTGCAATGTCGGCATGCTGAGGGTAGACGAGTTGTAGCGTGCGCTCAATGCCACTCGCTTCATCCAAAAATTTTACCGTTGATTGAAGGGCGACGACATTCTGCGGCAGCCGAGAATCCTCCACAATCGTGGCGCGGTTGATCTCGGCGAGCAGCAGTTCGGCCACCTGCGGCAGTCGATCTTCCGCCTCGATGGCAAGGTTGCTGATGCGTTCAGCGTCAGTTTCGCGAATCTGGATTGCTGGCCGCGCCTGGGCCTTGCGATGAGTGGTCATGGTGATCTCCGTCAGCGCCGGTCATGCAGGCGCGGTGCGCTGGAAAAGCGCGATATAAAGGGGGATGATCGGTTTTGCCCCGGACTGCGCCGGACGTAGCTCTCGCTGTCCGGGGCTATTGGCCCACGAGAAGCGAACTCGCATGGCAGCGCTGACGCTGACGTGTGGCAAACCGGAACATGGCACGATGATGGCCGCAAGCGACCCTCAAGTCAAACCAAGTGTCACGCCCCGATCAGTGCAAGAGCGCCTTTTGCAGGCCATTTGCCACGCAATAAGCGTTGTCCGGAGCAAGGGCGACATGCAGCCCGGTGGCCTGGGCCAATGCCGGCCGGACAAGATTGATGACTGCACTGCCGCCGGTCAGGACAATGCCGTCATCGTGGATATCACGGCTCAGTTCGGGCGATATCTGGCCCAGCAGGTTCACAACCATCCTGGTGATGCCGGCAACATGCTTTTCCACCACGGGAAGCAGATCACCTATCGGCGGTTCCAGGGCTGCGGGCAATCCGTTCACGAGGTCGCGCCCCTTGAACCGGATCGTGGCGCCAGGGGCTGCCTGTTCCTGGAGCATCCTGACGATGTCGCGTTTCGCGTGTTCAGCAGTGTTCATGCCGATGAGAAACTTGTGCTGAAAATGGAGATGATCGGCAATCGCGCGATCAAGCGCATCGCCTCCGCCGCGTAGGGATGCAGTCGCGCAGGTTCCGCCCAGCGACAGGACGGCCGCCTCCGTCGTGCCGGCACCGCATTCCACGATCATGGAGCCGCGGGGATGATCGACCTGAAGGCCTGCTCCCCACGCGGCAGCCAAAGGTTCCGTCAACAATTCGACAGCCCCCAGACCGGCATCGTTTGCCGCGGTGAGCAGCGCGCTGCGCTCTGCGTTGGTTGCATCGGCTGGCACTCCGATGATTGCGCGAAAGGAGCGGAGCCTGCGCTGGCCGACGCTCGATCGCACGGCATAGGCCAGATAGTCGCGGGCCGCCGCGATATCGCAAAGCACTCCGCGATGCAGGGGGCGCACGATGCGCAGGTCTCCGGGTGTACGCTCCTGCATGGGGCCGACGGTAGCTCCGGCAGTGACCAGTTCACCGGCATCGACGCGCCCCGCGAAGCAGCAGAGCGACGGCTCATCGAACAGGACACCGCCATCAGCCGACACCACCCGCGTATTGGCCGTGCCAAAATCAATCGCGAAATCGGCCTTGCCCGCGCCGTGAAACAGTCTTCTCATCTCGGCCCGATAGCAGTTGCTCCAGGGGAAGTCTTCCGAGAGCTTTCAACCTCCTGTTGCGGGCTCAGAAATCCGATTCCTATCCCTGCCTTCGGCCTTCCTTCATTCCACTGCAAAGTCGATGGGCCAGCTTGATTTGACATACGTGAACCCAATGGCCGGACTATCAATTATCCAGGCTTCACGCCGCGCCGAAAAAGATGTCACAACAACTCGAAGCTGTCGGCACGAGCTATGTCCCACACGTTCTTGTAGAAACTGGAGTGACAGCTTCCGCTTAGCAATTCTCGTTCGGCCAGGAAGGTATGAAGTTGCGAAAACAGGCGGACCTCGGTCTGACTGACCCGACGCACCAAGTGATGCGGACCGATCTGGCTGGGATGATCGAGGCCTGCGGCGGCCAGCATTTCCGCCAGCGCATGCAGCGTATTCCTGTGAAAATTAAACACGCGTTCGGCCTTTTCGGGTACCACCAGGGCGCGCTGGAGCAGCGGATCCTGCGTCGCGACGCCGACGGGACAACGGTTGGTATTGCAGGACAGCGATTGAATGCACCCGAGGGCGAACATGAACCCTCGCGCGGCATTTACCCAGTCCGCACCCAGGGCGCGCGTCGCAGCGATGTCGAAGGCGCTGACTATCTTTCCCGCAGCGCCGATCCTGATCCTGTCGCGCAGGCCCGTGCCGACCAAGGTGTTGTGCACAAAGAGCAGGCCTTCCCGCATGGGCATGCCGAGATGATCAGAAAACTCGAGAGGCGACGCGCCTGTCCCGCCTTCTGCGCCATCGACCACGACGAAATCGGGCAGGATGCCTGTGTCCATCATGGCCTTGACCATACCCATGAATTCCCACGGCTGACCAATGCACAGCTTGAACCCGACAGGCTTGCCGCCGGAAAGCTGCCTGAGCTCCGCGATAAAGGCCATCATCTCGTTCGGCGTGGAAAAGGCACTGTGCCGGGCGGGAGAAACGCAGTCCTGGCCCATTGGCACACCGCGGGTCTGGGCAATCTCTTCTGTGATCTTGCTGGCCGGCAGAATTCCGCCGTGGCCAGGTTTGGCACCCTGGCTGAGCTTGATCTCGATCATCCTGACCTGCGGATCTGTGGCTTTCTCCTCAAAGGCTCGTGGGTCAAAGCCACCATCGGCGTTCCTGCAGCCAAAATACCCGCTGCCGATTTCCCAGATCAGATCGCCGCCATGGTGTCTGTGGTGCGGACTGATACTCCCCTCGCCGGTGTCATGGGCAAAGCTTCCCAGCTTTGCGCCCTGGTTCAGTGCAAGAATGGCGTTGGCACTCAGCGATCCGAAGCTCATCGCCGAGATGTTCAGGATGGATGCCCGGTAGGGTTGCTTACAATCGCCGCCGCCAATGTCGACGCGGAACGTGGCGGGATCACCGGGGGGAACCGGGCGGTTCGAATGCCCGATAAATTCATAGCCGCTTTCATAGACATCAAGCTGGGTGCCAAATGCGCGCTCGCTGCTTTCGTTCTTCGACCTCGCGTAGACCAGTGACCGCTGACTGCGGGAAAAGGGCAGCTGCTCATGGTCATCCTCGATCAGATACTGGCGTATCTCCGGACGAATATCCTCGAAAAACCAGCGCATACGACCAATGATCGGGTAATTGCGTCGGATCGAATGGACCGGCTGTGCGAGGTCAAACAGACCGATCAGCGCCAAGACCCCCGAAATTGCGAAGACGGAGACGGCCCAAGCCGCAGGGAGAAAAGCACCAGAAACAACAGCCGCAAGAAGGGCGCAACCAAAGACCAAAAAACGTTTAAAAAGCACTGCATGGCTCCGTCAGCACGACCACAATTGCCAGCACGGTAGCACGTCTATCGAAAAGTCGGTCACTCTCGCTTATGCACGACGCAAGCAGAAGCCCACCCCAGCGTCGGAGCCAGGAAATTTCAATGACCAAGATTGACGAAAAGCTTGAACCCATCCTCGCCGAGGTGCTGCGCCGCAATGCCGGCGAAACAGAGTTTCACCAAGCCGTCATCGAGGTGCTGGAAAGTCTCGGGCGCGTGATCGCCAAGAAGCCCTATTATGCCGATCATGCCCTGATAGAGCGTCTGTGCGAGCCTGAACGTCAGATCATTTTCCGCGTGCCCTGGGTTGACGATCAGGGCCAGGTGCAGATCAATCGTGGCTTTCGCGTGCAATTCAACTCCGCGCTCGGCCCCTACAAGGGTGGCCTGCGGTTCCACCCTTCGGTCAACCTCGGGATCATCAAGTTCCTTGGGTTCGAGCAGATCTTCAAGAATGCGCTTACAGGACTGCCGATTGGTGGTGGCAAGGGCGGCTCGGATTTTAATCCGCGTGGACGCTCTGAAGGCGAGGTCATGCGTTTTTGCCAGTCATTCATGACTGAATTGCAACGACATCTGGGCGAATACACCGATGTGCCGGCTGGCGATATCGGCGTTGGCGGGCGCGAGATCGGTTACCTCTTTGGCCAGTTCAAGCGCCTGACCAATCGGTACGAAGCCGGGGTGCTGACCGGCAAGGGACTGGTCTATGGCGGCTCGCGTGCCCGCACCGAAGCCACGGGGTTCGGCGCGACCTATTTCGTCTCAAGCATGCTTGCCACCAAGGGCATGGATTTCGACGGCCGCAAATGCGTGGTGTCGGGTTCCGGCAACGTGGCGATCTACACGATTGAAAAGATCCGGCAGTTCGGCGGCATTGTCATCGCCTGCTCGGACTCCAATGGCTACATTGTCGATGAAAGCGGCATCGATCTCGATCTGGTCAAAGAGATCAAGGAGATTCGCCGCGAACGGATCTCGCAATATGCGCGCAGGAAAGGCAACGACACCCATTACATTGAGGGCGGTTCGATCTGGGATGTTCCGTGCGATGTTGCCATGCCATCGGCCACGCAGAACGAGTTGACCGGCAAGGATGCGCGCGCATTGGTCAAGAACGGGGTGGTTGCTGTGGGCGAAGGGGCAAACATGCCTTGTACGCCCGATGCCGTCCGCGAATTCCAGGGCGCGGGAGTGCTGTTTGGACCTGGCAAGGCGGCCAATGCCGGCGGAGTTGCGACTTCAGCCCTGGAAATGCAGCAGAATGCCTCGCGCGATAGCTGGAGCTTCGAGAAAACCGAGGAACGCCTCGCCGCCATCATGCGCAACATTCATGATACCTGTGCCGAGACCGCCGAGGAATACGGCGCCCCTGGCGACTATGTTCTGGGCGCAAATATCGCAGGGTTTGAGCGTGTAGCAGCTGCCATGACAGCCTTTGGCGTCATCTAGATTCTGCATTGCCAAGGAGTGATCCGGCGTCCCGGAGTCTACCGACATCACTTCGACTTAGGGCGCCGGATCAAGAAGGAGCGAGACTCTACCTCTGAACGGTAACAATCTGGGGAGCACGTCACTGACGAAGCTGGAGCACGATCATTTCGACCTACTGGTCATGGACGAGATCGGATACCCTGCTAAATACCCCCACGCCAAATCTGGCTGCATGCGGAAGCGCTCGGCTGAACATGGACGCGAATCACCCGCAACCCCTAGCAATTCTGCGATTTTCTGGAAGAATCCGGAAGTCTGTGGAAGCTTCCGGAAAAGGGGATGGTAGCGGAGGAGGGACTCATACTTGCACGGGCAGGTTCGAATTTCTGCTATTATAAGAACCCGCCCCCCGCATGGGCATCAAACAGCTCAGCTGACCGAACATAGCCCAGCAGCACTTCGACTTTCTTGTGCCGCGACACCTCCTGCATCTTGGCTATAGTTGCTCCGGTGCGGGAAGCTTCGGTGAGGAACCCGGCCCGCAACGAATGTCCTCCCACGCTCTCCGGATCGAGCCCAACGAGCCCCGCGTATTTCTGGATCAGCCGCGCGATCGAGCGGTCCGACATGCGCCTGTCGGTCAGCCGCCCCTGCGGGTCGATCCGATAGAACAGCGGTCCTGCGCCGCTACCGCGCACCGCCAACCACACCTTGAGCCGTTCAACGGGTTTGAGTGTCTTGCCCGAGGGCACCGCGATCACCTGCCCCTCCCCCTCCTGGTCGGTCTTGGAGTGGCGCAGCGTCAGTTTCAGGCCCTTGTCCACCATTACCACATCGCGCCACTCGAGCGCGACCAGTTCCGACCGGCGCAGCGCGGCCGCCAGGCCCAGCGCCAGGATCGCCCGGTCGCGGATCGCGCGCGTGCCCTGTCCGTCCGCCGCCGCGATCATCTTCGCCAAATCGCTGGCGGTGATCGCGGCCTTGCGGGCGCTGGGCCGCGCTCTGGCCCCGCGGCGGATCCCCGCGAGCGTATCAGCGATGACCATGCGTTCGTCTCGCTGAACTGGCGCGACCAGCCCATCCTGACGGTGCTTCCATCCGATCGCGGCGAGATGTCGGCCAATTGTGCTGTCGGCTTTGCCGTCCATCGCGAGCGCGGCCAGCCAGGTTGCGACCGCCTCGGGCCGGGCGGGCAGCGGTTCGAGCCCGCGCGCGTCGCACCAGCCTTCGAACTGGTTCCAGTCGCTGGTGTAAGCGCGCAGGGTATTGGCGGCCTTGGCCTGCGCGCGATAGCCTCGCGCCGCAGCTATTTCCTCGCCCAACGCCTTCGAGGATGCAGGACTAGCGGCCAAGGAAACCACCGCAGCCGGGTTCATTGTGAGCTGGGTGTGATTTTGGGGGCACCTCAAGGTCTGTTCGCCAGATAACGCTAAGCCGGACAAATGGCGAACACACCGGAGTCCTTTATGCATGCCTGCCTCGCCGCGCGGGTCTAGCCTGACCGAATGGGGGTCATCCCGAATCAGGTGAGGTGCATCATGGCGCGGCGCAATCTGCTGACGCGGGACGAGCGCGAACGGCTTTTCCTGCCACGAACCGACCACTTTTCGATCATCAGAAACTACACTCTGGCGTCCGAAGATCTGGACATCATCGGAAAGCGGCGAGGCGCCGTCAATCGGCTCGGCATTGCTGCACACCTCGCGCTGTTGCGACACCCTGGTTTCGGTCTGCGGGTCAACTCGGACGTCCCGGAGGCCGTACTCAACTACCTGGCTGTTCAGCTAGGCTCAGGACTCATTGATTGAGCCAGAAGATGACGGTTGCGGCGATGCAGATGGCGGACATGAAGGTGTGGGCGCATCGGTCGTAGCGGGTGTGAATGCGGCGCCAGTCCTTGAGTTTGCCGAACATGTTTTCGATCCTGTGACGTTGGCGGTAGAGCACTGTGTCGTGGGGGATCGGGACCTTGCGGTTGGCCTTTGACGGGATGCAGGGCGTAATGCCGCGCTCGGTCAGCGCGGCGCGGAACCAGTCGGCATCGTAGCCTCGATCAGCCAACAGTGCTTTGGCCCTGGGCAAGGCGTCGATCATCAGCGCCGCGCCCTTGTAGTCGCTCATCTGTCCTTCGCTGAGCAGCATGATCAGCGGCCGGCCCTTGTCATCGCAAACGGCATGGAGCTTGGAGTTCAGGCCGCCCTTGGTGCGTCCGATACGTCGGGGAACAGCCCCTTTTTGAGCAGACTGGCCGCCGTGCGGTGCGCCTTGAGATGGGTGGCATCGATCATCAACTGGTCCGGTTTGCCCCCCTTGGCGGCCAGTGCCGAGAAAATCCGGTTGAACACGCCCATGCGGCTCCAACGGATGAACCGGTTGTAGATCGTCTTGGGCGGGCCGTATGCCGCAGGCGCATCGCGCCATCGCAGACCATTGCGGATCACGAAGATGATCCCGCTGATGATCCGCCGATCATCGACCCGCGGAACCCCGTGCGACAAAGGAAAATACGGCTCGATCCGGCGCATCTGCGCCTTCGACAACCAGATCAGGTCACTCATGCCAACGCCTCCTCGCGCCGCCATTGAATCAACCTATTGAGCATTCCGCAAGCAAATTAATAGGTCCTGAGCCTAGAACTCTCGCCGCATGTATTCGAGACATATGGGCAACGCGCGCAGACGCGAACCGATCATAGCTCGACTGCGGCCGAATACCTTGGCCTCCAACCATTCGCGCGCGGCGACATCGCCCATGCCATCGAACTTGCAGCCCGGGCAGCCATGCGGAGCGACCGCGGCGAGACGATTGCTCGATCCTTGATGGACAGCCTCAAGGCGGATCGGTTCATCTTGCCGCTTCCGGACACCCTCGAACGGTCCGGGCTCGCCGGACGGGCCCGCGCCCGCAAGCGCGCGGCGACAGAGATCGTCGCCGAGTTGGACGGCACAACGTTGGAGTTGCTTGACGCGCTCCTGATCAACGACCCTGCCCTGGGCATGACCCCGCTCGCATGGCTCCGCGACATGCCGGGGTCGCCGTCGACCAAGAACATGAACGCGCTGCTCAAACGCCTGCGGTATATACGGCAGCTCGGGATCGATCCTGGGATCAGCTTGGCGGCGACAGGCTTCCGCTTCGGCCAGTTCGTGCGTGAAGGCAGTGTGGCCCCGCCGTTTCTGCTTGCCGACTATTCCCTCAATCGCCGCAGGGCGACGCTGGCGGCTGCAGTGGTCAATCTTGAGGTCAGGCTTGCCGATGCCGCGATTCTAATGTTCGAGCGTCTGATTGGCGGGCTGTTCACCCGTGCCAAGCGGGGCCAGGAACGACGTTATCAGGACACGGCACCGTCGGTCGGCAAGCTCATGCGACTGTTCGGAGCAACTATCGCGGCATTGGACATGGCAGAGGAAACTGGCCGCGATCCGCTGATCCTGATCGATGAGATGGTGGGCTGGCATCGCTTGATGGCCGCGCGTCCCCACGTCGATGCCTTGGCTGATCTCGCACAAGTGGACACTTTGGTCCTGGCGACCGAACGGTACGCGACACTGCGTCGGTTTTCCGGCAGCTTCCTCGACACGTTCACGTTCAAGGCCTCGGGCAGCGGTACGAACCTACTTTCAGCTATCGACCTCCTTAAGCAGACGAACAGTAGTCGCGGCGCGCATCTGCCGGAAAATCCGCCCATGCCCTTTGCCAATCGGCAGTGGCCCAAGCTTATAACTGAGGGAGGAAAAGTCAGCCGCGCGCGCTACGAGACGGCGGTCCTGGCAACTCTTCGCGACAAGCTGCGGGCCGGCGATGTCTGGGTCGAAGGAACACGCGCCTACCAGCGATTCGATGCCTATCTGCTCCCCCGCAAAGCCGCACAATCGGCAATAGCTGACTTGCCGATCAACGTGAACTCTAGGGAATATCTGGCTGAGAAAAGTGCCGAACTTGATCAGCGCTTGCGGCACTTCGCACACCAGCTGCGGACCGGACGCCTGTCTGGTGTTGCGCTCGTTCGCGACAAGCTGAAGGTTGTGCCGCTGCAGGCGGCAACTCCGCCGGACGCGGAAGTTCTGGACCGCAGGCTCGATGCGCTACTCCCGCGCGTCAGGATAACCGAGCTCCTTTTCGAGGTTGCTGAGCGCACCGGCTTCCTCGCGGCATTTCGGGATGTCCGCTCGGGCAAGGAGCACGACAAACCCCATGCCATCCTCGCTGCCATTCTAGCAGATGGCACAAACCTCGGCGTCGAACGTATGGCCAACGCGAGTCAGGGCGTGACCTACGCACAGCTCGCCTGGACCCAGAACTGGTATATCTCGCCCGAAAACTACGAGGCCGCCTTGGCCCAGATCGTGCGCGAACATCACCGGCTGCCGTTCGCGCGCAACTGGGGAGAAGGTGTCAGCGCATCATCTGATGGTCAGTTCTTCCGCACCGGCCGAATTCGGTCAGGCGCAGCCGAGATCAACGCCAAATACGATCACAAGCCTGGCATCAAGATCTACTCGCACCTGTCCGACCATTTCGCTTCGTTCAGTTCGCGCATCATGTCTGCCACCGCAAGTGAGGCACCGTACGTGCTCGACGGCCTGTTGCTTGGCGCCCGTGAATTGCCACTGCAGGAGCTGTATACCGATACCGGCGGCGCCTCCGATCACGTCTTTGGCTTGTGTCACCTGCTGGGCTTCCGTTTCGTCCCGCGGATGCGCGACCTAGCCGATCGACGGTTTGGTGCCATTGCAGCGAACTCAGCCTACAAAGGAATCGAATGTCTGTTCGGCCAAGCGATCAAAGTCGGCGCGATCGAGGCAGAGTGGGACGACCTGGTCCGCATGGCGGCATCGATCCGTGAGGGCACGGTCGCTCCGTCAGTCATACTGCGCAAGCTTTCCGCCTATCGTCGGCAGAACAAGCTCGATCTTGCCCTTCGCGAACTCGGTCGCATCGAACGGACGCTGTTCACACTCGACTGGCTGGAACAGCCCGAATTGCGCCGCGCCTGCCAAGCCGGATTGAACAAGGGAGAGGCCCGGCACGCCCTGGCTGATGCAATCTACACCAATCGGCAGGGACGCTTCACGGACCGTACCTTGGAGAACCAGCAATACCGAGCGTCTGGCCTCAACCTGCTCATCGCCGCCATTGCATACTGGAACACCCTCTATCTCGGCCGCGCCGCCGATCACATTCGCTACTCCGGGGCAGAGATCGACGAGGCACTACTGGCGCACGTCTCGCCGCTGGGTTGGTCGCATATCGGCCTGACTGGCGACTACCTGTGGGAGGATGCGTCATTCAGCGACGGTGGCGGGTACCGAGCCCTTCACGACCCGAGCGGCAGGTTGCAGCTCGTCGCGTAGGATGTTCTCACTATGTCCGGCTTAGCGTTGTCTGGCGAACAAATCTTGAGGCGAGGCCAATGCACAGCTTCGCTGGCTGATCAGCCGTTGCTGGCAAGACGTGGACTTCATCGACGCCAGCGCGCGGTCTCAAGCGGCCGATGATACGCTCGACGCAGGCATCTGCAGCATCCGCCACCCCGGGCAAGACGAGTGGAATATCGAACTGCGCTTTTTCCGTCATGCGAGCTATCCTTTAATTGTCTCGAGGCGAAGCGCTGGAAATCCGGGCCAGCAGATCTTCGAAGTGGGCGGCCGACGCATCGCGCTGACATGGCCGCCCACATCCTCATTTGACCGGCAACTCAGCACCGAACGTGTCGACATCGCCGTAGTCACCGGTGACATGATGCTTGTGGCGTCCCCGCAGCAGCAAGTGGCTGATGGCAGGTAAGACGAACAGGGTCAGCAAGGTCGAGGTGATCAAGCCGCCTATCACGACGATCGCGAGCGGCTTCTGCACCTCGGCACCCGTGCCGGTGGCGAGTGCCATCGGCACGAAGCCGATGGCCGGCACGATGCCCGTCATCAGGACCGCACGAACGCGCTCCATCACGCCTTCACTGATCGCCATATCAACCGGCTTGCCTGCGTCGATGCGGGTGTTGATGCTGGTCATCACGACCAAACCGTTCAGCACTGTCACACCCGAAAGAACGATGAAGCCAACAGCCGCAGAGACCGAGAAGGGCAATCCGGTCAGAAGCAGCGAGAACACGCCGCCCGCCAGTGCCAGCGGAATTGCCGAATAGACCGCAATCGCCTGACGCACGCCGCCCAATGCCAAAAACAGAATGCCAAAGATGGCGGCGAAGATGATCGGGATCACCACAGACAGCCGTGCAGACGCGGCTTGCAGGTTCTCAAACTGCCCGCCCCATTCGATGAAGCTGCCGGTCGGAAGTTTGACCTGCGCTGCAACCTTTTCCTGCGCCTCGGCAACGAATGAGCCCAGATCATTGCCTCGCACATTGGCCTGCACGACGACACGGCGTTTGCCGTTTTCACGGCTGACCTGGTTCAAGCCTTCGGAGAACCCGAACTTTGCCAGCTCGCGTAAAGGCACCGATGCACGCGCGCCGCCTTCGCCGGGTAGCAACACAGGGAGCGCGCCTACTGCGTCGAGATCATCGCGCGTTGCCCGGTCAAGCCGGACAACGATATCGTAACGCCGGTCCCCTTCAAACACGATTCCCGCCTCCCGGCCGCCGAGGGCTATGGAAACGGTATCGCTGACATCCTGAAGGGTCAGTCCGTATCGCGCGATGGCATCCCGGTCGAACTGGACGTCCAGGACAGGGAAGCCAGCCGTCTGCTCGACCTTTACGTCGGCAGCGCCGGGGACGGTGTTCAGTACCGCTGCCACTTGCTGGGCCGCGCGGCCCATTTCCTCGAGATTGTCACCATAGAGCTTGATCGCGATGTCACCGCGCACACCGGCAATCAGCTCGTTGAAGCGCAGCTGGATGGGCTGGCTGATTTCAAATGCGTTGCCGACGAGTGGTTCGAGCTTCTTCTCAACCCGTTCGATCACATCGTCCTTGGTGCTGATACCGTCAGGCCAGGTTTCCCGAGGCTTGAGGATGATGAACGTATCCGAAGCGTTGGGCGGCATCGGATCGCTCGCAACTTCCGCCGTGCCGGTCTTGGAATAGATGAAGGCGACTTCCGGCAAGGAAGCGACAGCCTTTTCAACCTGGAGTTGCATCTCCTGCGATTTGTTCAGCGAGGTCGAAGGGATACGCAGCGCCTGCATGGCGAGATTGCCCTCGCCCAACGTTGGGATGAACTCGCTGCCGAGCATCGAAAATACCAGGCCCGCAGCGGCGAAAGTACCCGCTCCTGCGCCGATCCACGGCCAGGGACGATAAATCACCCGCTTGAGCACGGGCTCGTAGCGCTCCTTCATCCATGCGATCGCCCGCACTTCCTTCTCGGCGACTTTGCCACGGATCAGCAACGCAACCATTGCGGGCACAAACGTCAGTGAAGCGATGAACGCGCCAGCCAATGCCAGCATGACCGTAATTGCCATCGGCGAAAAGGTTTTACCCTCGACCCCGGTGAAGGTCAGCAGAGGCACGAACACGAGGAAAATGATCGCCTGCCCGTAAAGGGTCGGCTTCACCATCTCGCGCGATGCCTCGAACACCTCATGCAGCCGCTCGCTCACACTGAGCAGTCGCCCTTCATGATGTTGCCGTTCGGCCAATCGCCTCAGGCAATTTTCGATGATGATAATCGAGCCATCGACAATCAGACCGAAATCGAGTGCTCCCAGGCTCATCAGATTGCCCGATGTGCGGGTAAGGTTCATGCCCGTCCCCATGATCAGGAACGAGATCGGGATGACAAGCGTGGCAATGATGGCCGCGCGGATGTTTCCGAGCAGCCAAAACAGCACAATCGCGACCAAAAATGCACCTTCCAGCAGGTTCTTTTCAACCGTGCCTATGGTTGCATCGACCAGCTGAGAGCGGTCCAGAACCGACTTGACCGTAATGCCGGGTGGGAGCGATTTGGCGACCTCTTCAAGGCGATCTGCAACTGCGGAAGCGACGACCCGGCTATTGCCATCGGCAAGCATGAGCGCGGTTCCGACAACGATCTCCTTGCCGTTTTCGGAAGCCGAGCCGGTGCGCAGTTCGCCGCCGATCTGGACCGTGGCAACGTCGCGAACCGCGACAGGGACACCACCACGGCTGGCGACCGTCGCGCGACCGATTTCATCAACCGAGCGGATGCGGCCATCGGCGCGGACAAGGAAGGCTTCGCCGCCCCGTTCGACAAAGTTAGCGCCGACAGAGATGTTGGCGCGTTCAAGGGCTTCGGCCAATTCGGAGAAGGAGATGCCGTAAGTAGAGAGCTTGGATGCATCGGGCTGGACAACGAACTGCTTCTCATAGCCACCGATCGAATCGATCCCGGCAACGCCTGACACGGTCTTGAGCTGCGGGCGGATCACCCAGTCCTGAACCGTGCGCAAATAGCCGAGTTTGGCCACCTCTTCGGTCAGAATTTCACCAGACGGAGTCATATAGGAGCCATCGGGCTGGAACCCGGGCTTGCCCGCGACTTTGGGCGCGGCCTTGCTGCCGGGCTTGGCAAAATCGACGATGTACATGAGCACTTCGCCCAGTCCGGTTGAGACCGGACCCATTTGCGGCTCGACCCCTTCGGGCAGGGTTCCTTTGGCCTGATTGAGCCGCTCGGCCACCTGCTGACGCGCAAAATAGAGATCGGTGTGATCCTCGAAGATCACAGTTACCTGGCTGAAGCCGTTGCGCGAAATCGAGCGCGAGCTTTCCAGACCCGGGATCCCTGCCATCGCCGTTTCAACGGGAAAGGTGACAAGCCGTTCAATATCGAGCGGCCCGAGATTGGGCTCGACCGTATTGATCTGCACCTGTTTGTTGGTGATGTCTGGAACGGTGTCAACACCGGGATAAAAACGGGCCAGGCACCGGTTTAAAAAGGGGCCAGTTGGGTTGAATAAAAAGCCCCAT
>NZ_JAIEPN010000138.1 GCF_019748365.1 Novosphingobium sp.
TACACCGCGCTGCCCGACTGGGCGCAGACGCTGGGCATGGTCTTCTCGGTCATGCTGTGGATGCCGAGCTGGGGCGGGATGATCAACGGCCTGATGACGCTGAACGGCGCCTGGGACAAGATCCGCACCGATCCGATCCTGCGCATGATGGTCCTCGCGCTCGCTTTCTACGGCATGAGCACGTTCGAGGGCCCGATGATGAGCATCAAGTCGGTCAACTCGCTCTCGCACTATACCGACTGGACCATCGGCCACGTGCATTCGGGCGCGCTGGGCTGGAACGGGATGATCACGTTCAGCTGCCTCTATTACATGGCGCCGCGCCTGTGGGGCCGCGCAAGGCTCTACAGCCTGCGGATGGTGAACTGGCACTTCTGGCTCGCGACGCTGGGGATCGTTTTCTACACCGCCGCGATGTGGGTGGCGGGGATCACCCAGGGGCTGATGTGGCGCGAATACGGGCCGGACGGCTACCTCGTGAACTCGTTCGCCGACACGGTGGCCGCGCTCCACCCGATGTATGCGCTGCGCGTGGTGGGCGGGCTGCTCTACCTTGCGGGCGCGGCGGTCATGGCCACCAATATCACCCGCACGATCCTGGGCCACAGCCGCGAGGAAGCACCGCTCCATTCCGCGGCGTTCGATCCGGCGCGCGATGTGCCGCTCGTCCCCGCGCCTGCCATCTGATCCGGAGAAACCGACATGGCTACGACTTTCATGGAACGCCACCGCAAGCTGGAGCGTAACGTAACGCTGCTCGGCGTGCTCGCCTTCGCGGCGGTGACGGTGGGCGGGATCGTCGAGATCGCCCCGCTGTTCTGGATCGATAACACGATCGAGAAGGTGCAGGGGATGCGCCCCTACACCCCGCTCGAACAGGCCGGGCGCGACATCTATGTGCGCGAGGGCTGCTACGTCTGCCACAGCCAGATGATCCGCCCCTTCCGCGACGAGGTGGAGCGCTATGGGCATTACAGCCTCGCGGCGGAATCGATGTACGACCATCCTTTCCAGTGGGGCTCCAAGCGCACCGGTCCGGATCTGGCGCGCGTGGGCGGCAAGTATTCGGATGAGTGGCAGGTCCAGCATCTCTCCGCCCCGCGCGAGCTGGTGCCGGAATCGATCATGCCGAGCTACGGCTTCCTCAAGGAGCAGGCGCTCGATCAGGGCGACATGGTGCCCGCACTGCAGACGCTGGAGCGGGTCGGCGTGCCCTATACCAAGGATGCGATTGCCGCCGCCAATGACGACCTCAAGGCGCAGGCCGATCCTGATGCCGATCATGCAGCCTTCCTGAAGCATTATCCGGGGGCAAAGGTGCGAGATTTCGACGGCGATCCCAAGCGCCTGACCGAGATGGATGCGCTCGTCGCCTATCTCCAGGTGCTGGGCACGATGGTCGATGTGAACGCGCCTGCGGCGCAGGAACATCTGGCGAAGGAGAAGGGCCGATGAGCTTTCTCCAGCTATCCACCCATTCGACGTACGACCAGCTGCGGCATCTGGCCGACAGCTGGGGCCTGATGCTCATGGCGCTGGTGTTCCTGGCGCTGTGCCTCTGGCCGTTCCGCCCCGGCGGGCGCGCGATGAGCCGCGATGCGGCCCTCTCGATCTTCGAGGATGACAGCGATGACGCATGACAAAACGCACCCTGCAAAGGTGATCGATTCTGCGACCGGCACGGCCATGGTCGGCCATGAGTGGGACGGGATCGAGGAACTCGATACGCCGCTGCCGCGCTGGTGGCTGTGGACGTTCTACGCGACCATCGCGTTCAGCCTCGTCTACGTCGTGCTCTATCCGGCAATCCCTATGCTGCATTCGGCCAGTACCGGGACACTCGGCTGGACGAGCCGGGGCGTTCTGGCGGACGACATCGCGCACGAGAAGGTCGAACATCAAGCGATCCGGAACGCCATCGCCGCCACGCCCATCGAAGCGCTGGCGGCCAATCCGGCGCTGCAGCGCGCCGCGATCGAAGGCGGACACGCGGCGTTCAAGGTGAACTGCGTGCAGTGCCACGGTTCGGGCGCGGCGGGCGGCAAGGGCTATCCCAACCTCAACGACGACGACTGGCTCTGGGGCGGTGATCTGAGCGCGATCCAGCAGACGCTGGTCAATGGCATCCGCCAGCCGGGCAACGATGCGACCCGCAGCAGCCTTATGCCGAGCTTTGGCAAGGATGGCATCCTGACCGGTGCCCAAGTGCAGGATGTGGTGAGCCACGTGCGGGTGCTGAGCCAGCAGGACCCGGCGAACGCATCCTCGGCGCGCGGCGCGCAGCTCTATGCCGACAACTGCGCGGTTTGCCACGGCGCGAACGGTGAGGGCAATCGCGGTGTCGGCGCGCCAAAGCTCAGCGACAAGATCTGGCTCTATGGCGGGGATCGCGCCTCGCTCGTGAACACGGTGACCAATGCCCATGCCGGGGTGATGCCGGCCTGGACCGGGCGGCTCGATCCGGTGACGATCAAGATGCTGGCCGTCTACGTCCACTCGCTGGGCGGCGGCGAAGCGGCGCCTGCCCTGGCAGCGCCTGCAGCACCGGCAGCGGGCGCAGCGCAGTAAACCCCCATGAACATGATGGATCCCAACATGACGGCAGCACCGCCATCGCTTTACGCGAAGCGCACAGCGGTGTTCCCGCGCAAGATCGACGGGCCGTTCCGCCGCTTCAAGTGGCTGGTCATGGCCTTGTGCCTTGCCGTCTACTGGGGCACGCCGTGGATCCGCTGGGACCGGGGCCCGCATGCGCCCGGGCAGGCCGTGCTGGTCGATCTCGCGCACCGCCGGTTCTACATGTTCGCGATCGAAATCTGGCCGCAGGAGTTCTACTTCGTGGCCGGCATGCTGATCATGGCGGGGATCGGGCTGTTCCTCGTCACCAGCGCGGTCGGGCGGGCGTGGTGCGGCTATGCCTGCCCACAGACCGTGTGGACCGACCTCTACCAGCATGTCGACCGGCTGATCGATGGCGACCGCAACGCTCAGCTGCGCCTCAATGCGGCGCCTTGGTCGCCTGCGAAGTTTGCCCGGCGGATGTTCAAGTGGGGCGTCTACCTCGGCATCGCCTTCGTGACAGGCGGCGCGTGGATCTTCTACTTCGCCGATGCGCCGACGCTGCAGCGCGAATTCTGGACCGGTACGGCGGCGCCCGTCGCCTATGCCTCGACCGGCATCCTCACCTTCACCACCTTCTGGCTCGGCGGCTTCATGCGCGAACAGGTGTGCATCTACATGTGCCCCTGGCCGCGCATCCAGACCGCGATGCTCGACGAGAACTCGCTCACCGTCACCTACAAGCACTGGCGGGGCGAGCCGCGCGGGTCGCTCAAGGAAGCGAAAGGCGCGGCAAGTCCGCTGGGCGACTGCATCGATTGCAAGCAGTGCGTGGCCGTGTGCCCGACCGGGATCGATATTCGCGAGGGGCCGCAGATCGGCTGCATCACCTGTGCGCTGTGCGTCGATGCCTGCGACCGGGCGATGGCTTCGGTGGGCCGTCCGCGCGGACTGATCGACTATTGCACGCTCATTGACAGCGAGCGCGAGATCAAGGGCGAGCCGGCGCGGCCGGTGCGCAAAGTGCTGCTGCGCCCGCGCCTCATCGCCTATTTCGCGGTGTGGGGCGGGATCGGCCTGGCGCTGCTGTTCATGCTGGGCACGCGCGAGCGGCTGACGCTCTCGGTCGCGCGGGAGCGCAATCCGGAATTCGTCCAGCTTTCGGGCGGGGCGGTGCGCAATGCCTTCACTCTGGCGCTGCGCAACATGGAAGATCGCCCGCGCACCCTGCGCATCGCGGCTGAAGGGCTGCCGGGAGCGGCGCTCTATACCGACGAAATGGCGCCGGGCGCAGCGCAAGGCACGATCCACGTGACGGTTCCGGCGGACAGCACGGCCAAGGTGCGGCTCTATGCGGTGGTTCCGGCAGCCCATGCGCGGCAGCAGGACTTTACCCTTCAGGCGACACCGCTCGATCACGAAGGCCATGCGGTGCGCCGCGAGACGCATTTCGCCGCGCCCGAGAGCGAACACGAAGAACACGAGGAGCACGAGTGATGGCACAGCTTTCGGCGCGGCCCTTCACAGGGCGGCATATGGCGTTCGTAATGATCGGCTTCTTCGGCGTGGTGATCGGGGTCAACATCCTGCTCGCCAACCTTGCGGTCTCGACTTTCAGCGGGACGGTGGTGGAGAATTCCTACGTTGCGAGCCAGGAATTCAACCGTTGGCTTGGCGCGGCCAAGGCCGACAAGGCGCTGGGCTGGCATATGGCACTTGCGCGCGGCGGGGCGGGCCAGGTCCGCTTCACGCTGAGCGATGCCAGCGGGCGGCCGCTGACCGGCGCCGCCGTGCGCGCGCAGGCGGATCATCCACTCGGTGCCAAAGCGCCCGTGGCGATGACCCCGCGCGAGGTGGCACCGGGCGTCTATGAAGCGGCGCTGCCTGCAGGGCGCTGGCACGTAGGCATCGAAGTGCGCGCCATGGGGCATGTCTGGCATGCCGAGGATGACGCGCTTTGAACGCGGCAACGGCACGCCTAGCCCCTGAGGTCAGCCGCACCGTGCTGGCGGTGCCGGGGATGCATTGCGCCGGCTGCATGGGCAAGGTCGAGCGCGCGCTCGGCGCGGTGCCCGGCGTTGCTTCGGCGCGGGCCAACCTGACCGCGCGGACCATCGCGGTCGATCACATGGGCACGGTGGAGATACCCGATCTGGTGACGGCGCTGGCCGGGGCAGGCTTTGCGGCGGAACCGCGCGAGGATGCGGTCGAGCCGCCTTCTGCCGCGCGCGAATTGCTCGCGCCGCTGGCGGTGGCGGCGTTTGCCTGCATGAACGTTATGCTGCTGTCAGTCAGCGTCTGGTCGGGCGCGGATGGCAGCACGCGCGATCTGTTCCACTGGCTTTCCGCTGCTATCGGCGTGCCGGCGATCCTCTATGCCGGGCAGCCGTTCTTCCGCTCGGCGCTGGGCGCGCTAAGGCGCGGGCGCACCAACATGGATGTGCCGATCTCCATCGGCGTGAGCCTTGCGACCGGCCTCTCCTGCTACGAGACGCTGACCGGCGGCAAGGAAGCCTGGTTCGACGGCACCCTGATGCTGCTCCTTTTCCTGCTCGCGGGCCGCGCGCTCGATGCGATGATGCGCGACCGCGCACGCGCCGGAGTGGCAGCGCTGCTGCGGCAGGCCGCAAGCGGCGCGATGGTCGTGGGCGCGGACGGCGCGCTGCACTGGACTGCGGCGGCCACGCTCGTACCGGGCATGCTGATGCGCGTCGCGGCGGGCGAGCGGCTCGCGGCAGACGGCGCCATCGCGAGCGGGACCAGCCGGTTCGACCAATCGCTGCTGACGGGCGAGACCGCGCCGGTGCCGGCAGGCCCGGGCCAGCCGGTGCTGGCGGGCATGCTCAACCTCGATGCGCCGGTCGATGTGATCGTCACCGCAGCGGGGCAGGGAACCGCGCTTGCCGAAATCGCGCAGGCGATGGAAAGCGCAGGGCAGGCCAAGAGCGCCTTCGTGCGCATCGCCGACCGCGCCTCGCGGCTCTATGCGCCTGCGGTGCACACGCTGGCGGCGCTCAGCTTTGCGGGGTGGCTGATCGCGGGTGCGAGCTTCCACCAAGCGCTGGTGGTGGGGATCGCGGTGCTGATCATAACCTGCCCTTGCGCGCTGGGGCTGGCGGTGCCGGTGGCGCAGGTGGTCGCTGCAGGCGCGCTGCTGCGCCGGGGGATCATGGTCAAGGACGGATCGGCCATCGAGCGCCTCGCGCGGGTTGACCGCGTGCTGCTCGACAAGACGGGGACCCTGACGATGGGCCGCCCGGTGCCCGATGCGGCCGTGCTGGACGCACTGGGCGAGGAAGAAGCTGCCGTTGCGCTCGCGCTCGCCAGCCACAGCCGCCATCCGCTTTCGCAGGCGCTGGCGCTTGCTCTTGCGGCGCGGGGCGTGTGGGCGGCGAGCCTCGACGATGTGCGTGAGACGGTGGGGCGCGGTGTTTCCGGCACGTGGCGGGGCCTTGCGGTTTCGCTGGGGCGGCCTTCGCAGAGCGGTGGAACCGCCGCAGCGCTTGCCATCGGCGCCGGTCCGGTCCGCGTGATCGGCTTTGCCGACCGGCTGCGGCCTGATGCCCGCGAAGCGCTGGCCGATCTGGCGGCGCTGGGCATCCCGGCTTCGATCCTTTCCGGCGACAATGCCGCTGCCGTGCGGGTCACAGCGCGCGAGACGGGCCTTACCGGGCAGGCCGCGGCGCAGCCGGGGGACAAGCTGGAGGCGATCCAGCGCCTGCAGCGTAGCGGCAAATGCGTGTTGATGGTGGGCGACGGGATCAACGACGGCCCCGCGCTCGCCGCGGCCGATGCCTCGATCGCGCCGGGCAGCGCCAGCGACGTCGGGCGGCAGGCGGCCGATTTCGTGTTCACCGGCGATTCGCTGCTCGCCTTGCCGCGCGCCGTGCGGGCCAGCCGCAGAACAATGCGCGTGGTGCGCGAAAACTTCGCCGCCGCGATCCTCTACAATGCCTTTGCCGTGCCGCTGGCGATGGCCGGGCTCGTCACCCCGCTGATGGCGGCGATTGCGATGGCGACCTCGTCACTGATCGTGGTGGGCAATTCACTCCGGCTGACGGGAGCCGCGCAATGACCTCGATCCTGATCCTCATCCCGATCGCGCTCGGCATGGGACTCCTTGGTCTGGCAGCCTTTTTCTGGGCACTGCGCGGCGGACAGTTCAGCGATCTCGATGGCGCGGCGGCGCGCATCCTGATCGATGAGGACACGCCGCTGTGAGGCGCCGGCTCGCCCTGTTCAGCGCGTTGGCGGTGTTGCAGCTGGCAATGCCGGTGCAGGCGGCGAACCCCAGGATGATCGCGCTGTGCGGCGGCGGCGCGCCGATCCCGCTGCCCATGAAAAATCACGACGCGGACAAGCAGTGTTGCAAGATTTGCCATAGCGCAATGCGCAAGCGTTTTCCCGGTGGCACCTGCTGTGGGGACAACGACGACGAAGAGGACTCCGGGCAATGAGCGGGCCAACCCAAGCTGAGCAGTTTGCCGACTGGACCTACTATCCGGAGCTGCTCGCGCGGCCGGTGCCGCGCTACACCAGCTATCCCACGGCAGCGGAGTTCGTGGACGAGAGCTTCGAGCTGCGCCAGCGCATCTCGCTCACCAGCCTGACCGGGCCAGTCTCGATCTACCTCCATATCCCCTATTGCGAGGAGATCTGCTGGTACTGCGGCTGCAACACGGGCGCGGCCAACAAGCGCCACCGCCTGACCGCCTATCTGGAAGCGCTCCACCGCGAGATCGCGCTGGTGGCGGACATGCTCGATCCTTCGGTGCATATCGAACACATCGCCTTTGGCGGCGGCAGCCCCAATGCCGTGCCGCCGACCGAGTTCGTGCGGCTGATCGATGCGCTGGTGCTGGCGTTCCGCTTCGTGCGGCCGGCGCTGTCGGTCGAGCTTGATCCGCGCACGCTGACGCGCGACTGGCTGACCGCGATCCGCGGCATCGGCGTCACCCGCGTCAGCCTTGGGGTGCAGACCCTGAACCCGGCGGTGCAGGAAGCCATCGGGCGCGTCCAGCCGATCGAGATGATCGAACGCGCGGTGGATGGCCTGCGCGGGGCGGGGGTCGGCTCGATCAACTTCGACCTGATGTACGGCCTGCCGCACCAGAACGACGCGGTGCTCGCCGAAACGCTGGCGCAGAGCGTCGCCATGGGGCCCAACCGCATCGCGCTGTTCGGTTATGCTCACGTGCCGCACATGATCCCGCGCCAGCGCCGGATCGATGGGTCGGACTTGCCCGACCAGCGGGGCCGCTTCCGCATGGCTGCCATGGGCGCGCGGCAGCTCATCGATGCGGGCTACCACGCGGTGGGCTTCGATCACTTCGCACTTCCCGGCGATCCGCTCGCGCGCGCAGCGCTCAATGGCACTTTGCGGCGCAATTTTCAGGGTTTTACCGAAGACTCTGCAAGCGTGCTCATAGGTCTCGGCGCCTCGGCGATCAGCGAGCTGCCGGGGCTCATGGTGCAGAACGAGAAGAACCCCGGGCGCTACCGCATGCTGATCGGCGCGGACCAGCTTGCGGGGCGCAAGGGCATCGAGACCGGCCCCGAAGACGAACGCCGCGCCGCCCTGATCGAGGCGCTGCTGTGCAAGGGCGCGGCGAAGATCGACGCTGATTTGCTGAACGCGGCGCGCCCGCGGCTGGAGCCGTTCGCCGCCGCGGGGCTGATCTCGCTGGAGCGCGGCTGGCTGCGGCTTGAAGCTGGCGCTGCGCCTTATGCGCGGGCGATTGCCTCGGTGTTCGATGCCTATCGCACCGAGGAGCGCAGCTTCAGCTCGGCGATCTGAGGGCGTTCGGACACTCGCCCCAAGTTCGAACCCTACGCTCGCGGGTGACGATGGCCTTCGGAGGTTAGCCGAAAGGCCCGTAACCGAAGAATAGCTATGCGCATGCCCGATTGCAGGCTGCATGCCGGCCCCCCGCGCGTTAGGTCAGGGCAAATCCCACATAGACCTAGCGAGTTCCCATGAAGCCCATCGAAACCATCATGCGCACTGCCCCGGTCATCCCGGTGCTGGTGATCGAGGACGTGGCCCATGCCGTGCCCGTGGCGCGCGCGCTGGTGGCGGGCGGCCTGCGTGTGCTCGAGGTGACATTGCGCACCCCCGTCGCGCTGGATGTGATCCGCGCCATGCGCTCGGTCGAAGGCGCGATCGTCGGCGCGGGCACGGTGACCGATCCCGCCACGCTCAAGGCATCGATCGATGCAGGCGCCGAATTCATCGTCTCGCCCGGCCTCACCGAGCGGCTGGGGGCGGCTGCGGTCTCCTCGGGCATTCCCTATCTGCCGGGCGTTGCCAATGCCGGTGACATCATGCGCGGGCTCGATCTGGGGCTCCGGCATTTCAAGTTCTTCCCGGCATCGACTTCGGGCGGCCTGCCTGCTTTGAAGGCGCTTGCCGCGCCGTTCCATCAGTGCCAGTTTTGCCCGACGGGAGGGATCACACTGGAATCTGCGCCGGAATGGCTGGGCTTTGGCCCGGTGCTCTGCGTCGGCGGCTCCTGGGTGGTGGGCAAAGGTTCGCCCGATGTTCTGGCAATCGAGGCGGCAGCGCGCGCGGCGGCGGCGCTGGCCTGACCAAAGGGGGCTGTAACCCCGATGCAGCCTGCAGGCGAACCGGCCTGCGGGACCAACAACCTGACACGAGGTGCGGCGCGCATGGATACGGTCGATACGCTCAGGAACCGCTTGCAGGAACTCCACGCGCGGACGGCGGAAACCCCGCTGTTCAACCCGGTGTTCCAGCTGAGCCATGATCTCTCGCGCCGGCTTGAAAGCGGGACGCTCGACCTTGCCGCCGTGGAGGGCCTCGTCGCGGCGCTGGAATGCGAGGGGCTGCAGGCACGAGCGGCCAAGCTGCGCGGGCTGATCGCGCCGACCGACCCGCAGGAAAACCTCGCTCGGCTGGCGGCCTTGCTCAACGAGGAAGACGGCTTCTCCGAATTCCGCCGCCGCTGGGAACGGCCGCTGCTCCACGCGGTGTTCACCGCACACCCGACGTTCCTGCTGAGTCCCGCCGAATCCGATGCAGTGGCCGAGGCGGCGCTGGCCGAGGACCCGATGGCTGCGACGGTCTGCCAGGTGCCGGGCACCGGACCCAAGGTCACGCTCGACTATGAGCATGACGAAGCGCTCGCCGCGATCGAACGCGCGAGCGCAGCGCGCGACCGGATCAACGCCGCGCTGCTTGCCCACGCCCGCACGCGCTGGCCGGGGCGTTGGCTCGATTTCAAGCCGCTGCCGTTCGGTTTTGCGAGCTGGGTCGGCTATGACATGGACGGGCGGACCGATATCTCGTGGTCCACTTCGGTTGCCTATCGTCTGGCGGAAAAAGCGCGGCGGCTGGAAGGCTATGCGGCACAGCTGGCGGCGGTGGTGCCGGATCATGCGCTGCTCACGACCTTGCGCGGTGCGGCGGCGCATGCGGCCGAGATGGCATCACGCTTCACCGGGCTGGGTGCGGAGCCTGAAGCACTTGCAGCCGCCGCCAATGCGCTGACGGCAGAGCATCCGGACAAGCTGCTGTCGCTCGCGCCGATCATCGCCGCGCTGGAGGGCGAGGCCAAGGGCGCTGAGGGTGATGCCGCGATTGCGCTCGCCGTTCTGGCAGGCGCGATGCGCGCGGATGGGCTCGGCATGGGCTGGATTCACTTCCGCGTGAACGCCTCGCAGCTTCTGAATGCGCTGCGGCGCCGGATCGATCCCGAAGGCACGCTCGATCTCGCCAGCAAGAGCGCGCTTTCGAAGCTGCGCGAGCTGCTCGCGGAGGTGAAGCCGCTCCGCGCCAATTTCGCCGCGCTCGCGATCGAGACCTCGACCGCCATGCGCCAGTTCCTCGTGATGGCGCAAATCCTGCACCACATCGACGCCGATGCCCCGATCCGCATGCTGATTGCCGAATGCGAACAGCCGCAGACGGTGTTGGCCGCGCTCTATTTCGCGCGGCTGCTCGGGATCGAAGGCAAGGTCGATGTCTCCCCGCTGTTCGAGACCGAGGCCGCGCTCGAACATGGCGGGCGGTTCCTGGAAGCGCTGCTGGCCGAGGAATCCTACCGCGAATACGTGCGGATGCGCGGGCGGCTCTCGATCCAGACCGGCTTTTCGGATGCGGGGCGCTTCATGGGGCAGATCCCGGCGGCCCTTGCCATCGAGCGCCTGCAGGGCCGGCTTGCGGCGGCAATGAAGGCGGCAGGGCTGACGGACGTCGCGGCGCTGGTTTTCAACACCCACGGCGAAAGCATGGGCCGCGGCGCGCACCCTTCAGGCTTCGAGGACCGGCTGACCTGGCCGCTCAGCCGCTGGGCACGCGGGCGCTTTGCCAAGGCCGAGATCGTGCTGGAGCCCGAAGCGAGCTTCCAGGGCGGCGATGGCTACCTGTTCTTCCGCAGCGACGAACTCGCGCTCGCGACGCTTACGCGGATCGTGGAGGCCGAAGAGGCGCTGCGCGGCGAGGCGGAGCCCGATCCGTTCTACGACCGCACCGATCTCAGCCTCGATTTCTACCGCGCGATCCGCCGCGTGCAGCGTGAACAGCTGGAAAGCGTGACCTATGCGCGCGCGGTTACCGCCTTCGGGCTCGGCATGCTCAAGACTACCGGCAGCCGCGTTTCGCGCCGGCAATCGGATATCGCCAGCGACCGGACGATGAGCCTCAGGCAAATCCGCGCGATCCCGCACAACGCGATCCTGCAGCAGATCGGCTATCCGGTGAACGTGATTGCGGGCGCTGGCATCGCGGCGGGGGAGGAGACCGAAGCGGTGGCCGAACTGCTCGCCCGCAGCCCGCGCGGGCGCCAGCTGGTGCGCCTGCTGCGCGCGGCCAATGGCCTCGCCTCGATCAAGACGGTGGCCTGCTTTGGCGAGCTGTTCAATTCGGCCTACTGGGCGAGCCGGCCTTATCGCGGCACCGAATCCGCGCTCGAAGATCCCTGCCTTGCACTGGCGGAACACCTTACCAAGGATGATCGCACCGGTGTTTTCCGCCGCCTCGCCTCGCGGCTGCGCGTGGACTGGATGAAGCTCCACCGGCTGCTGGCGATGATCGGGCGCGAGGATACCCGCAGCATCGCGCAGGACGAGCAGCGCCGCACGATTGCGCTGTTGCAGGCGCTGCGGCTGTCACTGCTGATGTACATGTTCCTCCGCGCGGTGCAGGTGCCTCCGTTCAGCCGCTCCAACGACGTAAGCCGTGAGGACGTGCTGGAAATGGTCCTCTCGCTGCGGGTGGACGAGGCGCTGGCGCAATTGCGGCGCGCCTATCCGGTGGTGGAGCCCGAGATCGAGGACTTCCCGGTGAGCGAGCCGACCGACTATCCGGACAACCGCGCCGAAGGCTACGGCGTGATCCGAACGCGGTTTATCGACCCCATCGAGCGGGCGCATGCGCTGAACCTGCGGATATCAGCGGCTATTGCGAACCACTTTGGCGCGCATGGATGAGGGGGCAGTTCGTCAAGCAAGCGGCGGATCGGGTTTGAGCAGTCTTTCCAGATCGCGGGAGGCATGGAGGACGCGCGCGATGCCGATCGGCCGCGCCGCCGGATCATAGGCGATCAGGTAGGATAGAACGGACCAGAACCGGACATTCTCCCCGGTCAGGTCTTCACGGCGATGTCCGGCGCCGGGTGTTTCGGCCAGAAAGCGCAGCGCCTTGGTGATCTGGCCCAGGACGTGGCGGGCGACCTGCACGCCTGCTTGCTCGACGTAGTAATCTCGTATCTGCTCAAGATCCCGCCGGGCTTCCGGCGAGAGAACATAGCGTGCCGGCACTATTCGGCACGACGCTCGATGGCTGCAAGTGCTGCGTCCATTTCAGCCAGGAAGGCATCACCGTCGGTGCCATGGCCTGCGCGGAGCGAAGCCATGCCGGCGGCGATCTTTTCGCGCATCGATGCCTTGTAGAGCTCTTGCACCTGATCCCGCTCTTCCATCAGTCGGAGCGCCTCGCGCACGACTTCACTGGCGGAGGTGTAGCGCCCATTGCTGACCTTGCTGTGGATCAGCGATTCCAGTTCGGGGGTCAGGCTGACATTCACGGCAGGGCTCCCAAGCAGTCGCGGCAGTTCTATAACAGAAAATAGCAAGGTTTGCCATCTCCGCTTCACCCCACATAAGTCCGCCCCTGCTTCACCGGCTTGGCCGGAATCCCGAAGATTGCGCCTGCCGAGAGCCGCGTGCCGCGCACCACCAGCACCAGCGTATCGCCCGCCTCGATATTCACGTCCTCGCCAGGGTGCTGGATCGACTGGCCGTTCACGCGGTCGATCTGGACGATGAAGAAGGCGCCCGCGCCGCGGCGTTCGGCTTCGCCGACGGTGGCGCCGGTGAGCGCGCCCTTTGGGGCGGCGGTGACGACTTCGACGTCGAGGCCGAGATCGTGCAGGAAGCGGCGCGCGTCGGCCATGTGTTCTGCTTCCTGGATGCGGGTGTCCGTCGCGGGGTAGAGGATCAGTTCGGTGATCCGCTCGGCGCCGATGTGGGTGGGGAGCACGACCTTGTCGGCGCCGGCGTGGAACAGCTTGCGCTCGGTGGTGGGCGCCTCGCCGCGCGCGATGATCTGGACGGCGGGGTTGAGGCTGCGCGCCGAGAGCGTGATGAACACGTTGGCGGCATCGTCAGGCAGCACCGAGGCGAGGACGCGGGCGTGCAGGATCCCGGCGGCGCGCAGGGTTTCCTCCTGCGTCGCTTCGCCAACCAGGACCAGCCAGCCATTGGCGCGGGCTTCCTCCGCCAGATCGGGGTTGCGCTCGATGATGACGAAGGGGTGGCGTGCCTCGGTCAGCGCTTTTGCCAGCTGGAGCCCGATGCGGCCCATGCCGCAGATCACGGCATGGTCTTTCAGGCGATCGATTTCGGTCTGCATCTTGCCTACCCCCAGGAGCTGGCGGAACTGGAACAGGGTGAACACCTGCACGAGCGCGGATGTCAGCACGATCATGCCGGTGCAGCCGAGCACGATCGTGGCCGTGGTCCACAGCCGCAGGAAATGGGTGTCGATCGGGCGGACTTCGCCGTAGCCGACCGAGAAGATGGTGAGCAGCACCATGTAGGCGGCATCATCCACCGGCCAGCCGCTGGCGACATAGCCGAGCGTGGAGACGGCAAAGACCACGGCGACGTAAATCAGCGTGCCTGTCAGCAGGCGCAGCGGCGAGCCGAGCACGCGGCCGGCGCCCTGACTGAAGGCGGATGACTGCTCGATCCGCACCTCAGCCTCCGCCGAGCCGCATCAGGCCGGCAACGCCCCAGACCGTGCCGACGATGAGGAGCACGCCGGCAAGATCGAGCATCAGCCCGGCGCGCAGCACGCGGGGCATGGCGATATGGCCGGTGCCCCAGGCCAGCGCGTTGGGGCCGGTGCCCGCGGGGAGCATGAAGCCCCAGCTTGCCGCAAGCGCGGCAGGGAGCGCGAGCAGGATCGGATCGGCCCCCAGCGCGCCGCAGAGCGCGGCGACGACGGGCATGATCCCGCTGGCGGCGGCGATGTTGCTGGCAAATTCGGTGACGATGATCACGAAGCCGACGAGCACCAGCGCGACCACCGGCAGCGGCACGCTGCGCAAGGGGAGCATCGCGGTGCCGAGCCAGTCGCTGAGGCCGGAGGCGTCCATGCCCATCGCGAGACTGAGCCCGCCGCCGAACATCAGGATCACGTCCCAGGGCATGCGGTTGGCTTCCTTCCACGTCAGCATCGCGCGGCCCGTGCCGTCCGGCAGGACGAACAGGGTGAGCCCGGCGATGGCGGCGATGGTGCCGTCCGTCAGCCCGCCCTTGGGAAACAGGCTTTCGGTGAGCGGGAGCGTGACCCAGGCGAGCACGGTGAGGAGGAAGAGAGGGACAAGGCGGCGTTCGGGCACGGTCCACTGCACCGAATGCTCGATGGCCCCCTGCGCGGCGGCGGGATCGAAGCTGCCGGGGCCGATCTTGTGGACCCGCGCGATGATCAGGGCGGCAAGCGGCACGCCGATGAGCACGATGGGCAGACCAAAGGCGGACCATTCGATGAAGGTGATCTTCACGCCGAGCGTGCGATCGAGCAGGCCCGCGGCGATGGCGTTGGTGGGGGTGCCGACGATGGTGCCGTAGCCGCCCAAGGTGGCCGCGAAAGCGACGCCCATCGGAAGCGCGCCGGCCATGCCATCGGTCTCGCCCTCCTTGATCCCGCCCGAGGAGAGAATGGCGAGCGCCATCGGCATCATGATCAGCGCGGTCGAGGTGTTCGAGATGAACATCGAGATCGAGGCGGTCGCCATCATCACCGCCAGCAGAAGCCGCACCGGGCTGGTGCCGGCGCGCGCGAGCATGGTGAGCGCGAGGCGGCGGTGAAGGCCGGTGCGCTCGATGGCGAGCGCGAGGAAAGCGCCGCCGACGAAGAGAAACATGATCGGCGAGTAGTAGGCCGCTGCGGTCTTGTTGGCATCGACCACGCCGGTCAGCGGGAGGACGATGAAGGGCAGCATCGCGGTAGCCGAAAGCGGCATCGCCTCCGTCATCCACCAGACCGCCATCCACCAGACGAGCCCGGCGGTGTGCCACGCGGTAGGCGGCATGCCCGCAGGTGCGGCGATCAGCAGCGTGGCGAGAAGGCCGAGCGGACCGGCGGCGAGGGCGATGGCGCGCGAGTTCATGGGGCTGAACGGACGCAGGTTGACACAGTTGACACTGTCCTGGGGAATAGTTGCATTCGATCAGTGCGAGCTTTTTGATCGACTGGGCCGATTATTCCGCAAAACGCTGTGATGAACTCGCCCATAAACCTTGATGTGCCCCGCCGGTGTGCCCCGAAGGATATGCATAGGGCATGGAGGGCGGGGTAGGAAAATGGTTTTGCTGCCGTTCGCGTCGGAGCGGATGGAGGACTTCACGCGCCCGCCTGCTCGTCACCCCGGATCAAGTCCGGGGTTACGAAGCTTATGTTGGGTGTCGATTGTCTTTACCCTCTCCCCGTGGGGGAGAGGGTTCGAAGCGCTTACTTCGGCGCAAGCACCATCAGCATCTGGCGACCTTCCATGCGGGGGAAGGCTTCAACCTTGGCGACTTCGGCAACATCGTCCTGCACCTTGCGCAGCAGGTTCATGCCGAGCTGCTGGTGCGAAAGCTCGCGGCCGCGGAAGCGGAGGGTGATCTTGACCTTGTCGCCTTCGCCGATGAACTTGATCACATTGCGCATCTTGGTGTCGTAATCGTGGTCATCGATGTTCGGACGCATCTTGATCTCCTTGATCTCCTGCGTCTTCTG
>NZ_JAIEPN010000164.1 GCF_019748365.1 Novosphingobium sp.
CCGAACTTCTGACCGAAGCCGAGCGGCGCATGGAGGCCTTCCATGGCGGGGCCTGACACCTGGTCCGACCGCGCTCGGCCGGGCAAGCTGCAGCACCATTCGGCGCGCGGGACCATGCCGCGCAATGCCGGTGATTTCACCCGCGGTTCGCAGCTGATCACCCATGAATTCCTGATGTGGTTTGCCTCCGCGCGCCTGCCTTTCATGGTTTGGTTTTTCACCTTCCTCCTCGTGCTCTCGGTCGCGCTCGCGCTGCGTCTCCAGAGCCAAGAAGTGCAGATGATTCTCATGCGGATTTACGCCGCCGGATGGGGGTTCATGGAGTTCAATCCCGGCAAGGTCATCAACCTCACCCTGCCCTCTGGCGAAGTGATCCAGGCGCCGATTTCGATGGTCGCCTCACACCCCGATGTTGCCATCGCCTGGAACCGGATGATGCGCGCGGTCTGGGGCTCGCTGTTCATCTCGCTGTTCCTCGCCGTACCGCTCGCCATCTGGTTCGTCGACTTCTCGAAGCGGCGCGGCAAGTCGATCCTCGAAGAACGTCACCAGCGCGGTGCAATGCTGGTCGACGGCGCAGAGCTGGCAGGCGTCATCAATGCCCACAACCGGGCTGCGCTCGAACAGGAAATCGCCGAGCGGCTTCCCGACATGAGCTTCGACGAGGTCATGGCGATGCCACTTGCCCCGCGCAAAGCGGCCGGCATTCACCACGCCTATTCGCTCGCCGGGGTCGCCTTCCCCTGGCGTACCGAACAGTCGCACACGATGATGATTGGCTCGACCGGGACCGGCAAGACCACCCAGATGCGCGCGCTGATTGCCCAGATGCGTATGCGCCGCGATCGCGCCGTCGTCTTCGACCTCACCGGTGCCTACGTCGAGGCGTTCTACAATCCCCAGACCGACGTGATCCTCAACCCGATGGATGAGCGTTGCCCATCCTGGTCGGTGTTCGGCGAGGCGAAGAACCATGCCGATTTTACCGGTATCGCCGCTGCCCTGCTTCCGGCCGATGGCGGCGGGGCCGAGCCGTTCTGGATGCTCGCTGCGCGCACGCTGTTTGTCGAGACCTGCATCAAGCTCATCAAGGATGGCCAGGCGACCAACCAGGCGCTCGCCAGCCGGCTGATGATGGCGGACCTCAAGGAGGTCCACAAGATGCTCGAAAACACCGTCGCCGATCCCCTGACTGCGCCCGAAGCGGCCAAGATGGCAGAGTCGATCCGGGCCGTGTTCAACACCAATGCCCAGGCGCTGCGCTTCCTGCCTGAGGGCAAGGAGCCCTTTTCGATTCAAACGTGGATCCGCAACGATGACAAGCCGGGCAGCATCCTGTTCATCACCTCCTCGCACAACGAACTCGTCCTCAACCGCGCCCTGCTCTCGCTCTGGATGAACCTGGCAGTGCACACGCTGATGCGCCTGCCGCGCACGCGCTCGTTGCGCACCTGGTTCTTCTTCGACGAGGTCCATGCGCTGCACCGCCTGCCTGCAATCGAGGACGGCTTGCAGACCGCACGGGGATTCGGGGGAGCCTTCGTTCTCGGCATCCATTCCTTCGCCAAATTGTCGGAGACCTACGGCAAGGAAGGCGCGCAGAACCTCTCTTCGCTGGCGCGCACCAAGCTCATTCTGGCCGCCGCCGATCGCGACACAGCCGAGCATTGTTCGGACTACATCGGCCACCGCGAGGTGCGCATGATGGATGAGGCCTACAGCTACGGCTATTCCAACATCCGCGATGCGGCGACAATTACCCCCCGCTCGGAAGTCCAGCCTCTGGTGCTCCCCGATGACATCATGAAGCTGCCCTCGCTGCGCGGGTTCCTGGTATTCCCCGAGGGCTTCGATGCCGCGCGGATCAAGCTCACCTACAAGGACTACCCGGCGGTCGCCGAAGGCTACATCCTGCGCGAGAATGTCGAGCCAATCGAGTTCGCGAAGCCCGCCAGCGACGACGATGCAGACGAAGAAGGTGGTGGCCGAGAGACCAAGGACGAGCTCGAGCCCAAAGTCGAACTCGACCGCGATGAGGATATGCCGAGGCCGCCAACGCCTGCGCCGCAGGCGGATGTTGCGGCACCTCCTGCCGGATCCATGCCAGGCGACAGCCCGCTCGCCGCAGGCAGTCTCGGCAACACGATGATATTCCGTCCCGGCGGTTCGCCAATCGATGTGCAGGCGCAAACCCGCGACGCCGAAAGTACAACCAAGCCTGAGCCAAGCGCACAGGCCAAGACTGCTGGACAGCGCGCCAGTCAGACCGCGCGCGAGCTTGGCGAAGCGCTCGAACCGGAGAGCAGGATTGAACGCTCCGCAGGCGGCCCTAATGGCCCCGAGGTGCAAGGTCCCGGCCTCGCTGACGGCCCGGATGATGGAATGGAGATGTAGCCCATGCACTCCATTGCAGCAGTGCGGTCTTCGAGCGGCGCCGCCGACTATTTCGCAAACGACAACTACTACACGGCTGAAGAGAATGCGGAAGCCGGGGTCTGGGCTGGCGAGGGTGCGCGCGATCTGGGACTGGCGGGTCCGGTCGAGAGGGATGCGTTCGAGGCGATCTTGAACGGACACCTGCCAGATGGCGATAAAGTCGGGCAGGTCGAGGGGCGCCGCCTAGGCCTCGATCTTACCTTTTCGATGCCCAAGTCTGCCTCGATCCTGGCCCTGGTCTCGGGCGACCGGCGGATTCTGGATGCGCACCTGGCCGCGGTGCGTTCGACCATGGCGCAGCTTGTCGAAAAGCAGTTCGCCGAGGCCCGCAATTACGAACGCAGCCGCAATGGCGAGCCCGAGCGGACCGGCAATCTCGTCTATGCTCTCTTTGCCCATGACACGAGCCGCGCGCTCGATCCGCAAGGCCATATCCATGCCGTGGTCGCCAACCTCACCCGCGATCTCAAGGGCAACTGGAAGGCACTGTGGAACGGTGAGATCTGGAAGAACAATACGACGATCGGCCAGTTCTACCATGCAGCCTTCCGTGCCCAGTTGCAGAAGCTCGGCTACGAGACCGAGGCCGCCGGCAAGCACGGCGCTTTCGAAATCAAGGGCGTGCCGGGCGAGGTCATCAAGGCGTTTTCAACCCGCGCTGCCGAGATCGAGGCCAAGATCGCCGAAACCGGTGCCACCACTCTGGCGACCAAGAAGCAGATCACGCTCTATACCCGCGATCCCAAACTTGTGGTCGAAGATCGCACCGCGCTGGTCGAGGGCTGGAAGACCCGCGCCGCCGAACTGGGCTTCGACGGCAAGCCGCTCGTCGCCGAGGCCATGGCGCGGGTACAGCACCAGGCCAGGCCATCGCTCCGGGAAACTGCCTCTCAGGCCTTCGCCGAGATCGCGGAGCGGATCAGTGCGGCCATGCGTCCACCGAGCGCGCTGGCTGTCAGCGGGACGGCCGCACTCTTCCTCCCCGCTGAAACCATCAAGGCCCAGCACGCGACCGCGTCCGCTATCCGGCACCTTTCCGAGCGGGAAGCAGCATTTTCACCCCATGCCATCCTGGAGAGCGCACTCGGATTTCAGATCAAGGGCCTCGAGGGTGAGGCCGTGGTCACGCGGATCGGTGAACTTGTCCGGGACGGCCGCCTCATTCCTGGCAAGTCTGAACGCGCCGACGGTCACTACGACTTGGTGACGACGCCTGAGGCGCTGGCGCGAGAACAGCAGATATTGGTCCGCCTGGATGCCGGTGCCGGTCAGGGCCGCGCTTTCATGGCACTTGACCTCGCCATGGCCCGGCTTCAGGAGGCCGCTCGCGAACTCGGGCTCGAGCGGGCCGGCGTCGATAGCTGGCAGTTGAACGAAGGTCAGCTAGCCGCCGGCGTTGCGATCCTTTCGGGCACCGACCGGTTCCTCAACATCCAGGGCGTTGCGGGCGCCGGCAAATCGACCCTGCTTGGAGCGCTGGACAAGGTGCTTGGCGCAGAAGGCGTCAAGCTGATCGGCCTCGCCTTTCAGAACAAGATGGTCGCCGATCTGCGCGGCGGTGCTTCGGGGACGATGTCGGTCGAGCAGATGAAGGAAGCCGGGATCGAGGCCTGGACCATCGCCGGTTTCATCAACATGCATGGTTCGGCGGCAGCCCAGGGATCTGGCGAGCGCTTCGAAGCCTCCAAAGCAGCGCTGCGCAATACCGTCATCATCACCGACGAGTCCTCGATGGTCTCTTCGCGCGACATGCTGCGGCTCACCGCAATTGCCGAGCAACTTGATGTCGCCAAGGCGCCGTTCATGGGCGACCGCCAGCAATTGTCGGCGATCGAGCAAGGCAAGATGTTCGCGGTCTCGCAGGCCGCTGGCCAGGCGACCGTGCGGATGGACGAGAACATCCGTCAGAGGAATTCGCCGCTCCTGCTGGCGGTTGCGGGGCTCTCGAACGAAGGCCATGCCAGCCTCGCGCTTGATCTTCTGGCGGCGCACGGCCGGGTGATCGAGGCGGGTCAGCACCACGTAGCGCGGGCCGCCGAGCTCTGGCTGTCGCTGAGTCCGGAGAAGCGCGAGGCGACGGCAATTTTCACCGCCGGGCGCGACGACCGGACCCAGATCAATAGCCTCGTACAGCAAGGGCTTCTCCAGGAAGGCGCGCTGGGGGGCGAAGGCATCGCGCTTACAACGCTCCAGAGCGCCAATGTCAGCCGCGAGGAACTGCGCTTTGCCTCAACCTACCGGCGCGGCCAGGTCCTCGAGGCGCGGATGGATGTGCGCGAGATTGGCCTCTCGCGCGGTGAATATGCCATTATCGACATTCGCAAGGACGGCAAGGTCACGCTCGAGAAGAGCGGCAAACGCCTGAGTTTCGATCCCGACCGGATCGACCCAGACCACAAGTTCGACCGGCTCGGACTCTATGACCAGAAGTCCATCCGGATCCATGACGGCGACACGGTGTTCTGGCGTGACAAGGATGCCGGCCGCGACATTGCCAAGTCGACTTACGCGCGGGTGATCGAGGCAAAGCCTGACGCGGTCACGGTCGAACTTGCCGACAAGCGGCAGCTTACCCTGCCCGTGGGTGACCCCATGCTGCGCCGTCTCGATCTTGGCTACGCGCTCAATGCCCACATGGCGCAGGGCATGACCAAGGCACATGCAATCGAGGTGATCTCGTCTTCCCAGCGCAACCTTGCGACCCAGCGGACGCAGAATGTCCTCAATACCCGCGCCACCGATGACATGCATGTTGTCACCGATGATCTCGGGGCCCTCAAGTTCCAGCTCGACCGCACACCGGGCAACAAGACTTCCGCGCTTGAGGTAACCGGCAAGGTCGAAGTCGATGCCGGATACACCAATCCCATCGAAACCCGCCAGGTTCCCGAATTGCGCATGAGCCCGGAGCTCAGGGCCAAGCTCGATGTGGTGCTGGGTCCGGTGCCAGAGGCGCCGGGGCGGCAGCTTCCCGTTCCCGAAAAGTCGCTGGGACTCGACCTGTGAGGCGCCGGACCATCCCCGCCTTCACCAAGGAGCGCGCCACCCGGCTGTTCGATGGCTGTCAGGCCACGCTCATCTGGCTTGCGGTGCTCGCCTTCGCTGCGCCCGGGTCCGATGTTCAGGCGGTTGCGGTCTGGGCGATGGTCGCGGTCGCGCTCGCCGCTGCATTCGTCGCGCTCTGCCCGTCATCACCGGACGGACTGGCCGAAATCGCCGCTTCGAACCCTGTCCCAGCAAATGCGCCCGGCCCTGCCAATCCAGAAGAGGACCAGACGGATGTCCTATGACCATCAGGAAATCGGCGAATTCGCCAATGAGAGGGACGCTCAGGACTGGGCGGAACGAAACAACCTCGATGTCCGCGACCTCCACTACCGCAGTCGCGGCAGTCGGGGCGTTACCCTGAGCGTGCGCCGGTCGGCGCTCGGGGACTCTGCAACCAGCGACCTCTCATACGGCCGCCGGACCGGCTTTTTCTGAAACCAGGAGACCACCCATGAAACTGAAATACCTGTTGTTCGCGCTTCTTGCCGCAGGTGCCCAGCCTTCGCTCGCTGCCGAGCCGGCAGTCGGCCTTGGCGAGAGTGTGATTGAGTCTGCCGCCGCAGTCACTGCGGTCCGTAGGCAGGAGCTGCAGCGCGTCGCCGATGCCCTGACCGCCGAAGCCAGTGCGAAAGCAGCCGTGAATATGCGAGATGCAGTCGAGGCGATCAAGGCGCGGATCAAGGCAATGAAGCGGCCCTCCCCTGCTGCCGAGCAGCCGGATTGTGCCGATTGTCCCGACAAGGGCGCTGTCCGTCATCTCCATTCTGCCAGCGAAGCGTCTGCGGCCGACTGCATTCACTGCATCGACCGGCAGGCCTCCGTCTGACCAGAAGGCGCGGTCCGGGCCGCCTCCCACCGGGCCGCGCCGAACTGGATGCACAGAGGCCACATGGAGAAGTGGGTCGTGAAGCGATACGTCTACATGCTCGAACCGTCCGATCGGGTCGAGCTCAACGATGATGATGTGGGCAGTAGCGACGATCGCGCGCTCGATTGTCTGGCCGACAGGGAGTTTCTTGCCGCAGCGTTACTGTGCTTGAAGCCCCGCGAAGAGCGGCTGATTCGGCTGCGCTATGGCATCGGCGGTATTGGGGAGCATACCTATCGGGAAATCGGTAATGAACTCGGCACGACCGTTGAGCATGCCCGGCAAATTCACCTGAAATCGCTGCGTAAGCTCCGCTGGCATGCAAAAAGGTTCGACCCTGCGAGGATGGCCAAGGCGCAGCCGCAGTATACAGTACCTCCCTTTCCGCACAGTCCGGCCCTCGAGCAAACTGCAAAGAGACGTTCGCGAACTCCTTGCGTTCCTAGCCGACAGCGTGCTCCCGAACGTTCCTCATCCGATTTCGAAGCGAGACCCACGGCACAGCGGCGCGCAAGCCCTCTCGCCCGTAAACGCGAGATCGCACCCGATGTACGGCCCCGCCGCAATTCGCGGTTTTCGGAATGGATGCTGTTCTGGCTTGCCGGCTGCTACCTGATAGCGCTCGCTTTCGATTCTACCCTGGCCTTCAATCTGGCGAAGGTGGCAGGTGGCGGTTCTGCACTCCTGCTTCATTTCATCGCGGCGTATGTCGGCCTCATGATCAATGCCCTTGTGATCTTTGAGATAGAGAACTCCCGCGATTGGCCCTGCTCGCCGATGAGTCAGCCGTGGCTGACGCGGATATTTGGCGTGCTTATAGTCCTGGCCGTTGTTGGCGTGTTGGGTCCTTCCCAGCAGTTCTTTCGTGGCATGATTGCCGAAACGCCCGATCGGTTCAGAAGCCCGACGCCGACGATCATTCTGGTCTTTTCGGCAGCCATTCTGCTCATCGGCCCCCGATGCCTTGTCGGGATATGGAAGCAGGGAAGGAGTGCATGAGAGCCGTGCTGCACCAGTATGGCCCAGAGGCTACTGGGCAATTTTCAGCTGGTAAGCTAGGGGCATTGCCGCAGTCACAGTCCTTCAATTCTTTCTCGAATGTCACAATTATCAAAGCGTCTAACTGATGAACCAGACACGCAAACGCCCTGCCAGTTCCTTTGCTGGCTCGATTGAACGTGGACCGCGCGGGCCGATCCTGCGCGACGACGCAGGTGTCAGCTAGCGAATTGGATTTGCCGATGGCACTGTGCCTGACAACGTGGATGGCCAGGTGCGCATTCGCGGTCGTGTCGTCGATATCGACCGGATCGAGGTCGACTACATCGAATTGCAGAATGACGCCTGAAAGCTGGACTTGGGTCGGATATCGGTTGGTCCCGGATCAGCCTGCGGCCAATTCCGTGCATGCTTCCAATAGGGCCTCCCAATCTTCGGGAGGATTGCCTTTGTCGAGCATGGATTTGAAAACGGCGTAGGCATCGCTCTTTGAGCCATAGGTGCGCAGCGTGTTGCTGTCGTTGACCCAGGCGAAGATGATGATCTTTGCGGCAGTCGAGTAGCGGAAGAACAGCCGGAACCGGCCATTTCCGAACTTTGCCCGGAACCAGTGCTTGCGCTCCCGGCCCAGGGTGCCGCCTTGCCGGAACTCAGGACGTGAGGGATCGACGGGGATCACCTCGAAAACCAGCTTGCGTATTGCGGCAAGCAATTTGGCGTCGGCGCTGGATGTATAGGCAATCGGGTCTTTTCCGCGGGCGCGCTCACTGGCGCTCGTCAGCTTCTCGAGCTGAGCGAGAAACAGTGGATGCGCGTAAAGTGTCCAACCGTTGACCGTGATCACGTGAGCAAGCCCCCGGTCGTTGCTCAAAGCGAGACGTTACCGTCGATCGGGTCATCGAGATCGACTGGAATATTTGCGGTCAGCGCAGCAATGCGGGCGGCAAGATCGGGCGAAAGCGCCTTCACAGCCTCAGGGTGCTGTTTCAGATCGGCAGCCAAAAAGTTCAGGAAGCTCTCGACTGCCGGATCCTCATCGCTATCCGCACGGCAAACGGTCACGCCGCCATCGCTCACGCGAAAGGCAATGCGGCCGCCGTAATCGACGCCAAGTGCCTGACGCACCGCCTTGGGGATCGTCGTCTGTCCCTTCGCGGTGATGGTGCTGATTTCCTCGAGCGCGATTGCCATGATACTCTCCATGCGACAGTCAAAAGGTAAGGAATAATTCTTACATTGTCAAGTCGCGAGCTCGGCAGCCTAGAGGCCGCCGGGATGGCAATCGCCGCAATATATGCGGAGAATAGCGCACTCAATCACCGCACGCGCCTGAGATCGCGTTATAACCGTCACCAGATCCGGCGCTCTGCGCCGAGGAGTACGGGGGGTGCGAAATGGGCGGCGGGGGCTCACCCTTTTTCCTGGCACATCATTGAAAAATCGGCCCGATCAGGGTATCGATTGCCAGAGCAAGGAGCCCCACCATGGACCACGATCGATACGGACTGGATGGGCAACCTATTTATCCGCGTCCCGGGCATTTCGATCACGTTACCGGTCAACAGCTGCCGACTTTTCGCGGCGAAGGTCAGGCTGGGCGCAGCCCCCTTACTATGACGCTGGCGGTCTTTATGGTCATAGCAGGTGCAGCGCTCGCATATATGGCGAATGTCTTCGGCTAGATTTACTCTCAGCTTGAGCGCTTCGCGACATGCAGATGGTCCCGAGCCGGATTGTCGGGGAACCGCTCAAAGTCCACAGCATATGATGAGCCGAGGCGTTGCTGCACGCGCTCTGCCCATTGCTCGCCCTGCTCGTCCGAAATGTTGTTCCCACGAAAGTCCAGCGCACGGTTCGCATAGTGCGCGGACCCAGCCACATGCTGGGTACTGTCATTGCCCGACGTGACAATGGGCCTAGGCAGGCCGAGCGCCGTTGCTTCCTCAGCTACCACTCCCATTGCTGGAACGAGATCGCCATCCATGCGACTGAGCCGTGCGCCATTCTTCACACCAAGTCCGAGTTCGCGCGCTAGTCTCGCTCCATCGACCGGTCCGTCGGGAGCCTTCAGAAGCGTTCCTCCTTCCAAGGGGGAAGTTACGAGAGCCGACGAGCTGCCAGAAGGTGGCAGTGCAACACTGCCTGGCATGCCTAGCTCGGCATTGCTGCCAAGCGCACCCTTGCCAGCAATATCGGCTACGTCCGCCAGTTCGTCGATACGCCGATTGCGCAGATCACTCATCAGGTCATCCATGATGTAGCTGATGGCCTGATCGCGCCTTGCGAGATCGCGGTAGTCGAGGCGCGGGTTCGAGATATCGGGAAGATGCCATTCAGGATGTTCACCTTGCAGGGCCTCGTAGCGATCCTGGATCAGGTTCGACATGTCGCTCGACACCTGGAATCCATGACTCTCCGCGTAGCTGGCTTCGGACATCATCCTGCCGCCAATCTCGCGGTAGCGCGCCGCAGCCGCGCGCCTCTCCTCGGCCTCGGCAACGCGCCAGTCGGTGCCATCGGTCGTTGTCCGGGACTGGCTGGCGTCAGTATAGTTCGAGTTCTGGCTGAATGTGCCCGACGATTGCACATCGCCGCTGCTGCCACTGACGACGACCCGGCTGCCCACATCCTCGGACTTGTCCGTCCCGCGCGTGACCTGGTTGGTGGCGGAGCGCTCGGTGTTTGCGCTCGCATTGTCTCCGGTCTCCTTTCGGCCCGACAGTGCAGCTGACATCGAGGCAGACACACCACTCCCGATGGCACCTTCAAGCGGCGTTCCGATTGTGCCTGTGCCCGTAAGCGACGCACTGGTGCCGAAGGTCCTCGCCGAAAAGTTCCCACTGGAACGACTGTTGCCCTGCCGCAGGATCAGATCGTCATTCGTCACTTCGCGCGTTGACTTGCCCGACGAGCCCTCGACCAGGACATTGCCGCCGACATTATGCGTGTCTGAAGAACGCGACCCGCGCTCGCTGCGCGAACCGGTTACTTCACTGCTGGCGGCGACCGCACTGCCGAAAGTCCCGCGCGAACTACTCCAAGTCGCCGAGGTGCCGTTCTCTATGCGCTCGGCCTCGTTCATGTACCACTGGCCCTGGTTCCTGAGATCGCTGGCGTAGCCGCGCGTCATCGACGCCTTGAACGGCAGCTGCGAGATGGCGCCGCTGCTGTCGATCACCGTGTGGCCCTCGCCGTACTGATGGTACATGCGGCCATCATCGCCCCGGAATCCTGAATGGGCGGCCCCGGCCATGAGGTTGGGCGCCTGGTTCCACTGCGTCATCTGGCGGTTGTTCGCATTGAGATTGCCATGGCTGACATCACCGAAGGCATAGTTGCCAGTGGTTCGTTCGAGCGCAGCCGCGTCGGCCGATCCCTGCGCGGGGGCGAGCATCGAGCCCATGTTGGATGCGACCGACATCGTGCCACGCATCACCATGAGCGCAAGCACCGGCACCGACATCATCAGGAACCCCGCCATGGTGGCGACGTCCTGATTGACGGCATCGATCCCGGCCCAGTTCACGAGGCTCACCCCGCCCGCAGCGGCCGCATTGGTCTGCGCAGCAAGGCGGTCCATGATGAACATGTGAATGAGGACGTAGATCGGTCCCCAGGCGGCAAGGTAGAAGAACCCGGCAAAATAGCCCTTGAGCGTCGCGATGCCGCTGCGCGGAAACAGCAGCAGCGGGAAAACGATCGGAAACAGCGCGTAGAACACCACCGTCAGCACCACGTTCAGCACCGGGATCCAGATCAGCCCCTGCTCGGCCGCAGTCGTCATCGCATTGCGGGTCTGGGCGTCGGCACGCTGGAGCGCGAAGGAATCGCTGTCGGCATTGCCGAAGTCGAGCTGGGCGGCTTCGAAGGCATCGACCATGCTCTTCTGCTTGAAGAACTGGTTCCGGGTCATGGCGCTGCCGGTGAGTAGCTGCGAGACCACCGGCACATCGGCGGCGAGTTTGGCCCCGGCGGCGGCCTGGGTGAGCTTGGGGTACATCGAATGCGCGAAAGGCAGCGCATAGGCATTGATCTCGGTATCCCACTGCGCATCGATCAGGCCCCAAGCCTCGGCGCAGGTCTTGCCCTCGATATCGACCGTCCCGCCCCCGGTATCGGTCAGATACTTCATGCCGCGATTGGTGGCGGCACCCACCCCAAGATCGGCCCAGAGATCGGTCGACTCGCTGAGCAGCTTCAAGCTCTTGGTGCCGAGCAGGATGTCGTAATAAGCGCACTGCTTGAGGTAGCCGTCGAGGTTGGCCTTGAACACGGGATTGCGGATCTCGAAGCCGCGCACCTTGTCCCACATCCGCGCGCCGTAGACGAAGCCGCCATTGGAATAGTTCAAGGCCGCCGGCATGACGAAGACCGTTTCGGCAGTGCGGGTGAAATAGTCGCTCACCTGGCTGGTGAACGATGCCATGACGCCGAGCCCGATCGGCACATTAGCGACAGTTGCGGGCGCGAGGCCCGGATTGATGCGGTCGGTGACCTTTATCGTGACCGTCGGCACCATGAGCACGAGGTAGATCAGCGTCGACTGGATGAACCAGCGGAACCAGGCGCGCCAATCGAGGTCCATCGCGGTGATGAGGAGCGCGTAGATCAACCCCATCACCATGACGACCCGGATCAGCGACTTGAACCCGCCCGAACCGGTCCAGGCGGCGATGGCGTTGAAGGTATTGACGAGATAGTCGCCGCCGCCGACCGTGAAAACCTCGAGCATGCGCCAGCGCCCCTTACTGGACCTGTTGGTTCAAGGTGCGCGAGAAGCGCAGCGCCGCCGACATCTGCGGGCTCAATTGCGTGCGCAGGGTCTTCTCCAGCATTTGCGTGCGCTGGATCAGCGCGAAGGTCTGGTCGAAGCGGTCTGAGGTTCGCGCCGCGATCCCGAGAAAGTTGCGCCGGGTTTCGTAAAGACCCTCGCGCCATTCGCGTAAAGAGTCTGCGTCCGCCCCGTTGAAGTCGGACCTCGAATTGATTGCCATGTCGATGAACCGCATGGTCATGGTGGTGACCAGATCGACCGCGACGATTTCGGAAAGGTCGTTGATCTCCTGGGCAGAGATCCCGAATTCGGCGGCCGCGCTCACGGTGATGATCTTGTAGACCGGCACACTCGCCATACCGAGCAGCTGGACCTCGCCCGTCGTCAGCGAGGCTCCGGGGTCGCGCACCTTGAGGGCCATGGACTCGATGAGCGCGCGCACCTTAGTCTTGATCGCCGCGTTGGGCCCGATCACCATGTCGATCTCGCTGGGGCCCATGCACTTGGTGGTATCCGAGCCGCAGCTCCAGACCTTGTGCGGCGTCGATGACGTGCCATCGAGCATGGCACTGATTAGCGCGCTATCGGCCGGGCCGATGAACTGGACGCGCGGTTTGCCGCCAGTACCATTGGGGTCGTAGATCACCGTGCCGACCAGCGTCATCAGGAACTCGCGGAACTGGGCATCGAACCCGCCGTATTTCTTGCCCAAAGCCTCCCAGGTATAGTTGTTGGGCATGCCCGCCTGTTCGCGCATGTCTGGGTCGGAATTGGCGCCCTTCAGGGCCTCGCGCTGGCCGCCGTTATTGCATTGCTGGCGCGCCTTGGCCCAGTCGGCGACCGCGCCCTGGCTGTTGGCGATCGCTTCGCAGATCACCGAGGAGGCGGTGTCGGAAGTTGGCCATAGCCCACCCACCAGCGCCTGCGCGGTCTCGCAGCTCGAAATGTTCATCTGGTTCATCTGCTGCACCTTCTGGGCGAGCTCATCCATGACCTTGCCGATCTCGGGTGAGATCGTGTCGATGGCGAGCTTGAAGGCGAAGCCGAGCGCGTTGTTGGCGGTGGCCTTGAGCATGGCCACAAGTTCGGCGGTGTTGATGAACGAGAACGAGCCGGCGAACAGGTCGATGCCGCCGCAGCCGGCGCGTGCATGCGGCAACTGGATGTTGAAGGGCTGGATGTTCTTTTGCGGAAACCGCGACCAGACCGCCCCGCCCGAATAATAGCCCGCTGACTGGCCCTGGTAGGCGCTGGGGCCCGTGACGTTCCCCTGCACGCCCATCTCGGACATGAAGTTCTGCATCTCGCCCTCGACCCCGGCGAGTGCCGGGGCCGGCGAGGCGAGCACGATCGCGCCAGCTAGCAGTGTCCCGAGCACCCGCGCCGAGACGCCGGCAAACCGGGTCCGAAGCTTCATTGCGCTGCGGCGGAAGGAACGGGATTTGCTCATCAGTAGTCACTCCCGGCGGCAACCTGGGTCAGCTGGAACACCCGGTCCATGATCTCGTCCTGGCTGAGGATGCCGTAGCCAATCGGCATGGGCTGCTTGGTCACGCTGTCGAACAGGACGAGCGCGGGCACTTGCCGGTCGGTGCCCATGCCAAGGCGCTCGTATTGGCCGCTATCGACCATGTAGCCGGGGAAGACCGCCGAAGGTCCGCCGTCCATCGAGACGGCGAGCACCGAGAGCCCGTATTTGTCGCTGACGGCTTTGAGGATCGGCGAGAAGATGTCGCAGGCCCCGCAGCTCGAGGCGTAGAAGTAGAACACCCCGTAGCGCTGCGAGAGCTGGGCCATGACCAGGTCGCGGTCGCCCTTGCGCTGGTCAATCCAGGCGCGCTTGCCGAGCGTCGAGACCGGGCGCTGCAATGTGTAGTCGAGCCCTGGATCCTGCCACAGTGCGCGCTGCCAGACGTCGGCGAACATCGAGGAACGATCGAGCTGCTCGCGCTGGAAGCGGACATAGGCAGTGACGTTCTCGGGGCTCGGCTCGAGGATCGCGCGCGCTTTCAGCTCCTCGAGACTGGAGCTGATCGCGGCCAAACGATCCCGCGCGGACGCTTGCGGTACGGCAGTGGTCCGCGGCGTCTCCTTCGGCTTTTCGCAGTAGAACCAGGTGCCGAGCCTGCGCTCTTTGCAGTAAAGCGCGTCCTCTTGCCTTTCGACTTCGACGCCGTCGCCATCCGCGGCAATGGCTGCAGGGATAAGGGGTGCGACAGGCGCCGCCAGCAAAGCCGCCAGCGCGGCGAACGTACCTCTACTCATGGAGATCTCCTCACGGCTTGTGCGCGGCGTAATAGTCCGCGATTTTCTGCTGGATCTGGACAAGGGCGGCGGCTTCGTCGGGGAGTTTCGCGGCCTCCATGAAGTCGGCGTAGACCTCGGAAAAATCCATCGCGGCAAGATCGAGCTGCTGGAACTCGAAGATCGAGAAGCCTTCGCAGGTCTCGGTCTTGGGCTTGCCCCAGGGCTTGCCGATCTGCGGGCGGCCCTGCTCCTGGAGGATGCGGCTGATCTTCGACTGGAAGCAGCAGTAGACGTCCTTCTTGGTGACGCAGATGCCAAGGAAACTCGATGAGCAATAGGTGCCGACCTTGTGGCAAAGCCCGGCGTCGTCCTTCTCGTCGAGCAGCTTCTCGGCAGCATCGCACAGCCACGGCGTCAGCAGCGGTACGCCCTTGCCCGAGCAGCAGTTCGAAAGTCCGAAGACCTTGTGCGAGCAGCTTTCGCGCGTGCCGCGAAACAGGGTGAGCGCGGCTTCATCGAACTCGGCATTGGCCTGGCCGAGCGCGTTCAGGGCAACGACGGCATCCTTGAATTCGTCGGAGGCCTCGCGCTCCACGGCCTCGCATTCGCCGTTCACGCAGTAGACGTCGCCGCCGCAGATATACTGTGCGGGCTCCTGGACCGTTCCCGGGATCGGACAGGTGTAGACGCGCTCGATCACGTCGCAGGCACCATCGCTGCGCGGCGGATCGTCGAGGCAGATTTCGCGGGTTTGCGAGCAGCCTGCCGTGGCCTCGAGCGTCCCGCAATCGTTACCGCCGCCGACCACGGTCTGGCATTGGTAGGTCTTGGTCATTTCCCAGCAGGGCCGGGTGACTGCCACGCCGCTGATGACCCGCGTCTCGTTTACCGCAGTGCATTGCTCGCTGGCATAGGTGCACGAGCCAAGGTCGATGGCGCAGGCGTTGTCAGTCCAGGTCTCGACGAACCATTTCGAGATCGAGCTTTCCGCCGTCATCCCCGCAACATTTGCGGTGCAGACGTAGACTTCCTCGGGCACGGCGGGCTCAAGGCAATAGAGCGAGCCGCCGCCGAAAGGATCCCCTATGAAGTCCCAGGTCTTGCAAAGTGAGCGCTCAGCTAGGCCAGCTGCGGTGGCGCTGGTGGCCGTGCAACTGGCATTCGAGCCAATCGACCCGCATTGCTGGAGGCCAGTCAGGTATTGCAGCGGCGTGCCGGTGATGGGATCGAAGGTCAGGGCAGCAGCGATCCCCTCGCGGTTGCAGCGATAGACATTGCTCACGACCTGAAATGCGCCCGCAGGCGGCGGTTTAGGCAGCGTGCCCATGAGGTAGGCGCCCGGATCGCTGACCGGGCTGTCGCAGTCGTAATAGATCCTATGCAGGCCGGATCGGCTATGCCGTTGTTCCGTCAAACCTCACGGAGAACGCTACATGGAG
>NZ_JAIEPN010000144.1 GCF_019748365.1 Novosphingobium sp.
CCTGCAGGCGGCGTCGGCGCGGCTGTCGATCGTCGTGCCGCTCTGCTTCCTGTTGATCTTCGGGCTGCTCTACATGGCGCTCGGCGGGTTCGGCAGGGCCGCGTCGGTGTTCCTGGCGGTGCCGCTTGGTCTGGCGGGTGGCGTGTTCACCCTGCTGCTGACCGGCATCAACTTCTCGGTGTCGGCCGCGGTCGGGTTCATCTGCCTTGCCGGCGTGGCGGTGCTGAACGGCCTCGTGGTGATGTCCGCGATCCGGGAGAGCAGCGAAGCCGGGATGCCGGTGGTGGAAGCGATCCGCCACGGCATGGCCGAGAAGATGCGAGCGGTCATCATGACCGGGTTCGTGCCCGCGATCGGCTTCGTGCCGATGGCGCTCGCCCACGGAACCGGCGCGGAGGTGCAGAAGCCCCTCGCCGTCACGGTGATCGGCGGTCTCGTCGCCGCCACCATCCTGACACTGTTCGTGCTGCCCGCGATTGCCAAGGTCATCCTCGGGCGAACCGAGCGTCAGAATGAGCAAGGGGCGAGCACGCCGCATGGCGATGAACCCGGCCCCCTGAACGGAGAAGCATGATGGGAGAACCGGCCCGGAAACTGCTGCGGATCTATATAGATGAACCTGCCTATGTCGGCGATCGCAAGGTCTTCGAGTATGTCGCCTCGATGGCGCAAGATCGGAAGATGGCGGAATTTACGGTGCTTGAAGCACTGATCGGGAGAGGTACAAATGAAGCCCTTGCGGATTGGGATCGCCAGCCTGTGCATTGTGTTGGTGTCATCGGGTTGTTCAGAACAGCCTCGCAAGGAGGCACCTACCGAACAGGAGATCCACGCGAGCGATAGCGGGGACGGGAGCGGAACGCCGGGACGTCACCCGTATCAGTGCGATGATAATCGCGCGCTCCTCATCGACTTCAAGAATGACGGCCTGGCGCTCGAACTGCGCCGCGATGCGAAGGCGGCGCCGATCGTCCTGACTGCGCCGGCACCCGGGCTGCAATATGTCGGCGACACGATGAGCGCTACCTTCTCAGGCAACGAAATCAAGATCGAGGAAGCGGACAAGCGTTCGGTCCTGTGCAGGAAGGCAACCAGCTTGTGACCAACCAACCCGGCACCGAGAGGCGTTGACGATGGCAGCGCTCAAATTTTCCCTAATCCCGATGATCGCGATCATCATCGGCGCGCTGGTCGCCGGATGGCGCACGCCCGGTGAGAAGCTGGTCGCGGCCATGCAACACCTCGCGGCCGGCGTGGTGTTCGCCGCCGCTGCGACAGAGATCCTGCCGCTGGTGATGCACGGCGGTTCTCCGACGGCAACGCTGATCGGTGGGGCGCTGGGCGTCGCCGTGATGCTCGGCCTGAAGGCGGCGGAAAGCCGGTTTAAGGGACCGGTCGCGCTGCTCGCCGCAATCGGGCTCGACCTGGCAATAGACGGCTTGGTCCTCGGCCTCGCCTTCATCGCGGGCGAGAAGGCGGGTTCGCTGCTGGCCGTCGCACTGACCCTCGAAGTGCTTTTTCTGGCCCTGACCCTGACCAACGATCTGGCAGGCCGGTATCGCAAAGCAAAGGCGATCGGCCTTACCTGCGCGCTGGCGGTGCTAGTGCCGATCGGTACGCTGATCGCGCAGCCGGTGGCGTTGCTGGCACCGATATGGATCACCGGATTCCTGAGCTTCGGCCTGATGGCGCTGCTCTACCTCGTCATCGAAGAGCTGCTGGTTGAGGCACACGAAAGGCCAGACTCGCCTCTGATCAGTGCGATGTTCTTCGTCGGCTTCCTCGTGCTCCTGCTTATCGAGGAGATCATGGCATGACGGTCCCACCGGACGCAAAAAGTCTAGGCCGAGCGGCGCACGCTCAGGACCACGCTCTGGGGTTTGCGCATGGTGCTGACCGGGGGGCTGATGGCCAAACTCGTCGCCACCCGCGCATTCGGGCGGATGAACTTTCCGAGCTTCTCAAGGCAGATATATGGCGAACAACTATCGTGCTTGCCCGGTGCCGGTAGCGAGGGCAAGAGTACGAACATGCTGTCCGTCCTTGCCAATCGCACCTACCGTCATCTCCTCAGCGCACAGGTTATCGCGCTTATCGGCACGGGGCTCGCGACGGTTGCGCTCGGACTGCTCGCTTTCGACATCGCCGGAGGCAACGCCGGGGCCGTGCTGGGAACCGCACTGGCAATCAAGATGGTCGCCTATATCGGTGTTGCGCCTGTGGTCGGCGCCTTTGCAGACCGGTTGCCGCGCCGCGCCTTCCTTGTCGCCATGGATCTGGTGCGGGCCGCCGTAGCGCTCAACCTGCCGTTCGTCGATCAGATCTGGCAGATCTATGTTCTGATCTTCGTGCTGCAATCGGCCTCTGCCGCGTTCACCCCGACCTTTCAGGCGACGATCCCCGACGTGCTGCCCGACGAAGGGGACTATACCCGCGCGCTGTCGCTATCGCGGCTTGCCTATGACATGGAAAGCCTTGTCAGCCCGATCCTTGCGGCAGCCCTGCTTTCGGTGATCAGTTTTCACTGGCTGTTCGCGGGGACTTCGGTCGGCTTCATCAGCTCGGCGCTGCTGGTGGTTTCGGTCACATTGCCGCGCTCGCCGGCCAAGCCGCGCCCGGGCGGGATCTGGACCAAGACAACACGGGGTCTCCGAATCTACCTCAAGACGCCGCGCCTCAAGGGCTTGCTTGCACTCAGCCTGGCCTCGGCGGCAGCCAGTTCGATGGTCATCGTCAATACTGTAGTGATCGTGCGCGGTGGGCTCGGCTTCGGCCAGCGTGAAGTGGCACTCACACTTGCGGCCTATGGCTTCGGGTCGATGCTCGCTGCCTTGTTCATTCCGCGCCTGCTCGACAAGGTCAGCGATCGGACACTTATGCTAAGCGCGGCGGCGCTGCTGACCACCGGTCTGGCGGCCATGGCGCTGCTGACCGCAATATTTGGTAAAGGCGCGGGCTATTGGCCGCTGCTGCTGGCGGGCTGGTTCGTCCTCGGCATTGCCTATTCGATGAGCGTGACCCCGTCAGGCCGGCTGTTGCGGCGCTCGGCCAATGCCGACGACCGGCCTGCGGTCTTTGCTGCGCAATTCGCGCTGAGCCACGGCTGTTGGCTGATTTGCTATCCGCTCGCCGGACAAATCGGTGCCGTGCTGGGCCAGGTTGCGGCCTTCACTGTGCTGGCGCTGGTCGCGGGGATTGGAACGGTCGCAGCCCTATGGCTCTGGCCGTCGCACGAGCCCGAATCGCTCGCGCACAGCCATGACGACCTGCCGCCAGACCATGTCCATCTGCGCGAGCATCATAGCCTCGGCCAATCCACGGCCCATGCCTTTGTGATCGATGACATTCACCCTGACTGGCCGCGCACGGCCTGACCATTTCAGGCAGTTAGCCGACCGCCTCGGAACAGCGGATGGTCAAGATGGTGTAGCCAAATGCGCTACCCACGGCGCCGCTGAGCATTTCATGAACGGTAGCCTGTTACAATTTCCATTTGCATCAGAGCCTGATCCGAGATCGCAGTGACCCGTCCTTCGCATGCAAACTGCAACGGACTATTGCGATGAGAATGGAGGCCCTGTTCGGTATCGGCCTAGCCTGCGTCGCCTGTTGCGCCTTGCCCTTGATTGCACAGTGGGCAAAAGTTGCGGGTCCGTCTGTCCCACAGGTTCTGGAAGAAGCGGAATGCCAGATGAAGCAATTGGCCCTGTATCTCGTTGCGGCATTGGCCGAAATCGGCGGCTGCTTTGCCTTCTGGGCATGGCTGCGGCTTGATCGTTCACCGCTCTGGCTGCTTCCCGGAATGGCCTCGCTTGCTGGTTTTGCCTGGGCATTGACATTAAGCCAAGCGCCAGCGGCGGGACGCACATATGCGGCGTATGGGGGTATCTACATCCTGGCGTCACTGGTCTGGCTTTGGGCGGTGGAAGGCATTCGGCCCGATCGCTGGGACACGGCCGGTGCTGCGATTTGCCTGTTGGGCGCCATGATCATTTTCCATGGTCCGGGCCGAACGGGAACAGGAATCGGTTGACGACAGAAACGCGCCAGGCCCACTGGGACAAAGTCTACACGACCAAGGCCGACGACAGCGTGAGCTGGTTCGAGCAGTCCCCGGCGGTTTCTCTGGAACTGATCGAGGCGGCCGGGGTCGGTCTGGGTTCGATCATCGACATCGGCGGCGGTGCTTCGCGACTGGTCGATGCGCTGCTCGCCCTAGGCCATGCCCACGTCGCCGTGCTGGATCTATCTGCGCAGGCGCTCGAGATTACCAAGGCAAGGCTGGGGCCGCTTGCCAGCGCGGCCGAGTGGATTGTCGGTGATGTCACCCAGTGGCAGCCTGCCAAGCGGTTTGACCTCTGGCACGACCGCGCGGCCTTCCATTTTCTCACCACCCCCGAAGAGCAGACTGCCTATGTCAAGGCGCTCACCTCTGCGCTCAATCCGGGTGGTGTCGCAATCATCGGGACTTTCGCCCCCGACGGGCCGGAGAAATGCTGCGACTTGGCCGTCGCCCGCCACGATGCGGCCACTATCGGGATAGTGCTGGGGCCAGACTTCACTCTGCTGGATGAGCGTCGCTACGACCACATGACACCAGGCGGCAGTGTCCAGAAGTTCCAGTTCAGCAGCTTGCGGAAGGAGCGCTGAGCGAGCCGTCCACTGCCACCTGTTCAGTGCCGCGCATAGACATACGTTCCCCCGGGACCGAACGCGACCACATTGTAATGATCCGCCGGCCGGCCGGGCACTTCCATGCCTGGCGATCCCAGCGGCATTCCGGCAACCGCGAGCCCACGAACACCGCGAGGTTTCGCCGCCAGGGCACGCCGCATGTCAGCAATCGGCACATGGCCCTCGAACGCCATACCGTCGATGATTGCGGTATGGCACCCTGACAGCGAGGCAGGCAAACCTAAACGGGCATCGAGTGCGGCGCGGTTTGCATCATCGACGATGCTGACCTTGCGTCCGAACGCGGAACGCACCTGGGCTGCCCACTGCTCGCAACATCCGCATCCGGGATCACGGTGCATGACAATGTCGGACGCAGCCATTGCAGGGGTTGCGAAAAGCATGAGTGCCAGAACAAGTCTTTTCATCGACGGATTTCCTTCTAACTATGAAGCTGCATTGGCCGGGTGATTTCCGGCACGTTGGGGAAGCGCGAAGATCAGCACGACGATGGCGACAGCCAAAGCCGCCGACGCCATGGGTCTGCTCAAGGCAAGTCCGCCATGATCGACCGGCTTGTCGAGAAAATCGCCCACTGCCGCGCCGAGCGGGCGCGTCAATATGAAGGCGCTCCAGAACAGGATGGTCCGGTTGATCGTGGTGCGGAAAAAGAGCACCGCCACCACCGCAAGCATCGCTGCAAAGATGGCTGCGGCTCCGACATAACCACGACCTCCCGTATCAGCCAGCCAATCGCCCAGCGCGGTTCCTAGGGTCTGCGAGAAGGTTATCGTGATCCAGTAGAATGTCTCGGCCCGCGGTTCGTGGACGCTTTCCACCGAGATCGTGCCCAAGGTTCTGTGCCATGCATAGAGCGAGGCCAGAACGCAGGCGAGTAGCAGCAGCGAGCCGCCGGTGTAGCCAATTCCGATCGAACGGGTCGCATAGTCGGCCATGGTCGTCCCGGCCGTCGTTGAAGCGATGATGGTTGCCCAATAGAGAACGGGGTGAAATCGCCTTGCCTGCACTTGCCACCAGACCAGCAGCACCAGCAGTCCGAGGAAAATCGCGGTGCCGACCAGATAGCCCAGATTCATCGTCATGCTGACCGTGTCGCCGCCGGTTTCCCCAAGCGTGGTCGCGAGGATCTTGATGACCCAGAAACCGAGCGTTACCGCTGGAACCTTGGCCAGATCGGAAAGCGTAGGCGCCCCGTTTTGATCAAGCGCATCTGGGCTGTTCATGGCCTCGTAAACTCCTCGGCTGTATTGTGCGGATCGGACGCGCTGACCGGAGTCCCCCGCAGAACTTTGCGCCGACGCCGGACTGGCCATCGCATAAACAACAGGACGGTGCCGGCCAGACCAGAAATCAATCCACCGATGGCGAAGCAGAGCAGCCACCATGTGTTGAAGTTTTGGTGGTTCTTCCAGTCCATGATGTGCAGGCTCCAGAAGAAATCGTAGAGCCGCCATGTGCTGCTACGGACCGCGAGAATCCTTCCGGTATCTCTTGAAACATAGACGTGTGTCGTATCGTTGATAGTGACCTGCCAAGCCGGCAACGGCCCCCGAAATTCTGGCGACAGGTTCTCGACTTCGGTGACCTTGATCTCAGGATTCCCGCCACCCTTCCAGCTTTCGCGGGCGATCCTGGCAGCCTGATCCTTCGAGATTTGTAGCATTCGGGCGCCGGTCGACGGATCAAACAAAAAGGTCCTTCCGCCTGACTTTGCCTCGGCCAAGAGGCGGCCTTGACCCATTCGAAGCGTGATTTCCTCGACTGGGCCTGGTATTCTGGATAGCAGTTCACCAAGTGGACGCACCGCCGAAACACCCGTGATTGGCGGCTGTGCCTTGCGATCGACAAGGTGTTCTCCGTGCACGCGCTCGATCGGCAATGCGCTCATCACAAGGCCGCTCGTCATCCAGATGAGGACCTGCAATCCAATAATCAGAGACAGCCATTTGTGCATGCGGCTTGCTGTCAAATGCACTCTGGTACGTAGGGATCTCATGAAAATCTGACGTCCTGTTGTCGCGGCTTGCTCAAATGGTGGCCCGGTTAAGTCGAAGCGCATTCGTCACGACGCTAACGGATGACAGCGCCATCGCTCCCGCCGCAATCATCGGCGAGAGCAGGATGCCGAACAGCGGATAGAGAAGACCTGCCGCCACCGGCACGCCGGCGGCATTGTAGATAAAGGCAAACACCAGATTCTGGCGGATGTTCGACATTGTCGCTTGGCTCAGGCGGCGGGCGCGAACGATGCCCATAAGATCGCCCTTGAGCAGCGTGACGCCGGCACTTTCGATGGCGACGTCAGTCCCTGAGCCCATGGCGATCCCAACGTCGGCCGCCGCAAGCGCCGGGGCATCATTCACGCCGTCACCTGCCATGGCAACCACGCGGCCCTCGCTCTTCAAGCGCGCGACAACAGCGCTCTTCTGATCGGGGAGAACGTCCGCCTCGACTTCGTCGATCCCGAGCCTGCGCGCGACCGCCTCTGCCGTGGTCCGGTTGTCACCCGTCAGCATGACCACGCGGATGCCTTCGCGGCGCAAGGCATCAAGTGCCTCGGGTGTCGTCGGCTTCACCGGATCGGCGATCGCGATGGCACCAGCGGCCTGTCCATCAATGCCGACAAAGATAGCCGTCGCGCCCTCGCGTCGCAGATCGTCCGCTGCTGCCGCAAGCGCAGCCGTGTCGATGTTCTGCTCCGTCAAAAAACGTGCGTTGCCGAGTACGATCCGCTTGCCCTCGACTGTGCCCAGAGCGCCGCGCCCGGTGGGGGAGTCGAACTCGGCAACCTGCGCCAGCACGAGGCTGCGCGCCTTTGCGGCCTCGACGATGGCGAGCGCAAGCGGATGCTCGGACGATTGCTCGACCGCCGCAGCAAGACGCAGAACATCCTCTTCCGTGTGGCCCGGAGAGGGCACGATCGCGGTGACCGCCGGACGCCCCATCGTGAGCGTCCCGGTCTTGTCGACAACGAGCGTGTCGACCTTTTCCATGCGCTCCAGCGCTTCGGCATTCTTGATGAGCACGCCAAGGCCAGCGCCTCGTCCTACGCCGACCATGATCGACATCGGCGTGGCGAGGCCAAGTGCGCAAGGGCAAGCGATGATCAGCACCGCGACCGCCGCAACCAGGCCATAGGCAAAGCGCGGCTCTGGTCCCCAAATGCCCCATCCCACGAAGGCAAGAACGGCGATAGCGATCACCACAGGCACGAACCAGCCCGAGACCTGATCGGCCATGCGCTGGATCGGCGCACGCGAGCGCTGGGCTTCGGCGACCATCTGGACGATGCGGGCGAGCATCGTGTCCCGGCCCACCTTGGTCGCGGAGATGACCAGTGCACCGGTCTGGTTGAGCGTGCCGCCGATGACATTATCGCCCTTGGCCTTGGTGACCGGCATGGATTCGCCGGTGACCATGGATTCATCAAGCGACGAGCGGCCGTCCTCGACAATTCCGTCGACAGGCACCTTTTCGCCAGGACGGACACGCAAGCGATCACCGAACCCTATAGCTTCGAGGCTGACCTCCTCATCGCTGCCATCGGCAAGAAGGCGGCGCGCGGTCTTGGGTGCAAGGCCAAGCAATGCCTTGATTGCGCCAGAAGTGCGTTCGCGGGCCCTGAGTTCCAGAACCTGGCCCAAAAGAACCAGCACGGTGATCACCGCGGCGGCTTCGAAATAGACAGCAACACTGCCATCGGCATTGCGGAACGCCGGTGGGAACAACTCAGGCGCAAGCGCCGCGAACATACTGTAGACCCATGCGACCCCGGTGCCCATCGCGATCAGGGTAAACATGTTGAGGTTTCGGGTCTTGAGCGATGCCCAACCCCGCACGAAAAAGGGCCAACCCGCCCAAAGCACGACCGGCGTCGCCAACACGAGTTGGATCCAGGTCGAGAGCCGCATCGGTACGATGTGATGAAGCGCGGGGAAAATGTGGCCGCCCATCTCCAGCACCAGCACGGGCAGCGCCAGTATAAGGCCGATCTTGAACCGCCGGGTCATGTCGATCAGTTCGGGGCTGGGCCCGCTGTCGAGACCGACTTCGGCAGGCTCAAGTGCCATGCCGCAGATAGGGCAAGCCCCCGGGTGATCCTGCCGCACCTCGGGGTGCATCGGACAGGTCCAGATCGTCCCAGCAGGCGCATCGACGGGCTCGGGCGGTGTCAGGTAATGCTCGGGATCAGCAACAAATTTGGTGCGGCACTTGGCGCTGCAAAAGTGCCACTCTTGATCACCATGATGTGCATGATGAAGGGTCACGGACGGATCGACAGTCATTCCGCAAACAGGATCACGTACAGAAACCGGTTGGTGATTTGCAGCGAGTCCATTGTCGCCATGCTGATGGCCGCCAGAGTGATTAGGAGTCATGTGTCTGTTCTCCAGCTGCCGCGCTCATCAGAAGGCATCACGATGCTACCGGCGTTGTGTTCGGTGCCAACGTCCCGAGCCATGCTACCAGGACCAGTATCCCGATCCCCAAGCCAAATTCCAGAACAATGCTCCGTCGCAGCGGCTTTAGCGCTCGCTCAGGATCACCATTCTCGACGGCTGCGGAGAGGGCCGGCGTGAGCCGCAACCGGTTCACTCCGGCCAACCCGAGCATGCCCACAAACAAGACCATTTTCAGGGCCAGCAACTGGCCATAAGGTGCCGCCAAAGCGGCCCAGGGATCTCCGTCGCGCAAAATGAAAAAAGCATTTGCGAGACCCGTCAGCAGTAAAATCACAACCAATGAAGATCCAACAGTTGCAAAGTCGGCAAGCACCCTGCACGTCTGCCTTGCCTCGTCAACTTGACCACTTCCCGCGCGAAACAGCATCCACAAGAATCCTGCCAATGCGCCGATCCAGGTGGAGGCTGCGAGGAGGTGAAGTATGTCGGCTGCCAAATGTACCCATCCGACCGTCCCATCGGTCGCTGCACCGTGACCGGACCAGGTTAGGGTGGCCAAAGCCACCCCGCTTGCCGATGCCTGGGCCGCCGAACTGGACAAACGCCACAGGGCGGCTGCAACAGCCATGATAATCACTGCCAATAGAGCGGCGAGGCGGACCTTGAGTGCCAGACCTAGAGCTGTTTCCCCAAGCAGGGATTGAACAGTGGCCTTGTCCACCTCGGCAAACGGTACACCGGCCATGCTGCTGACTTGCACGGCGAAGCCAAGAACCGACAGCGCCGCCGCCGAAGCTGCGACGATCAGCAATGCCACCGCATGTCGGACATTTGCATCGGACGGGCGATCACTGCCGAGTGACAGGCGCTTGAATGCGGTCAGCCCGAACAATAGGCCAAGACTTACGAACAGCGCCCATCTCAGGGCTATGATCCCCCAGTCCTCCACGCGATCAGCGCACAGTAAAAGCGAGAGTGCCGTTGATGCGGTGCGTATCGCTCGAGACGACGTGCCACTGCACGCTATAAGTTCCTGCCATGAGGGGCCGCCCGAATGTAGCGACCAGGGTCTTGCCATCCTCGCTGACCGAGGTCTTGTATCCGGTCATTTTCATATTGTGGTTGGGCATGCCTGGCATGCCGGTCATCGTGACTTCCATGCCCGAAACAGCGGCAACAAGGGGCTCGCTGAACGTCAGGGTGATGCGATTGGTCGGGGCGGTGGCGGCCTTGTCGGCCGGCTGTGCCGTCACGAGCTTCGGATGGGCGAGCGCCGGCGTGGCAATCGCGGCTCCGGCGGCCAGGACGCTTGCAATCAAACTGCGAAACTTTTTCATGAATGGCTCCTTCGCGGGCTCAGGTTGCCCGTGTTGAATACGCGCCGCGCTTGGACACCCCTCAAAAATTTCTGCGTCCATATGAGGGCATTTCACCTTTGCTGCGTATTCAACCATGGATATGGGAGAAATGAGCCATGACGGACCTTGATCAACTTCTGGAACGACTGCGCAACGAGCCGCCGCCCGCGCGCCTCGCGTTGATCGACGACGCGGTCATGACGGAGCTCGCCAGACGGCGGGCCATCGTTCCCATCAACCGTACGGGCCTCAGCCTCGCGGCAGCGATCGCTTTGTTCATCGGGGTTGGTGGTTCGATGTTGTCCGGTGCACCTGCCGACGCCGCACCCATTTCCCCTCTCGGCGTTCCGGCCGCTTTGGCGCCTTCAACCTTGCTGATGTCGCGCTGAAATGGCTTGGCGAAAGACCCTCGTTTTCGCGCTTGTTGCATTCGCATTCGCGGTTATCGGGGCACTTGCGGGTCAGGCCTTGATCCGAACTGCCTCGCCGGAAAGCGAGTTGCACGAGATGCTGCACCACCAACTCGAACTCGATGCCAAACAGGAAGCGCAGATCGAAGTAATCGAGCAGCGTTTTGCGGTGCGTCGCCAGGCTTTGGAACTGGAACTTCGCGCGGACAACGCACGTCTCGCCGAGGCGATCGAGTCCGAGCATGGATATGGCCCAAAGGTGTCCGAGGCAATCGACCGGTCGCACGATGCGATGGGGCAGATGCAGAAAGAAACGCTTGAACATATCTTTGCGATGCGATCCGTCCTGACCCCGGAACAGGCGTCCAAATTTGATCGGGCGATCGTCAAGGCGCTCACAGGCAGGGAGCGGTGACAGGGCAACTCTCTGAGCTTGAAGATCAGGACTTGGCTTCGTTAGCCATCGGCGGAAACCAGACCGCTTGTAGCGAGCTTGTCCGCCGGCATCGTGATTGGGTGTACAGGCTTGTTCGCGCGCAGATCGGCGATGCGGATGAAAGCCTGGATGTCACACAGGGGGCATTCATCGCGGCGTTTGGCGCCCTTGACCGCTTCGATCGGGCGCGCCCTTTCAAGCAATGGCTGGCTCGTATTGCTTTGAACAAGTGCAAGGACTGGAGGCGGCGTGCGCTGGTGCGCAGGTTTATGCTTGCAGCAGCCCCTTTGACGGAAGCTGAAGAGGTGGCTGATCCGGCTCCAGGAGCTGACATAGCGGCCTCCGACCGATCCGAATTAAAAGTGATCCTGAAGGCAATTTCCGAATTGCCCGCTTCATTGCGCGAACCCCTCATCCTCCGGACCATTGATGCGCACACACAGGCGGAAACCGCACAGATCCTCGGATTGAGCGAGAAGGCCGTCGAAGCGAGGGTTTATCGGGCGCGGGCGCGATTGATGGACAAACTCAAAAAAGTTTGAGGGGTTGAGCATCGGGGTGCGTATTCATTTGCAGTGGCTCCAAACCCCATAGGCAGAAACACCCCCATGACGACAATCGTCGGACGTAGAGATATCCTTCGTGGATCAGCGCTGGTGGGAGGGGGTATCGCACTTGCCTCCTTCTTTCCGGCCTGGGCCAAACCTGTATCCTCCGGCATCGCAGCGCCGCTTCCCACCGTCAGCGGTGAAGACATCAAGCTGACAATCGCCCGCCAATCGATGATGATTGACGGGAAGGCGTTCCGCGCAATCGGTGTGAACGGCACGGTTCCAGCGCCCCTGATCAGGCTGCGCGAAGGTCAGCGGGTGCGGTTGCACGTCCACAACCAGCTTGAGGAAGACAGTTCGATCCACTGGCACGGTCTGCTCGTTCCTCCGGAACATGATGGCGTGCCCGGGGTATCCTTTCCCGGGATCAAGCCAGGCGGAAGCTATCTTTATGAGTTCGATGTAAAGCAAAACGGCACTTACTGGTACCACAGCCACTCGGGATTGCAGGAACAGGAAGGCCATTACGGACCGATCGTGATCGATCCGGCGGGGGCGGATCCTGTCCAATTTGACCGGGAGCATGTCATAGTGCTTGCGGATCATAGCCCGCTTACTCCTGCTGCGATCTTCCGTAGGCTGAAGGCCAATCCGGGCCATTTCAACTTTCAACGTCAGACCTTGTCAGGCCTGCTCGGAGGGAAGGATCAGCCCCTCAAGGAGCGTCTCGACTGGGGTCAGATGCGCATGGATCCGGCCGATATTTCTGACGTGACCGGCTCGACCTATACATTCCTGGTCAACGGGCATGGACCGGAAGACAATTGGACGGCCCTCTTCAAACCGGGCGAGCGCGTGCGCCTGCGGGTAATCAACGCGTCAGCCATGACCACCTTCAATGTCAGAATTCCGGGTCTCACCCTGCAAATTGTTCAGGCTGACGGGCAAAATGTCATGCCTGTCGATGTTGACGAGTTCCAAATCGGCGTTGCCGAGACCTACGACGTTGTCGTCCGCCCCACCGCAGACTTGGCCTATACCTTTGTCGGCGAAGCCGTTGATCGTTCCGGCATGGCCCGTGCCACATTGGCTCCGCGCCCAGGCATGAGCGCTGCGGTTCCGGCCCTTCGCAAGCGCCCATTGGCGACGATGAAGGACATGGGAATGGACATGCCCGGCATGGGGGGGATGGACATGAAGGGTCGCGGAGTCGACCCAACCGCTGAACAGAACGCGTCCGCAGGTCTGGCAACGGCTGCTGCCGCTGCCGGATCGGCGATGGAGATGGGGACCACGAGTGGGCCATCCGGCCCCGCGGACATGTCGGGTATGGATCACTCCTCGATGGCCAGCATGGACCATGGCAGCATGGCGGGAATGGATGGAGCGTCCGGGATGGCGGACCATTCAGGCCACCAGATGGGATCAATGAATATGCGCGACTTCGGCAATGCGCCGCAAGTCAAGCGTGACCCTGGAGTCCAGACAATCTCCCCCATGCCAGTCGATCGCATGGGGGACCGGGGACAGGGCCTGCAGGATGTCGGCCACAGGGTGCTCGTTTATACAGACCTTATAGCACTCGAGCGAAATCCCGACGTCAGGGCTCCGTCGCGCAGCCTCGATATCCATCTTACCGGGAACATGGAACGCTTTATGTGGTCGTTCGACGGGCGGAAGATGTCAGACGTTCATGAGCCGATCCCTTTCACCGAAGGCGAGAGGGTGCGCGTCAATCTGATCAATGATTCCATGATGGCGCACCCCATCCATATTCATGGACACTTCTTCGAATTGGTCACCGGCCATGGCGACCGTGCGCCAAGAAAGCACACAGTTATCGTGCAACCTGGCGGGATCGCCACTTGGGACTTCACGGCCGATGCTGTCGGCGACTGGGCATTCCACTGTCATCTCCTTTACCACATGCATGCTGGCATGATGCGCGTTGTCAGTGTCCGTCCCAAGGGAGACGCGGCATGAGCACGCTTCGCACAGCATTAATAACGGCGGCCACCTTAGGCCTGTCCGTTCCGGCGTGGGCACAGGACCATTCGATGGACAACATGCCGGGCATGGAAATGCCGGCTCCAAAAAAGGCAGCCCCCAAAAAAGCCAAGGCGTCTCCCGCAAAACCAAAGCGAGCGACGCCTGCTCCCGTCGAGAAACCCCCGGCACCTGCAGCCCGGCCTGCGGCACCTGAGGTCGATCACAGCAAAATGAACCACGGACCAACAAGCGACACCGTGATCGACCATGGGGCGATGGGCGAAATGCCGATGCCAGCTGCGGAAGGCGAAGCGGCCGCAGAAGGCATGGCGATGTCGGGCACGGCATTGCCTCCTGGAAGTGCGCCGCCACCCCCTGTCCCAACGGATCGCTATGCGGACCGTCAATTCCCTCCCGGAGAAATGGCGCGCGCTCATGCGGAAATGATGAAGGAAAGTGGGGGGCTCAATTTCGGCGCGGCACTTCTCAACATCGCAGAATATCAGGCCCATCGCGGCCGTGATGGCTATCGATGGGATGGTGAGGCCTGGTACGGCGGCGACATCAATCGGCTGTGGATCAAGAGCGAAGGTGAAGGCGAGCTTCGCCGTGGTCTGGACAGTGGCGAAGTGCAACTTCTGTACAGCCATGCCATCGACCCCTACTTCAATCTGCAGGCCGGTATCCGACAGGATATAGGGCCATCGCCGCGCCGTACCTATGCAACCATCGGCTTTGAGGGCTTGGCTCCCGGGATGTTCGAGGTCGAAGGCGGCGTCTTCCTGTCGAACAAGGGCGAGGTCATTGGACGGGTCGAAGGCTATTACGACCAGCGCATTTCGCAGCGCCTCATCTTCCAGCCACGCGTCGAGCTCAATTTCTCCGCGCAGGACATTCCTGAGATCGCGATTGGCTCTGGCCTGTCAAATGTCGAACTCGGCGCGCGGCTCAGATACGAGATCAAGCGTCAGTTCGCGCCCTACATTGGCGTTTCGTATTACCGCAAACTTGGAGACACAGCCAGCTACGCGAGGGCTCGCGGGGAAGATGTTCACGCCACAAGCTTCGTGGCGGGCGTCCGGTTCTGGTTTTAATCTGGAGGCGAACAAAGGGGCATGGATGAAATTGCCGGCGGCAATGCGGAACTGAGCGATCTTGTGCGCCTTGCGTTTGCGCAATCGGCGAAGCACGTTCAGCTCATTCTTGATCCGCACGGAAAGATCCTCGCGCTCAATGGCGAAGGCCATCGAGCGGACCAATGGGCGTCTGCCGAGTGCGTGGGCAGCTCGCACGAGTTGTTCTATTCATCTGAAGAAAAGGCCGCGGGCCTGCCGGATATTGATCTGGCCACAGCGGCGCGCGAGGGTGGCTACGAGCGGGAAATGTGGCGTTTACGGCGCTCGGGCACAGAATATCTGTCGCGAATGACGATTACGGCCTTGCAACAAGAGAGCACTCTGCACGGCTTCCATGTCATGGCCCGGGATATCACGCACGAGGCGGCCATCCGGGCGGCGAATGACACGCGTGAGCAGCACCTCCAGTCGATCCTGGATACCGTCCCGGACGCGATGATCGTCATCGACGAGCTCGGAGTGATCGTGTCTTTCAGTGCCGCGGCACAGCGTCTCTTCGGATATGAAGAGGGTGAAGTCGTGGGCTGCAATGTGAGCTGCCTGATGCCTGCGCCCGACAAGGAGCGGCATGACGACTATATCCGGCATTACCGAGAAGGAGGAGAGCCTCGTATTATCGGGACCGGACGCACTGTGACAGGCCGTCGTCGTGACGGAACAGACTTTCCCATGCATCTCTCGGTCGGCGTCGCCGGGCATCACGGAGACCGCGTCTTTACTGGCTTCATCCGAGATCTCTCTGAGAAAGAACGCGACGATCTCAAAATGCGCGAGCTGCAGGCCGAACTGATCCATGTGTCGCGGCTCAGCGCGATGGGGACCATGGCATCCACCCTGGCGCATGAACTGAATCAGCCGCTGACAGCAGTTGCCAATTACCTTGAGGAAACGAGAGACATTCTCGCCGATCCTCAAGGCACCCCGATGGCCATAGTTCAGGAGGCCCTGTCGGAGGCAGCCAAGGAGACCTTTCGGGCGGGTTTCATTGTCAGACGTCTGCGGGAATTTGTCGCGCGCGGTGAAGTCGACAAGGTTGTTGAGGATCTGCGCCTAGTTATCGACGACGCAGCCCAGCTGGCGCTTGCGGGCGCCAAGGAAAGTGGTGTTCGCCCGCTCGTGAACCTTAATCCGCTGGCCAAGCATGTATTGGTGGACAAGGTCCAGATCCAGCAAGTCCTGGTCAATTTGCTCCGAAA
>NZ_JAIEPN010000161.1 GCF_019748365.1 Novosphingobium sp.
GACACCAGCGCCGATCATACTTGGCGCAACGAGACCTGCTGGCCATTTCCCGCTGCTGCTTCCCCACATAGGACGTTATCCCGCACGATCGCGGTTTGGGGCACGGACCCGATCAGCGCCTTGATCGAGGCGCGAGCGCGATCGGTATTGAGGTCGGCAATGAACTCCGCAATGAGAATGATGACCATTAGGACGGCGCCGGCCACAGTTTCGCCGCCGAATATCGCGACAATGGTCGCGATCGTCACGAAGATCTCGGTGCCGATCTTACGTTCAGTTATGAGGTCGGCGAGCCCTGTCCTGACCAGCGGATAGAGGCCGATGACGACCGCAGCCCAAAGCACCTGGATCGGCACAAGCTGTTGCCAATACAGCAGCGCCACCGTGCCGGTAAGCAGTATCCGGCCAATTTCGATCCAGCGTTCCCGTGTCATCAGGTCGCGCCAGGTCGCACCGTCTTCCCGGGGTTCAACTGCCTCACTCATCGTAACGCTGCCTCCTGTCGCTTCATTTTTCCGTTCGCCCGATAGAGGCTCCCGTTTCCCGCACCCTGAGGGGACATTTCGCCGCGAGCGCGGGGGCGAGCGCCCGCGGCGTGGTTCAGACCTCAAGGGGCAGGCCCGAACCAATCTCGATTTTAAGCACCGGAGCGAAAGCCCTTCCTGGCGCGACGCCTGGGTGCAGTTGACGGCCTGCGGAGCGCAAGATGCCGCGCGAGCAAGCGGTCCTCGGCCCTGAGCAACGAACCGAAAAGTCGCTTCGCACCTTTGAGCGGCAGCAAGGATAAAAGCCCCGTGCAGCGGAAACTGTGGACCACGCGCGCGCCTGGGGGGATTGCAGAGAGCAGGTAGCTTTCCTCCAGTGCGAAAAGCTTTCCCAGACCGAAGCGCAGGGCAAAGCACCGCTGCTCATCTACCGTTACAATGCGGGCATCGACGGTTCGGAAAGGCGCATTGCCTGTCTTCATGCGGAACGAATAATCGACCTTTGTATCCGACGTCAGCGAACCGGTTATTCTGACGAAAGGATGCCAGCGAGGGTAATCGTCAAACCTCGTGATGGCGGTCCAAACCCGCGGAAGCGACGTGTGGATGACGGTTTCATTCTCGACGGTGAACATGGCTCAGCTCCCGACGTCTCGACGGCCTTTTCAGGCTTGATCGTCGCGCGCGCCGAGCAATGTCTCGACCGGCGCGATCGTGATGAGCCCGATGCTACGTATGGTGTTGATCTCCGTCACGAACGTCCGAAGGCGCTCGTCTTCGTCGACGATTTCAACGACCAGGGGATCATTGCGATCGAGGAAGCCAGAGGCATGAATCAGTTTGGAATGCCCGAAGCCGACACGCCCGTTCAGGACCGTCACTCCAAGCAGTTTATGCGCTTTCGCCTTCTCCAGAATCACCTCGAACACGGGACGGTCGCCGCTCATCGCCAGTTCATCGGTGAAGATACGGAGCAAGGAATAGGATTTGGCTGTCATAACGCTGTCCTCTCTTCGTTTCGTGTCGAGGGGCCGACGACGTTTGCGGTTCGCCGCCGGCCCCTCTTGCTAGTTGGCCGGCAAGGGCTCATGCGGCTCTGCGCGCTCATCCCTTTGCCCGCGCCCGGCCATGTAGCGGGACATGAGCGCAGTGATCGCCGGCAGGACCAGCAGGGTGAGCGCCGTGCAGGTGATGAGGCCCCCGATCACGACTGTCGCGAGCGGACGCTGCACCTCGGCGCCGGTGCCCGTGGCGAGCGCCATCGGCACGAAGCCGAGGCTGGCGACCAATGCGGTCATCAGCACTGGCCGGACACGTTCCATCGCGCCGCCGATGATCGCTTCATCCTCATCGACGCCATCGTCACGCCGCTTTCGGATCGCGCTCATCATGACGAGGCCGTTGAGCACGGCGACGCCCGACAGGGCGATGAACCCAACCGCCGCCGTGATCGAGAAGGGTATGCCACGCAACAGCAGCGCAAACACCCCACCCGCCAGCGCCATCGGCACTGCCGAGAACACGATCGCCGCCGGCACGAAGCCGCCGAGCGCCATGTAAAGCAGTGCGTAAATGGCGAGGAAGCAGATCGGAACCACAATCAGCAGGCGCAAACGTGCCGACTGGAGGCTTTCAAACGTGCCGCCCCAATCGGTATACATGCCAGCGGGCAGATTGAGCTGGCCGATCTTCTCCTGGGCTTCGGTGACGAAGCCCCCGAGATCGCGACCGCGCACATTGACCTGCACGACGACCATGCGCTTGCCGTTCTCACGGCTGATCTGGTTCAACCCTTGTGTGTAGCTGAACCGTGCCACCTCGCGCAGCGCGATCGAGCGCGCGACCTCGCCCGGTCCTGCGGGCAGCATGACCGGAATCGCGCCAAGCGTTTCCAGATCGTCGCGCTGCGCGTCCGGCAGTCGCACCACCACTGAGAAGCGCCGATCGCCCTCGAACAGCAGCCCGGCCTCGCGCCCGCCGAGCGCGGCGGCGACGGTGTTCGCCACCTCCTCGACCGACAGGCCGTAACGCGCCGCAGCCTGCCGATCGATCTTAACGTCGAAGGTCGGCGCACCCGATGTTTGCTCTGCGCTGACGTCACCGGCGCCCGGTATCGAGCGAAGGATACCGGCGATCCGGTTGGCCTGGGCACTCATCGCGCCGAGGTCGTCGCCATAGAGCTTGACCGCGACATCCGCGCGCACGCCGGCGATGAGTTCGTTGAAGCGCATCTGAATGGGCTGCTGAATCTCGGTGCGATTGCCGATCAGCGGCTTCATCCGTTCCTCGATTCGCTTAAGGATGTCCTCCTTCGACTTGACCTCGGCCGGCCACTCATCCTCGGGCTTGGGGATGACATAGGTGTCCGAGGCGTTGGGCGGCATCGGGTCGGTGCCAAGGTCGGCGTTGCCGTTCTTGGAAAAGACCAATGCCACCTCCGGTAGCGATTTCAGCGCATTTTCTATCTGAAGCTGCATCTGCGTCGACTGGTCGATTGAGGCCGAGGGCACGCGGAAGTTGGTAACGGTGATGTCCTTCTCGTCGAGCTGCGGCATGAACTCCTCGCCGAGCAGGCCGAAGGCGAATATCGCCGCCACGAACACGCCCGCGCCACTGGCGACAAACGGCAGTGGATGCGCCACCGCTTTGGTCAGGAGTGGCGCGTATTTCTCCTTGAACCAGCGGATCGGCTTCACCTCCGTCTCGCTGACCTTGCCGGTGATCACGAGCGCGATCATGGCGGGCACGAAGGTCAGCGACAGCACGAAGGCGGACGCGAGCGCCACCATCAGGGTGATCGCCATCGGCGCGAAGGTCTTACCCTCGACGCCCTGGAAGGTGAGCAGCGGCACGAAGACCAGGAAGATGATGAGCTGGCCATAGACGGTCGGCCGGATCATCTCCTGTGCGGCGAGTGTGGTTTCCTCCATGCGTTCGGATCGGGTAAGAAGCCGTCCTTCATGCTCCTGCCGCTCCGCAAGGCGTCTGAGCGCGTTCTCCACGATGATGACCGCGCCGTCGACGATCAAGCCGAAGTCGAGCGCGCCGAGACTCATGAGGTTTCCCGACACGCCGAGCCTGTTCATGCCGGTAGCGGTCATGAGCATGGTGATCGGGATCACTGCCGCGGTGATGAGCGCTGCACGGATATTGCCCAGCAGCAGGAACAGGACGACGATGACGAGCAAAGCGCCTTCGACGAGATTCTTCTCGACAGTGGCGATGGTGGCGTTGACGAGCTTGGAACGATTGTAAACGGGCTCCGCGAAGACGTCGGGTGGAAGTGCCCGGTTGATTTCCGTGAGCTTGTCTGCCGCGCTGGTGGCAACGATCCGGCTGTTGCTGCCGGTCAGCATCAGCACGGTCGAAATGACCGCCTCCGATCCCATGCGGCTGCCCGAGCCGGTGCGGACCGCGCCACCGATCTCGACGTGACCGACATCCTTCACACGCACCGGCACGCCGGCGCGCGTGGCTACGACCGCCTCCTCAATGTCCTGGATCGACTTGAGGCGTGCGTCGGCGCGGACAAGGAAACTTTCACCGGCCCGCCGAATGTAATTGGAACCGGCAGAGAGGTTGGCCCGCTCCAGCGAGTCTGCCAGCTCCGTGATCGAGAGACCATAGGAAGCCAGCGCATTGAGGTTGGGTTGGACGAGATACTGCTTCACATAGCCGCCGTTGGAATCGACGCCGGCCACGCCCTGCACCGTCCGCATCTGCGGGCGAATGATCCAGTCCTGCACCGTCCGCAGATAAGCCGCCTTGGCGAGTTCGGTCGTCAGCTTCTCGCCTTCGGGCGTGAGATAGCTGCCGTCCGACTGCCAGCCGGGCTTTCCGTTCTCGATCTTCACGCCCTTCCCGTCGGGATGGCGGAAGGCGACCGAGTAGAAGAAAATCTCCCCGAGGCCGGTGCTGAGCGGCGCCAGATTGGGCTGGACGCCGGCAGGCAGGCTATCCCTTGCCTGGGCGAGCCGTTCGGTCACTTGCTGCCGCGCGAAATAGATGTTGGTGTCGTCGGTGAATACCGCCGTCACCTGGCTGAATCCGTTGCGCGTCAGTGATCGGGTCAGGGTGAGGCCGGGAATACCGGCCAACGCGGTTTCGACCGGAAACGTGACCTGCTTTTCCATGTCGACGGGACCAAGCGTCGGATTGAAGGTGTTGATCTGCACCTGACGGTTGGTGACGTCGGGCACGGCGTCGATCGGCAGTTTGGTGATTTGCCATGCGCCGATGCCGACGATGATGAGGACGAGGAAGGCGACGAACCATCGCCCCCTCACCGAGAGGCTGAGGATACGCGCGATCATTCCGCCGACTCCTTTTCGAGTTCGGCTTTCAGCAGGAAAGCGTTGGTGGTGGCGATCGGCGTCCCGGCCTTGAGGCCGGAGACGATGGCAACGAGCCCGCCGCTGCGGCTGCCGGCCTGGACCGTCTGCGCCTTGAAGCCGTCACGGGTCCGAACGAAGACGACGGTGCGATCCCCGATCGTCTGCACGGCATCCTGCGGCACCATAACGCCATCTTTGACGGCACCGCCGCTCGCAAAAATGCGCGCCTGGACGAGCTGCCCCGGAGCGAGCAAGCCCGCGTCACCCTTCGGCTCGATGACGACGGTCGCTGCCCGGCTCTGCGGATCGATCACGCCGGTCGCGGACCGGACGCGGCCCTCGATGGTGCGGCCGTCGCTGACGGTGAGTTCGACGCGATCGCCTGTGCGCACGCGCCCGGCGTCTGCCGGAGGAATGCTGGCCGTGATTTGCAGACGGCGCGGATCGGCAACGCGGAACAGTTCGGTTTCCGCAGCGACGAACTGGCCGAGATTGGCGGGAGCCGACGTGATGCGGCCACTGACCGGGCTCACCACCGCGACCGAGCGGCCGTCTCTCGACACCCTTGCTGCGCCCGCAGCCGCGCTCGCCCGGCGGGCATCGGCCTGTGCGACGGCGAGATTCGCTTCGGCGGCTTCATAGTCAGCTCTCGGACTCACACCTTGCGCCAGCAAGCCCCGCTCACGCGCGAGCTGGCGGTTGGCGAGCGTGACGCGCGCCGCCGCCGCCGCCTGATCGGCGGCGATCGTCGAAGCATCCCGGCTCTCAACGAGAGCGAGGGTTTCACCTTGCCCGACGGGATCGCCGATCCGCTTGAAGATTCGGGTCACGGTGCCGGGCGCTCTTGCGGTCAACACCGCCTCGGCATCCGGCGTAGCTTCAACCGTGGCGGCGGCCGGGATCGCCGCGTCCAGTTCACCGGACGCGGCGGGAGCAATGCCGATCTGTGACGCGGCGATGCCCTGCTGCGATATGGCTATCGTATCGGTTGGTGCAGCCGAAGCTTGCGACTCCGTTTCTGCTGCCGGAGCAGAGGCGGAAGGCTGCGTGAGGCGCGCGGCACCGAAGCCGAGCGCGGCGGCGGCGACCAGCCCAAGGGCGGCACCGGCATAGAGGCGGTTCTTGTCGTTCATTGGACCGGTTCTCCGGTGATGGTGAGGCCCTGGAGACGGGCGAGATTGGCGCGGGCATCGAGGCGGGCAGCGGCAGCGTCGAGAACGACCCCGCGCGCAAGTCCCAGCCCGTGCCTTGCCGCGATGAGTTCGATCAGGGGCGACTTGCCGGACTCGTAGGCGATGCGAGCAAGCCGGTAGGTCTCGTCTGCCGTTCGCAGCGTCTGTTCGGCCGCTGCGACACGCGCGTCCGCCGCTTCGTTGAGGGCGACAGCGGCGCTGATTTCTGCTTCCAATTCTAGCAAGGTAGCATTTGCCCGCGCTTCCGCGCCGCGTAGCTCCGCCTGGGCGGCGGCAATGTTCCCGCGATTGCGATCGAACAGCGGAAAGGGGACAGTTATCCCCGCGATGATCGCATTGGCCTTGTCGACTTCCAAACGACGGACGCCGACTGACGCCGTCACGTCCGGCACTGCTTGACGCCGTGCCACGATCACACGATGCGCTGCCGCCTCTCGCTCAGCCTTGGCGGCGAGGTAAGGTGCGGTCTGCATCGGGTCCACGGGACCATAGCCGGACCGCGCCTCGAACCTTCCCAGGAGAGGTTCGGACAAGGTAGTGAACGGTGTCGTCTGACCAGCAAGCGCGGAAAGGCGCGCATAGGCGCCGACCCGCTCGGCCTTCGCCGTGTCCACGGATGCCCGTAAAGAATTGACCTCGGTCTCGGCCTGAAGGCTGCGCAGCCGCGCTTCCTTTCCAGCCCCAACGAGCGCGCGTGCAGCACGCAGGTCAGTCTCGGCCTCCTCGACTTCATCTTCCGCCAGAGTGATTCGTCGATCAGCGATCTCCGCCGCGCCGTAAGCGCGGGCAAGATCATAGGCATAGGCCAGGCGACCATCCCTGCTCCTGGCGCGAGCGGCTACGACTCCCGCTTCGCCAGCCGCAATGCGCGCGGAGCGTTTGCCGCCCAGCTCGATGACCTGGTTGAGTTGCAGTGTGCTCTCGGCCCGGTCGAAACCTCTATAGGGCTGTTGACCGGCGATGTTCTCGGTCATCACCCCAATGCTGGGATTGGGCCGTGCCCGTGCTTGCCGGGCCAGGCCCTCGGCGCGTTCGACATCTGCTTCCAGGATCACCTGACGCGGCGCTTCCTGTGTCTCGCGAAAGAGTTCTGCGAAAGGCGGGGCGGTTTGCGCGTTTACACTTGTGCACATCAGGCCGCCGGCCGCCGTGAACAGGCCAAACAGCGCCACGCGAACGCGCCGTTGGCCGATATAATCGGTCATTTGGATTTTCCTTGAGGTTATGCTTGCGGAACGCCGGTCGGCGCGCGGGCATCAGCCTCGTGGGGGACGCAGAAGGGCTTCCGGTAAAAGACCGCTGATGACGAAGTCTTTGGAAACGAACCAGTCGCCTGAAACGGCGAAGAAAGTAGCAGTCATGCCAGTGCTAGGCACGATGTCCGCCAACCCATGAATGACCGTGTGGGTCGCCTTATGAAGATCGACTTCCGGCATGGACGGACTATCGTCATCATGCTGGACAAGAGCGCTTTCGATCCTCGTCTCATCATGGCCGGCCATCGAACTGTGCCAAGCATTCAAGCCGAGCACGTTGAGCATCGCTAGCATGGCCAACAGCGCGCCAACGATGAGGTATCGATTGGCGGCTTTTGCATGAAGGACATGGCGTTGGCCGAGGCGCATCTTCTTTTTACTATCGGCAAATGCGCAAATCGGCAATCCCGACCTTCCCGCAAGACAGCGAACGGCCCTCATGCCCGCCTCGCCCAATGCGGGTGGAGATCGTCGATCATATAGGCGTGTGCGGCACCGTCGCCCGTATGATATAGACGAATATGCTCATGATCCTTCGGTAGATCGTCATGCTCGTGCGGCACGACATCGGGGTCGTCAGACGGCCAAAATAGCAAGGCAAAAATCGTGCCCGCACTTGCAAAAATCGCCATCGCACCGAACGCAGCGGTCATGGAGATATTGGCGCCGAGTTGACCAACCAGCGGATAGCATATCAGCCAGCATATGTGGCTGAGAGCAAACTGTGCGGCAAACAGCGCCGGCCTGTCTTCTGCATTGGCCGATCGTTTGAGCAACCGCCCCGAAGGCGTGACGCTCATCGAATATGCGATCCCCAGCACGACCCAACCAGCGAGCAACATGTGCCAGTACGAAGGACCGACCGGAACGGCGATACTGATCCAGGTCATTGCGCCGAGGCCCACAGACAGGGCGACAGCTGCACCGACCATAACCCTTCGATCATCGATCCTGTCGAGCAATCGGGGCAGAAGCAGGGCTGCGGCGATCGAACCCAGACCATAAGCTGCCAGAGTCAGCGCCACGTCGCGTTGGGCCATCCCGAGTAAGCTCTGGACGATGACCACGGTGTTGACGATTACCATAGAGCTGGCGGCGGCGGCGGACAAGGTAATCGCCAGCAGACCGAGCAAGCGCGGCGTCTGGAGGTAGATACGCATCCCGCGCGTGGTCTTGGCATAGAGGCTTTCCTGCCGATCTGCTGACCGCTCGGCGCGCGGCAGAATGACCGAAACGACTAGCAGCGCCGAACCGATGAAACCGATCGCCGTGCCGGAAAACAGCCAATGGAAATTGATCACGGTCAACAAGGCGGCCGCCAGCATCGGGCTGGTGATATTCTCCATGTCATAGGCGAGGCGCGACAGCGAGAGCGCGCGGGTATAGTCGCGCTCATCGGGCAGGACGTCGGGAATGGTCGCCTGGAAGGTCGGCGTAAATGCCGCCGAGGCAGCCTGGAGCACGAAGATCAGGACATAGATTTGCCAAATCTCGCTCACGAAGGGCAGGCAGATCGCAACGGCCGCGCGCACGAGGTCCAGAGAAACGAGCAGCGCCCTGCGCGGGACGCGATCAGCAAAGGCCCCGGCGATGGGCGCAATCCCGATATAGGCGACCATCTTGATAGCGAGAGCTGTTCCCAAGACAGCGCCCGCATTGCCGCCAGCGAGATCGTAGGCCAGCAAGCCGAGCGCCACGGTCGCAAGGCCGGTCCCGACCAGGGCGATGACCTGGGCGAGCAGCAGATGCCGGTAGGTTCGGTTCGCAAGAACGGCGAGCATGGTTTCCAACGAGTCGGGCATATCCCCCCAGGGGGATACTTGCCTTTATCCTCGTTGCGGTTAAAAGGTCAATAAAGGACTGGTGTCGATCGCTCTTTCGGTCGGTGGCATCATGATCAAATTCCTACCTGGCGGTCGGTGAACCGAAAACTACGTCTCGACAGCATGACCTTAGGTAACGATGATAAGAAGATGTCCCATCCCCATCCTCACTCGACCCATCCCGCAATCGTCAAACGCCTCAACCGGGCTACCGGTCATTTACGCAGCATCGTGGACATGATCGAGAACGGACGATCCTGCTCCGATATCGCCATGCAATTGCAGGCGGTCGAAAAGGCGATCGCGACCGCCAAGCGAACCTTGATCCAGGATCACCTCAGCCACTGCATCGGTGGCGATCCGGCGCACGGCGAAAAGGCGATGGCTGAGTTTCAAGCTATCTCTAAATATCTCTAACCGACGCAGCCGGGAAAGAACAGCGACGGAGCCATGTCCACACTGTTTTCAAGTCAAACATTCCGCCGCTTTCTGTTGGGCCTGCTCGCCTTTGCTGTGCAACTTTCCGCTTGTCAGGCTATTGCACGCCACGCCCCTAGTGCAACGCTCGCTGCGGAGGCAGAACGCCATGCCGAATTAAAGCAGCAATCCGCTGCCCACGGCCACATCCATGACGACGGCGATGATGGCGAGCGCGTGCGTGGCCATGTGCATGGGCATAACCCGGCCGACCATAGCCATGATACGCCTATCGGTGTTGCCCAGTCAGGCGTCGATCTCCCTCTTGTGCAACAGGGATGGCCACCTCAGGCCGGACCGATATTGAGCGGCCGCAACAGCGACCCTATGGACCGCCCCCCGGAGTACCTGTCCTCGATGTGACCGCGACGCCGCGCCAGCGCGGCAATTCACATAGATAGACAGGTATTCTCATGATACAGGCTTTTACTGAGCCGGCGCACGGACGACGTGCGTCCTCCCGGCTCCTAATGTTATTGTTCTTGACCGGGCTGAGCCTCGTTCTTTGGACCGGCACCGCCTTCGCCCATGCCGTCGCCGAAGGCGATAAGGGCTATATCCAGGAGATCAGCGGGGTTCACCTGCTGGAGTTTATGTATCTCGGCGCCAAACATATGGTGACGGGATACGATCATATTTTATTTCTGTTCGGGATCATCTTCTTCCTCTATCGGATGAAGCATATCGCGATCTATGTCAGCCTGTTCGCGATCGGCCATTCGACGACCATGCTGCTGGGCGTTTTCTTCGACTTCGGCATCAACAGCTATATTATTGACGCGATCATCGGCTTTTCGATCGTCTATAAGGCGCTCGACAACCTTGGGGCGTTCCAACGCTGGTTCGGCTTCCAGCCGAACACCAAGGCTGCAACGCTGATATTCGGTTTCTGCCACGGCTTCGGCTTGGCGAACAAGATCATCGACTATGAGATTTCTCCCGACGGCCTGCTGCCTAACCTGCTGGCCTTCAATGTCGGCGTCGAACTCGGTCAGTTGCTCGCGCTCGCCGCCATTCTGATCATCATGGGCTTCTGGCGCCGAACGCCGAGCTTCTGGCGTCATGCCTACACCGCCAACGTCGTGATGATGACCGCCGGGTTCGTGCTGATCGGATATCAGCTCACCGGCTGGGTCGTCGCCTGATCAAAGGATTTGAACCATGTATAACTCGCCCATACCCTCACAAGCCGAACTGCCGTCATCCGGCCAGCTTATCCGTTCGACCGTGATCGCTGCCGTGACAGCCGTCGCGCTCCTCGTCACGATCGTGCTCCCGGCCGAATATGGTGTCGATCCTACCGGAATCGGCCGCGCGCTCGGTTTCACTGATATGGGGGATATAAAGCGCCAACTCGCCGAAGAGGCCGAAGCGGACAGGAAAGTTGATACCGCCGCGAATGATGCCAGAAGCAGGGCCATCATCGAGGCCGCTGCATCAGGAAGAACCATCGCCCCTGGGCAGAGCGCCGACGCCCCGCCCGCAGTCGACGCTGCGCCGGGCCGGACTGATCGGATGAGCGTCACTCTGAAACCCGGCGAGGGTGCAGAGGTGAAGCTCGTGATGAAACGAGGGGAAAAGGCGAGCTTCGTCTGGACCGTTCAAGGCGGAGCCGTGAATGTCGACCTCCACGGTGACGGCGGCGGACAATCGATCAGCTACGAAAAGAAGCGCGGCCTTTCCAGGGGCGAAGGCGTAATTACGGCTGCGTTTAACGGCAATCATGGTTGGTATTGGCGCAATCGGGGTGATGCCGAAGTGACCGTGCTTCTGGAAACTCAAGGCCAGTATGCCGACATAAAGCGGCTAATCTAGCGCATAAAAACAGAGTGCCTTCCTTGGGATTCTACAGCCGATACCGAGTTATACTCGGTATCGGCCATTCAGATTGTACTGACCATGTCGGATTGAAGAAATAGATATGCCTTTCGACATTCGCCAACTTCGCTACGCCATCGCCGCGGCGGATCATGGCAGCTTCTATCGCGCGTCCAGGGTGCTGGACGTGGAGCAGTCGACGTTGAGCCGGGCCATCCTGAAGCTGGAGCGGGTGATCGGCGGACGGATTTTCAACCGCTCGCAGGGCGGCGTCAGCATGACGCTCGCCGGCGCGCAGTTCATCCGCGCGGCGCGGTCGATGGTGGCGAACGCGGACAAGATGGTGGCAACGATGCGGGCGGCGGGCCAGGGCCGCGCGGGGGGACTTATGATCGGACACAACAGCGCGATCTCGGCCGGCCATCTGCGCGCCACCATACTGGGCTGGCGAGCGGCAAATCCCGATGTCGAGATCGACGGCGTGGAAGCCGACCGGGGCGCGCTGCTCGCGGGGCTCGATACGGGCGAGATCGATATCGCGGTCCTGGTCGGCGAAGCGGGCCATGCCGGATTCCGGCGTGAGGGGTTGTGGAACGAGCGTGTCATGGCCGCGTTGCCGGCAGATCATGCCCTTGCCGCAAGCGAGGCCGTTCATTGGACCGATTTGCGGCGCGAGCGCTTTCTGCTGCCTGCCGCCGATCCCGGCCCGGAAATCCGCGACCTGCTGCTCGGCCGCCTGATGATGGCGGGCGAGCCTCCCGATATCAGGATGCATCAGGCCAGCCGCGAGGCGATCCTGAGCGTGCTGGGCGGCGGTCTGGGCGTGTCGATCGTCTGCGAGGGCGCGACGGGCGCTCGCTATCCCGACGTCATCTATCGCCCCGTCCAGGGCGAGCAGGGACCGGCCTTCATCAACTATTCGGGCTACTGGCGAAAGGACAACGCCAATCCCGCGCTGAGGCGTTTCCTCGCCTTCGTGCGCGACCGCTATGCGCTGTCCTTCGACATCCCGTGACCGCGCGAGACAGTGACATGCGACGTTAACAGGCGGGATCGCAACCAACGGCCGACCTGATTTGCAACCGGAGAAAGGAGCCGTCATGACGCAGGGAAAGACACTCATCATCGTGCTGGTCACGCTGATCGTCGGGTTCGGAGCGGGTTTCGTTCTGCGCCCGGTGATCGCGCCGGCCGAACCGGCAGCAGCGGTCGCGAGTCCTGTGCCCGTCGCCGCGCCCGCGGAGCCGCGCGGCAAGCAATATTTCGCGGCGCATCTCGACGAGGCCCGGCAGGTTCTGACACAGTGCGCGGAAGGCTCGACGCGCGGCGACGAATGCTTCAATGCCGAGATGGCCGTGACCGAGGCGGAGGGCCGAGCGCGGCACAAGAAGTTCTTTGGCAATTGACCACGCGAACGGGCTTTCAGTCCCCCTGCGCGCGATGCCGGCGAAAGGCGCGGTCGGTGGCCATGAACCGCTCCAGCATCGGCGCGATCAGGCGCGCGGGCGGGATCGGGCTGCCCTCGCCGAGAATCTCGCCGTAGCGCCGTAAATCCTCGAACAGCGGCGCGGGCAGTTCCACGGCGAGCTTGACGGGCTTGTCCTCGGGGATCTGCCCCAGCTTGAGTTTGGTCATCGCGTTGCTCCGATGGGTTCGAGGATCAAATCTCTCGTCAGGACGACCCTGAGCGGATGCCCCGGCCGGATGGTGAGCGTCGGCTGCACATTGAGCTGCCGCCGCACGACCTGCTGTCCGGTCTGGTTGATGGTGTCCTGCGATCCCCGCCGAAGCGCGCGGGTGAGGTCGTCCTCGCTGTCGGCCCCCAGCTCGGCGCCGACGCCGAGCAAGGTCGAGACGGCGGCGGCTTTCAGCAGATTGCCCCAATGCTGATTGACGCGACCCTGTAGCCCCGCAAATCCCGCGGCGTCCGTTCCGGGCTGGCGCTCGAGAACGATCGAGCGCCCGTCCGGCATGATGAGGCGGTCCCAGGAGAGCAGCACACGCGTCTGCCCCGCGGCGACCTCGCTGTCATATTCGCCGATCAGCCGCGCGCCCTGCGGAATGAGCAGGATGCGCCCGGTGATGCTGTCATAGACGTTCTGCGTCACCTGGGCGGTGATCTGGCCGGGAAGGTCGGAACGGATGCCGGTGATCAGCGCGGCGGGGATGATGCTGCCGGCCTGGACAATGTTGGGCGAGGCCGGCGCGGTCAGCCGCTCGGCGCTGACAGTGCGCTGATTGGTCGCTTGCGCCATGAACGCCCGCTTGGCGGCTTGGTCGCCCTGCGCAGCCTCTGACGGTTGCGGAGCTGCGGCCTCCGGCGCTGCGATGGCGAGGCTCGGCAAGGACGGCATCGCACCGGTCCCGGCGCTGCTTCCGCCGAGGAACACCATGCTGGTGCGGGCTGCATCGCGTTCCTGGGCGATGCGCTGGCGAGCGGCTTCGGCGGCCTGGATGCGCGGATCGGGCTGCGCGCCGACCGGTGGCACGGGCACATTCTCCCCGCGCTGCTGCGCCGAGACGATCGGGCCGCCGAGATCGCCGGGAAGCCTGGGGCCGAGCTTCGGGACCTGGCCGTAATCCTTCGGCCCCGAGGTGATGGTCTCGGATGCGGCGCGGCTGTCGGTATTGTAGAGTTCCTTCGCCGCCTGTTCTCCTTTGGGCGCGAGCGCATACCAGAGCGAGCCGCCGATACCGAGCCCCGCGACCACGCCGAGCGTCGCCAGCGCCTTCCTCGAAAGGCGCATGACGCGCGGCGCAGGCCCGCGAAGCTGAAAGGCGGCGGGGTTCGCGGATGCGGGTTGGGGGGATGCCTGCGGCGCTGGCTGGACGGGCGTATTGGTGGGATCGGCCATCACCGCCCCCTGCGGGACGTGTCCGCGCCGTCGCGCACGATTCGCACGCGCCGCTCGGTGCGCTTGTCGCTCAGGCGCAATTCCGCGCTGGCGAACAGGCGATCGACCACCATATAGCGCCCCTGCACGCGGTAATTGACCAGCTCGGCGTCGCCAGCCGCGCCGGTCACGAACAGCGGCGGCATCTCGCCCTGCGAGATCCCGGCCGGGAACTCGATGAACACCTGCGCGGAATCGTCGAAGGCGCGCACGGGCTTCCACGGCACGCGGTCGCCCTCGATCCGGTAGCGGAAATTGAGCGCCGCGATGTCGATGCCGGTGGCGACGGGGGCCGAGGCGGCAGCGGCGGCGTTTGCGCCGCGCAGGGCGATCAGCGCGTCCTGCGGATAGGTCCACGACACCGACGCCATATAGGTCGAGGCCGTCGCGCGCAGTTCGATATGATAGGTGCGCCGGTCGGTGTTGATGACGAGGTTAGTGAAAATGTCGGGCCGCGTGGGCTTCGCGAGGATATGCACGCGCGCCGTCGCGCCGCTGCCGCTCACCGTGTCGCCGATGATCCAGCGCACGGTGTCGCCGGCCGCGACCGGCCCCGGCCCGACGAGCTGCTCGCCCTCCTGAAGCGCGATGTCCGTCACCTGGCCGGGCGCGGTATATACCTGATAAAGCGCGCCTTCGGTCCAGGGATATTGCTGGATGGCGTTCACATAGCCGTCGCGGGTGGGTTGCACGCGGGCGGCCGCGTTCGCGGCCCCGACGCGGCGGCGCGGATCGGTCGCTTCTCGCGGCGAGGCGCTTTGCGTGACCGGCTTCAACTGGCCCGGAAGCGGCAGCGGTTCGGGGATAGTCACCACCTCGACCACGCGTGGCGGTTGTGCGGCCGGCGTGGCCGCGATCTCGCGCGGTGGATCATCGTAAGCGATGCTCGGCGCTTTCGCCGATGAGGTGGCGCAGCCGGCCAGCGCGGTTGCGGACAATAACATAACCGCGCTGGCGGCATGGCGGGCGGACATGCGTGTCATTGCGACAGCTCCTTGCTCCAGTTGAGGGCGTTGACGAACACGCCGAGCGGGTTCTTGCGCAGCGCGTCGGGGGTGCGCGGGGTCTGGACAACGACAGTGAGGATCGCCGACCAGCGGGTCGTCTCGGCGAGACTGCCGTCCTGATAGCGCCGCTCGATCCAGGCGACGCGGAAGCTGTCGCCGGAGGCACGGATCACGCTGGAGACGTCCACCGCGACCTGCACCTTGCCGACCTGTGCGATCGGATCGTTGGCGCGCGCGTAGTCGTTGAGCGCCAGTGCGCCCTTGTCGGTCGTGAAATCGTAAGCCCTGAGCCAGTTCTGCCGGACGATGACCGGATCGGCCGGGATCGCCCTGACCTGCTCGATGAACCGGGCGAGATGGAACGCGATCTGCGGATCGGTCGGGCGGTAGCCGGTTTCGGCGGGAGCGACGGCCTGCGCTTCGCCGAGCCGATCGACCTGCACCACCCAGGGCACGATATGGCCGCGGGCGGATTGCCAGACGAGTCCGGCCGAGAGCCCACCGGACAGGGCGAGCGCGCCGAAGAAGGCAAGGCGCCAGTTCTTCGCCTGCACGCGGGCGGAACCGATGCGGTCGTCCCAGACCTGCGCGGCGCGCTGGTAGGGCGTCGCGGGTTCGGGGGTCTGGCCGTAGCGGATGGTGGGTCGTCGGAACATTTTCGGATCACTCCCTTTCCTTGACGTCGGGACCGCCGCCGCCGCCGTGGCTGTCGCCGGCCTTCATCGTGTGAGCGAGGACGGTCGCGCCGTGGGTCGCGGACTGGCGCTGCTTCATGGCCGAGGCCCATGCGGGCGGCGCGGAAGCCGGGGCTGCCGGCGATGCCGCGGGCGCGGGACTTCCCGATGCGGGAGCGACGCCCAGCCCGGCGCGGGCGCCTGTGCGGAAGTTGTCCTTCATGGATGCGCTCGCCTTGCCGGCCATCCGGCGCAGCGGCGAGAGCGCGGCATTGACGGCGCCGGTCGCCGCCGTCTGTCCGACAGCGGCCATGCCGCCCGCCACAGCGCCCGCGCCGCTCCTGCCGAGCG
>NZ_JAIEPN010000173.1 GCF_019748365.1 Novosphingobium sp.
AGCTACCGCCGCTTCATCCAGATGTATTCGGACGTGGTGCTCGGCCTCGATCACCACCGCTTCGAGGATGCGCTCGAAATCGCCAAGGAAGACAACGGTTTCTTCGCCGATGTCGAGATGGGGGCCGAGCATTGGCAGGACCTCGTTGGCCAGTACAAGGCGATCGTTGCAGAGGAACTCGGTCGCCCGTTCCCGCAGGACGTCCACGAACAGCTCTGGGGCGCGATCGGTGCCGTGTTCGATTCGTGGGAGAGCGACCGCGCCAAGGTCTATCGCCGCCTCAATGCGATTCCGCATGACTGGGGCACCGCGGTCAACGTGCAGGCCATGGTCTTCGGCAATATGGGCGAAACCTCGGCCACCGGCGTCGCCTTCACCCGCGATCCCGCCACCGGCGAGCGCGCCTATTACGGCGAATGGCTGGTCAACGCGCAGGGCGAGGACGTCGTCGCCGGCATCCGCACCCCGCAGTACCTCACCAAGGCCGCGCGCGAACGCGCCGGGGCCAAGCCGCTTTCCATGGAAGAGGCGATGCCGGACGCTTATGGCGAGCTCGCCCGCGTGTTCGACCTGCTCGAAGCCCACTACAGGGACATGCAGGACATCGAATTCACCGTCGAGCAGGGCAAGCTGTGGATGCTGCAGACCCGCTCGGGCAAGCGCACCGCCAAGGCCGCGCTCAAGATGGCGGTGGATATGGCGCGCGAAGGCCTGATCGACGAGGCGACCGCGGTGAAGCGCGTCGATCCGATGGCGCTCGATCAGCTACTGCACCCGACGCTCGATCCCAGCGCCCCGCGCGAAGTGCTCACGCGCGGCCTGCCGGCCTCGCCAGGCGCCGCCACCGGCGTCATCGTGTTCGATGCCGACAGCGCCGAACACCGCGCGCAGATGGGCGAGGATGTGATCCTCGTACGCATCGAGACGAGCCCCGAAGACATCCACGGCATGCACGCCGCCAAGGGCGTGCTCACCGCGCGCGGCGGCATGACCAGCCACGCCGCCGTCGTCGCACGCGGGATGGGCCGCCCCTGCGTTTCGGGCGCCTCCGGCCTCTCGATCGACATGGCCAGCCGCACCGCGCGGATGGGCACGCGCGAGGTCAAGGAAGGCGAGGTCATCACGCTCGACGGATCGAACGGCGATGTCATGCTCGGCGCCGTGCCGATGGTCGAGCCCGAACTCGTCGGCGATTTTGCCGTGCTCATGGAGTGGGCCGACAAGCACCGCCGCATGAAGGTGCGCGCCAATGCCGAAACGCCGCTCGATTGCCAGGTCGCGCGCCAGTTCGGCGCCGAGGGCGTGGGCCTCTGCCGAACCGAACACATGTTCTTCGATGCGGGCCGTATCTCCTTGGTGCGCCAGATGATTCTGGCCGAGGACGAGGCCACCCGCCGCCGCGCGCTCGATAGCCTGCTTCCCGAACAGCGCGCCGATTTCACCGCAATCTTCGAAGTCATGGCCGGGCTTCCCGTCACCATCCGGCTGCTCGATCCGCCGCTCCACGAATTCCTGCCGCATGGCGACGCGGAGTTTGCCGAGCTCTCGGAAGCGACCGGCCTCGGTGTCGATCACTTGAAGCGCCGTGCCGCCGAATTGCACGAATTCAACCCCATGCTCGGCCACCGCGGCTGCCGCCTCGGCATTACGTTCCCCGAAATCTACGAGATGCAGGCCCGCGCGATCTTCGAGGCGGCTTGCGATGTCGCGGAAAAGTCGGGCGAGGCGGTCGTGCCGGAAGTGATGATCCCGCTCGTCGCCACCCGCCGCGAACTCCAGATCCTGCGTGCGCTGGTTGACCGCGCGGCAGAGGCCGTCTTTGCGGAAAAGGGCCGCACGCTCGAGTACCTCGTCGGCACCATGATCGAGCTGCCGCGCGCTGCGCTGATGGCGGGCGAGATTGCCGAGGAAGCGAAGTTCTTCTCCTTTGGCACCAACGATCTTACCCAGACCACGCTCGGCGTGAGCCGCGACGATGCCGCCCGCTTCCTCGGGCCCTATGTCGAACAGGGCATCTACCCGCGCGATCCGTTCGTCAGCCTCGATATCGAAGGTGTCGGCCAGCTCGTCGAAATGGCCGCGGTGCGCGGGCGTGAGACCCGGCCCGACATCAAGCTCGGCATCTGCGGCGAACACGGCGGCGATCCGGCGTCGATCGCGTTTTGCGAGAAGGTTGGCCTCGATTACGTTTCGGCCAGCCCCTATCGCGTTCCGATTGCCAGGCTGGCGGCGGCGCAGGCGGCGTTGGGTTAGACCTCGACATTTCGTCATTCCCGTGAACGCGGGAATCCAGGGCTCCACATGCTGCGCCTGCCGCTCTGGATCCCCGCGTTCGCGGGGATGACGAAGGGGGGGGCGGCGCTCGCGTCTATCGAGGCGGCGTGCTCAGAACTTCGGCGGCCGCAGCGCCTTGTTCCAGCCGCTCATGGTCAGGATGGCGAAGCGCTCGGTGACCCGGCCTTCGCCATCCGCCATCGCCGCAAACGCCGCCTCGGCCCGCGCAAGGCCAGCCTTGCCCAGCAGCGGTCCGGGGCGGGCGAGGCAATTGCCCAGCCCCTGGGCGCGCAGATCGGCCACCAGTCGGCGCAGGCTTGAGTAACGCACATCCAGCACGCGGCTGTCGCTCATCGGTTCGGCAAAGCCGCAGCGTTGCAGCAGGTCGCCGCCAGCGCGGACGTCGACTTGCGGGTGGATCCGTGCAGCGGGGCGCTCGCCATCGGCCTCGGCCATGACCTCGCGCAGCGCGGGGACACTGCCCGCACCGCACAGGCTCATGATGGCAAGCCCGCCGGGAGCCAGGGCGCGGCGGATATGCAGCATCGCGCCGGGCAGGTCATTCACCGTCGCCAGCGTGCCGAGCTGGGCGATAAGGTCAAAGCCCGCAGCGGGAAGGGGCTGTTCCTCGTCGATGGCCTGTTCGCCCGCGATCGGCGCAGGATCGGCGCGGACAACGGCGCATCCGCCCGCCTCCAGCGCTTTGGACAGCATGCCGGAAGTATCGCCGACCACCAGCGCCCGCGTCGGCTGGTGGCGCAGAAAGGCCAGCCGGTCGAGCACATCCTCGGCCATATCGTCTGCAAGGAACGACGGCGCATCCGCACCGCGCTCAAGCCAGCGCATCCGTTCGCGCATCGCGCGGCGGCGGGAAGGGGCGAAGATGGTGGGAGGAGGGGCGCTGGCCATCGCAGAGGCCCCTGCCGTGCGGCGCGGCGCTTGCCAAGTCCCTCTTGCGAATCCCGTGTTCGGGGCAGACACTCCGCACCATGGCCGGCCCCGCGTTTCTGACCCCGATCCTCGATCTGGTGTTTCCGCCGCGCTGTCCGCTCTGCGGCGATGCGCTGGCACAGCAGGGCGGGCTCTGCGCCGCATGCTGGACCAAGCTCGCCGTGCCGGGAGAGCCGGCCTGCAAGACCTGCCAGCGGCCGCTGCCCGACAGCGTCCTACGCTCCGGCGAAGTCCAGTGCGCGCCGTGCCTGGCAAGCCCGCCGCGCCACGCCGGCATTGCGGCAGCGACGCTCTACAACGATGCTTCGCGCGAACTCGTGCTGGCGTTCAAGCGCGGCAAGCGGATCGCGCTGGCGGACCTGCTGTCACGGCTGATGGTGCGGCGCCTGCCCGAACTGGACGGCGAATGGCTGGTCGTGCCGGTGCCGCTCCACCGCTGGCGGCTGTGGGAGCGCGGGTTCAACCAGTCGGCGCTGCTTGCGGAGCGGATCGCGCGGGCCGTCCACCAACCGCTCGTCGTTGACGCGCTGGAGCGCCGCAAGCGCACGCCCTCGCTTGGCGGCCTTGGCAAGCGCGCGCGGGCCGAGGCGCTGCGCGGTGCCATCAGCGCGCATTCGCGCCGCGCCGGGCGGCTGAACGGCGCAAAGGTGCTGCTGGTCGATGATGTGATGACGAGCGGCGCCACGACCGATGCCTGCCTCGCCGCGCTGCGCAAGGCGGGGGTAGCGGAGGTGCGCATCGCCTGCTTTGCCCGGGTGCTGGATGAGGCGCTCGATCATGCCGGCCGCGAAGATGCGCCGCTGGCGGCCTGACATTCCGGGAGCCTGAAACACGAAACGCCCGGAGTGTTACCTCCGGGCGTTCCCGTGACGATACCTGATCGGTTCGGCTCCATCCCGTCACGGCCTGCCCCTCGCGGCCCCAGTTTCTGCTGGTCTAGTGACGGATGACGGACCCTGCCGAAATCCCTGAGCGCTTCTCCGATCACAGCGCTGCTCTGCCCATTTCGGGGAGCGGCGCCGCGCTCGGGCCCCATGTAATGTGACCCCTGAACGTTGGCCTGTATTCGTGCGCCCGGGCAATCACCCGGTGCGCGTTTACGGCTCCCTCAAGCCGCACCGCATACATCCGCCATTGCTGGCCGAGGTTAAAGCATGTTGTTCAAGGGCCATGGATTTTGGCCAAGGTATGTGGTTATCCTGCAACAAAATGACACCAGCGCTGCGAAAGGCCTGTCCCATTTCACTGCAATCTCCCGAAACCGAGCTGCGTGAGCAAGGCGCGGTGTTCATGCCGCGCTTCGACTCTGCCGGACTCGTCACTGCCGTGGCGGTCGATCACGCCACCGGACAGCTGCTGATGCTGGCGCACATGGACGCCGAAGCGATTGCCCGCACGCGCGAAACCGGCTTTGCCCATTTCCATTCGCGTTCGCGCGGGCGGCTATGGATGAAGGGTGAGACGTCGGGCCACGTGCTCAAGGTGATCGAGATTCGTGTCGACTGCGATCAGGACGCGCTGGAACTCAGAGTCGAGGCGGCCGGACCGGCCTGCCATACGCTCGCTCCCTCGTGCTTCTACCGCCGGATCGGTGCGGACGGGGGGCTTGAGCGGATCGAAGGTTGACGCTTACGTAAAGGGTAGTTAGTTCGCGGCTTATGTCCTCGCGTCCCATCACCACGAGTCCAGAGCGGGTGCCATCCGTGCCAGCCCGGCGGGCGGAGGCAGCCCGCAGTGCTGATCACACCGGACACTTGCATCAGCCCGATGCGCTTGCACGTGAGCAGTTCACGATCTCGGACCTTTCGAGCGAATTCGGCGTTACCGCCCGCGCCCTGCGATTCTATGAGGATGAGGGCCTGATCGCGCCGACCCGGGTGGGCCTTGCGCGCATCTATTCGAAGCGCGACCGGGCAAGGCTCGCCTGGATCATGCGCGCCAAGAACGTGGGCTTCAGCCTCTCCGAAATCCGCGACATGATCGACCTTTACGATCTCGGCGATGGCCGCGCGAAGCAGCGCCGCGTGACAATCGACAAGTGCCGCGAGCGGATCGGTAACCTCAAGCGCCAGCAGGCCGATATAAATGCGACGATTGCCGAACTGACCAGCTTTGTCGCGCTGCTCATCGAGCGCGAGAAGCTCGAAGGCCGACACGTCGATCCTGAATAAGACTTCGAGAGGACCAGCCCATGCCCGTTTTCCAGGCGCCGACCCGCGACACCCGTTTTGTTGTCAATGAAGTGCTGGGCCTTGAAGGCTACGGCCATCTGCCGGGCTTCGAAGCTGCAACCCGCGACCTGACGGATAGCGTGATCGAGGAAGCCGGGCGCTTCGTGAACGAGGTGGTCGCCCCGCTCAATCTTTCGGGGGATCAGGAAGGCTGCACCCGCCATCCCGATGGCTCGGTCACGACGCCCAAGGGCTTCAAGGAAGCCTATGCGCGATACGTCGAGGCTGGGTGGGGCACGCTCGCCGCGCCGGAAGTCTATGGCGGGCAGGGGCTGCCGCATGTGATCGGCTTCGTGATGGAGGAGTATCTCGCCAGCGCCAACCAGGCCTTCGCGATGTATCCGGGCCTTGCCAACGGCGCGATCTCGGCGATCTCGTCGAAGGGCTCGCCCGAGCAGCAGGCGACCTATCTGCCCAAGATGGTCAGCGGCGAATGGCTCGGCACGATGAACCTGACCGAGCCGCATTGCGGCACCGACCTCGGCCTTATCCGCACCCGCGCGGAGCCGCAGGCGGATGGGTCCTACAGCATCACCGGCACCAAGATCTTCATCTCGGCAGGCGACCATGACCTGTGCGAGAACATCATCCACCTCGTGCTGGCGAAGACGCCGGGTGCCCCTGAATCGTCGAAGGGCATCTCGCTGTTCATCGTGCCCAAGTTCCTCGTGAACGCCGATGGCTCGCTGGGCGACCGCAATGCCGTTTCGGTCGGCTCGATCGAGCACAAGATGGGCATCCACGGCAACGCGACCTGCGTGATGAACTACGACGGCGCCAAGGGCTGGCTGGTCGGCGAGGAGAACAAGGGCCTCGCCGCGATGTTCATCATGATGAACGCGGCGCGCCTCGGCGTCGGCATTCAGGGCCTCGCGCAGGCGGAAGCTTCGTACCAGAACGCGCTGCTCTATGCGCAGGACCGCCGGCAGGGCCGCGCGCTGACGGGCCCCGCAGAGCCGCAGCAGAAGGCCGATCCGCTGCTCGTGCACCCCGATGTGCGCCGCATGCTGATGGACGCCAAGATGTTCATCGGCGGCATGCGCGCACTGTGCCTGTGGGGCGCGCTGCAGGTCGATCTTTCGCACAAGGCCGCGACCGAGGAGGAGCGGCAGGCCGCCGACGACCTCATCAGCCTGCTCACCCCCGTGATCAAGGGCTACGGCACCGACATGGGCTACAAGACCGCGACTGACATGCAGCAGGTCTGGGGCGGGCACGGCTACATCGCTGAAAACGGCATGGACCAGTTCGTGCGCGATGCTCGCATTGCGATGATCTACGAAGGCGCCAACGGCGTGCAGGCGATGGACCTCGTCGGCCGCAAGCTGGCGCTCAATGGCGGCCGCGCGGTCCAGCGCCTGTTTGCAGTGATCGACGCTGAATGCGCCGAGGACAGTGCCGACGAGACTGTGAAGCTGGTGGCCGAGCGGCTTGCCAAGGCAACCGGCCACCTCAAGGCTGCGACCATGTGGTTCCTCCAGCATGGCATGACCGACCGCAATGCGGTTGGCGCGGGCGCCTATGCCTACATGACGCTGACCGGCGTGGTCTCGCTCGGCCTGATGTGGCTGCGCATGGCCAAGGTTTCGGCCGCAGCTCTGGGTCAGGAGGGCGCGGACAAGGCGTTCTACGAAGCCAAGCTGCTCTGTGCCAAGCACTGGGCGCTGCGCTTTGCTCCGCAGGCAGGCGCATTGCGCTACGAAGTGGAAGCGGGCGCCGAGACGGTGATGGCGATGACGGCGGAGCAGTTCGCCGCTTAGAAAAATTCCGCGAACAGCCCCATGAGCGCAGCCCAGCTCTGGCGGTCTGCGCTGGCGTCGTAGCCGATGGCGGGCACGCCGCGCGCGTCGCTGCCGGGATCGGTGAAGCCGTGCTTCACGCCGCTATAGGCATGGAGGTGCCAGTTGGCTCCGGCCGCGTCCATTTCCTCCCAGAAGGCGGTGACCTGCGAGCGGGGGACGAGCGGGTCGGCATCGCCGTGGCAGACGAGGATGCGGGCTTTCACAGCGCCGGATGCCGCCGGGCGGCCTGTCTCCAGAATGCCGTGGAAGCTCGCGGCCAGCACGATGTCCGCGCCGTCCCGCGCCAGTTCGAGCGCGGCTTGTCCGCCCATGCAGTAGCCGATGGCGGCGGCCTTGAGGCCTTGTGCCTCGGGCAGGCCGGTCAGCGTATCGAGCGCGGCGCGCAGCCGTGCCCGGTAGCCATCGACCGAGGCACGCAGGGACCCCGCCAACTGCATCGAATGCTCGAAATCGCGCACAGGTTCGCCATAGAAATCGGCGACCATCGCGATGAACCCGGCATCTGCCAGCATCTGCGCGCGGCGCTCCATCGGCGGATTGGGGTTCATGATCGTCGGCAGCACGAGCACCGCGCCGCGCGGCGCACCGACGGGGCGGGCAAGCCACCCCGTCAGCGCGGTATCGCCGTCCCGATAGGCGAGGGGCTCCACGGGCCTATTCCGGCAGGAAGTCCGGCACCGAGAGATAGCGCTCGCCGGTGTCGTAGTTGAAGCCGAGCACGCGGCTGCCGGCAGGCAGTTCCGGCAGCTTCTGCGCGATGGCCGCCAAGGTCGCGCCCGAGCTGATGCCGACGAGCATGCCTTCCTCGCGCGCAGCGCGGCGGGCCCATTCCTTGGCGTCCGCCGGATCGACCTGGATCGCGCCGTCGATGGCCTGGGTGTGGAGGTTGCCCGGGATGAACCCGGCGCCGATGCCCTGGATCGGGTGCGGCGCAGGCTGGCCGCCCGAGATGACAGGCGAAAGTGTCGGCTCGACCGCCCAGGCCTTCATGCTGGGCCAGTGGCCCTTGAGCATCTCGGCGCAGCCCGTGAGGTGCCCGCCGGTACCAACGCCCGTGATCAGCGCGTCGATCGGTGTTTCGGCGAAGTCTGCGAGGATCTCCGCAGCGGTGGTCCGCACGTGGACGGCGACGTTGGCCGGGTTATCGAACTGCGCGGGCATCCATGCGCCGGGGGTCTCGTCAACGATCTCGAGTGCGCGGGCGATGGCGCCCTTCATGCCCTTCTCGCGCGGGGTGAGGTCGAACGTCGCGCCATAGGCAAGCATCAGCCGGCGCCGCTCGAGCGACATCGATTCGGGCATGACGAGGATCAGCTTGTAGCCCTTGACCGCCGCGACCATGGCAAGGCCGATTCCGGTGTTGCCCGAAGTCGGCTCGACGATGGTGCCGCCGGGCTGGAGGCTGCCGTCAGCCTCCGCCGCCTCGATCATCGCGAGGGCGATGCGGTCCTTGATCGAACCGCCGGGATTGGTGCGTTCGCTCTTCACCCATACCTCGTGGTCGGGAAACAGGCGGGAGAGGCGAATGTGCGGGGTATTGCCGATAGTGGCGAGGATATTGGCCGCTTTCATGTCGCTTCCTTCTGGTGAAGTGTCTTGTCTGCAAATGTGCGCACGAGCCTGAGTTCCGGGAACCAGACCGCCCACAGCATGGTGACAACTATCGCACCCACGCCGCCGAATACAACCGCGCCGGTGGCGCCCAGCAGCGCCGCCGCCACGCCGGACTGCATTTCACCAAGCTCGTTGGATGCGGAAATGGCAAGGCCCGAGATGGAGGAGACCCGCCCGCGCACGGCGTCGGGCGTATGGAGCTGCACCAGCGTGTTGCGGATGAACACCGAAACCATGTCGGCTGCGCCAAGCGCGGCGAGCATCAGCAGCGAGAAGAAGTAGTCGCGGCTGAGGCCGAAGCCGATGGTCGCCGCGCCATAGATCGCGACCGCAATCAGCATCTTGGCGCCGACGCCGCTTTCGATGGGTTTGCGGGCCAACAGCAGTGCCACCACCACCGCACCCGCCCCCGGCGCCGCGCGCATGATGCCAAGCCCGTTGGGGCCGACGGGATGCCCGCCGATCATCAGGATGTCGCGGGCATAGACCGGCAGCAGCGCGGTCGCACCGCCCAGCAGCACGGCAAAGAGATCAAGCGTGACGCAGCCGAACAGGAACCGGTCGTTCCACACGAAAGTCAGCCCGCCGACGATCTGCGCCAGCGGTTTCGCCCGCTTGTTCTCGTCTGGCGGGGGCAGCGGGCGGATGCGGAACACCGACACCGTGGCAAGGCCCAGCAGCACCACCGAAATGCCATAGGGCAGCGCGGGCGCTTGCGCGAAAAGCAGGCCGGCAATTGCCGGTCCGCCGACCGAGCCCGTCTGCCAGGCCATCGAGTTGATGGCCACGGCCCGCGGCATCAGCCGGACGGGCACGACGTTGGGCGCGATAGAAGCCATCGCGGGGCCGATGAACACGCGTGCCGTTCCGTGCAGCGCGCCCAGTGCGAAGAGCAAGGGAAGGTTGAGATGGCCCGCAATGGTCGCCAGCATCAGCACCAGCGCCACGATCATGTCGATCCCTACGGCGGAGCCGGCAACCAGCCTCCGGTCATATCTGTCCGCAATGAGGCCCGCCACCGGGGTGAGCAGCAAGACCGGCAGAAACTGCGCAAGGCCCAGCAGGCCCAGCTGGAAGGCTGCCATGCCGATGCTCATGCCATATTGGCTGCGCGCTACATCGTAGAGCTGGTAGCCCAGCACCACGACCATGCCGGTCGTCGCGAACACCGACAGGAACCGGGCCAGCCAGAAGCGGCGGTAGTCCGGAATGTCGAGCGGTGAGCGCGGTTCGTCTGCGGGCAAGGTCACGCCGCCCGAATGGCAGTGCGGCGCGTCCTTGCCAAGCAAGCAAAACTAGGCCGTCGCTTAAATCTTCAGCGAAAGCGTGATCCGCACGTTGCGCCCGGCAATCGGCACGAAGTCGCGCGTCTCCGAAGTGGACAGTCGGCCGGTGGCGTCAAGGAGGTTGTCGCCCGAGAGAATGAATGCGGCCGGACCGTTCTTCCCACCGGGCCGCCAGGTCACGCTGGCGTTCAGCAGGGTGAAGGCATCGACCGAGTTCTCGTTCGTGGCAACGCGGTCTTGCCGGGCGTTGTAGACGGCTTCAACGTTCGCGCCAATGCGCTCCGCCTCGAAGCCGAGCCCGCCGCGCACGCGCAGGGGCGGAATGCGCGGTGCCGGCCCGATACCGGCGATCCTGGCGTGGACGTAGTCAACCGCACCCTCCACCGAAAGCGCGCTGCCATCGGCCCACCGGATGGCCTTCCACGCGCCTTCCGCTTCGATACCGCGGAACCGGGCGTCACCCTGGATGAACTGGAACGCCGGTACGTCCTCGATCCGCGTTCCGGTTGGCAGCGGCGCGATGAAGTTGTCGAAGTTGGTGGCATAAGCTGTCACCGCACCAGCGAAACGATCGCTGTGGTAGCGCATCCCGATCTCCAGCGTGTTGCTGCGCTCGATCCGGAAGGCAGGGTTGCCTTGCTCGTAGGACTGCGTCGCTTCATGAACGCCGTTGATGTAGAGTTCCTCGGGGCTCGGCGCCCGCTCGCCGTGGGTCGCTGAAAGGCTCAGCGTCAGGCTTTCGATCGGGTGCCAGGCGATACCGGCACCGGCCGCGAAGAGATTGAAGCTGCGGCTGGGCCCTTCCTTGGGCACGATGCTGACGTGTTCGAACCGGCCGCTGCCTTCCAGATCGACACTGCCCACGCTGAGCTGCTGCCGCGTGAAGACGGCAAACCGTTCGGTGACCGAATTGGGGACAAGCGGCTCGCCATCGATGCTGAAATTGCGGGTGCCGAACTGGATGCCGCTCTCGCCGCGCCAGCCGCCGCGCTTGGCCTGGCTCAGCACGAGTCGCGATTCGATGGCTTTGTTGAAGAACCGGGCTTCGGCTTCGCCGCCGACGATCTCGGCATGGGTGTAGTCGCCGAACGCCGCGCGTAAATCGAGGCGATCGAAGAAACCACCCAGATTGACACTGCCGTGCAGGTCGACACGCGTCTGGCGCAGCGCGATCGAGACGGCTTCCGGATCGGTCGAGGGGCGAAGCGGAATACCGTAGTCGCTGGTCAGGCGCTGCACCGCGATGCCGAGCGTGCCGCCGCTGTCGATAAAGGCGAGACCGCCGCCGACGGTGGTGCCACGCGCCCAGGAATTGGCGATACGACCACGCGCGTTGACTTGCGAGGTCAGGATGTCCGCCCCCTCCTGATCTCCGTCAGCGGCGAGATCGGCCGCTTCGGCCAGCGAACGGGTGCGCAGCGCATCGGAGACGACATTGCCGCCGATCCGCACATCGCTGGCGCGGTTGTATGATGCGTCGAAGTGGGCGGCGAGGCGCGGCGCAAGTGCCACGTCGACGGTGCCGGCAAGGTTCACGGAATCCGCCGCGCTGCCATAGCCCGCAACGGCCTCCGCGCTTACCGGCTTGTCGGGCATGCGCCGCGGAATGCGCCGTTCGAGCGCATTGACCGCACCCCCGGCGGGATCGGCCGCATAGAGAAGCACGGCGGGGCCGTGCAGCACATCGATCTGCTCGACATTGAGCGTGTCGATGGCCACGCCGTGGTCAACGGAAACCGACGAGGCATCGAGCGAGCCGATGCCGTCGGTCAGGATCTGCACGCGTGGGCCATCGAAGCCGCGCAGTACGGGACGCGAGGCGCCGGGAGCAAAGCCGGTGGTCGATACGCCCGGCAGATGGGCCAGCAGCGTGCCGATCTGCGCGGCGGCATGGCGGGCGAGCTCGTCGCCGTTGATGACCACCGGCGCGACAATCGAATCGCGATCGCCCGAAATCAGACGGCCGGTGACGACAATCGGGGTGTGTCCGGCATCGTCAGCTTGCCCGGTGTTTACTTCGCCGCCGTGTCCGTGGGCCGGTGCTCCGGCTGCGGCCGGCGCTGGCAGGCTTCCGGCGGCTTCATCGGTTGCGGCAAGCGCGGGCGAAATGGAGGCAAGGGCGAGGGCGCCGAAAGCGGGGCCGGCAAGAGCGTGAGAAATTGACATCAGTTGCACCCGATTTGGATAGACCGGTGCGCATTAGCGTGATGATATAATATCACAAGAGCAAATCGGCAGCGCGCTACGGATCGCGGCGCCGCCGTTGCTGCGCTGCATCAGCGGGTGCGGTGGAGCCTTGGATTGGGCTGCAAGGACTTGATCATCATGAGGAAATCGTCGCCCCTGATGATTCGCTCGAACTGGAAGCCGGCGCGCGTGCCATCGCTCCAGACGAGGAAGGCCTCGATCCGCCCGATGTGGTGCAGGCGGATGGTGATCCGCTCGCCGCGCTGGAGGGCGACGTCACCCTTCACCATGAACCCGGTGGTGGAGATGTTGATGACATGCAGCATCACATCTCCCAGACGGCGATGCTCGCCGATCAGGGGCAAGTCTACCGGATGGCGGGTGGAGAGCCGCTGATCGGTGACGGAAAGCTGTGCGCCGCTGGCCATGGTCGCTCCTCGTAATGGTCAAGCAGAGGAGTATTTGGGGCCAATTGGCTGATATTTCGTAAAGGCACGGCACCGTTTTGCCGCTTTGCGGTAAGGACTTGCCGGTTAACGGCAGGTCCTTGCCGGTCAGGCGGGGCGCAGGACGCCGTGCTTCTTCTTGCCCGAGGAAACGCGGATTTCAGCGCCGCCGAGGGCGATGACGTGGGCTTCATCGGTCACCGCCTGACCCTCCACCCGCGCGCCGCCGCCGGCGATGAGGCGCTTGGCTTCGCCGCGGCTCGCCGCAAATCCGAGGCCGATGAGCGCATCGACCAGCGCGATGCTGCCGTCTGCCACGTCAAGCGAAGGCAGGTCCTGCCCGACTCCGCCGCCGGCAAAGGTCGCCGCGGCTGTCGCCTCCGCCGCCGCTGCGGCATCCGCGCCGCGCACGAGCTTCGTGACCTCGTTGGCCAGAACGACCTTTGCCGCGTTGATCTCGCTGCCATCCAGCGACTCGAGGCGGGCGATCTCGTCGAGCGGCAGATCAGTGAACAGGCGCAGGAAGCGGCCGACGTCGCGGTCGTCGACGTTGCGCCAGTATTGCCAGAAGTCCCAGGCGGGGAGCGCATCCTCGTTGAGCCAGACCGCGCCCGCCGCCGTCTTGCCCATCTTCGCGCCGTCTGCCGTCGTCAGCAGCGGGGTGGTGAGGCCGAAGACATCGTTGCCGTCCTTGCGGCGGGCGAGTTCGATACCGTTGACGATATTGCCCCACTGATCCGACCCGCCCATCTGCAACCGCACGCCATCATGCAGCGCGAGGTGGCGGAAATCGTAGCCCTGCAGGATCATGTAGTTGAATTCGAGGAAGGTCATCGGCTGTTCGCGGTCGAGCCGCAGCTTCACCGAATCGAAGGTGAGCATGCGGTTGACCGTGAAGTGCGTGCCGACTTCCTGCAGCAGTTCGATATAGCCAAGCTTGCCCAGCCAATCGTGGTTGTTGACCATGACCGCATCGGTCGGCCCGTCGCCGAAGGTCAGCAGGCGGGCGAAGACCTGGCGGATCGAGGCGATGTTGTCCTCGATGGTCTGGTCCGAGAGCATCTTGCGGCTCTCGTCGCGCCCGGTGGGATCGCCGATCCGCGTCGTCCCGCCGCCCATCAGGACGACCGGTTTGTGCCCCGTCTGCTGGAGGCGGCGCAGCATCATGATCTGGACGAGGCTGCCGATGTGGAGCGATGGCGCGGTCGCATCGAAGCCGATATAGCCCGGCACGATCTGCCTGGCGGCAAGCGCATCGAGGCCTTCGGCATCGGTGAGCTGATGAATATAGCCGCGCTCGCTGAGCAGGCGGAGGAGCGAAGAGGTGTACTGCGTCATGACGCGGGGGCGCCTAGCACGAAAGAGCAAGGCTTGGAAACGTTCGACCTGACGGCACATCCGGCGCATCCGGCCAAAGTCGTGACCAGGGTTGCCGCGCGCATACTCTCGCACGATGCCAACTGGCTCACGCTGCGCTGGAAGTTGGACGGGGCGGGCGCGCTGGTCCTGCCGTCGTTTGCCGGACGGGTGCGGACCGACGGGCTGTGGCAGACGACCTGCTTCGAGTTCTTCGTAAAGGCGCCGGATGGAGAGGGATATGCCGAGTTCAACCTCTCTCCTTCGGAACGCTGGGCGGCCTATGATTTCACGAGCTACCGCGCAGGGATGGCCGAACGGGCAGTGGAGCGCGCGCCGGTGTGCACCCCGCGGCGCGGGCAGTCCGTCCTGATCTTCGATGCCGCCATCCCGGCCTCCGCGCTGCCGCCGCTGCCGTGGGCTTACGGCCTGACCGCGGTGATCGAGGAGGAGGGCGGCGTGAAGTCGTACTGGGCCTCGGCGCACCCGCCCGAGAAGCCCGACTTCCACGATCCGGCTTGCATGGCCGGGCGGCTTGCGGCACCGGAAGCGCCATGAAATTCGGTATCGATCGCCTGCTCGCCGACCCGGCGCTGCGCGCGCCGCTTGAGGGCAAGCGCGTGGCCCTCGTCGCCCATCCCGCCTCGGTGACGGAGGGGCTCGTCCATTCGCTCGATGCCTTGGCGGCCTGCCCGGGGATCACGCTGACCGCTGCATTCGGGCCGCAACATGGCCTGCGCGGCGACAAGCAGGACAATATGGTCGAGACCGAGGACTTCATCGACCCGGCGCTCGGGATCCCGGTGTTCAGCCTCTACGGCGAGGTGCGGCGGCCCACGGCGCGGATGATGGACAGCGCCGATGTCTTCCTGTTCGACCTGCAGGACCTCGGCTGCCGGATATACACCTTCGTGACGACGCTGCTTTATCTGCTGGAAGCCGCGAGCGGGACCGGCAAGGCCGTCTGGGTGCTCGACCGGCCCAATCCTGCGGGCCGCCCGGTTGAGGGCACGACGCTGCTGCCGGGCTGGGAAAGCTTTGTCGGCGCAGGGCCGATGCCGATGCGGCACGGGATGACGCTGGGCGAGATGGGCCGCTGGTTTGTCGATCACTTCAGGCTCGACGTGGACTACCGTGTGGTGACGATGGAAGGCTGGGAGCCCGAAGGCCCCGGTTTCGGATGGCCGCAGAGCCGCATCTGGATCAACCCTTCTCCCAACGCCGCGAGCCTCAACATGGCGCGCGCCTATGCCGGCACCGTGATGATCGAGGGCGCGACGCTTTCGGAAGGGCGCGGGACGACGCGGCCGCTGGAAGTGCTTTTCGGTGCGCCCGATGTCGATGCCAAGGCGGTGCTGGCGGAAATGAAGAGCTTCGCGCCGGAATGGCTGGCAGGCTGCGCGCTGCGCGAGTGCTGGTTCGAGCCGACGTTTCACAAGCACGTGGGCAAGCTGTGCAACGCGCTGATGATCCATGCCGAGGGCGCGTTCTACGATCACCACGCGTTTCGCCCTTGGCGGCTGCAGGCGCTGGCGTTCAAGGCGGTGCGGCGGCTCTATCCGGACTATCCGCTGTGGCGCGATTTTCCTTACGAGTACGTCACCGACAAGCTGGCGATCGATGTGATCAACGGCGGGCCGGGGCTGCGGCAATGGGTCGATGATGCGGGCAGCACGCCAGCTGATCTGGAAGCGCTGGCGGAGCCGGACGAAGCGGCGTGGGCGGAGACGCGGGCACCGTTCCTGCTGTACTGAAGCGGGACAGAACAGCGGTAGGTTGACACAGTTGACACAGTCCTGAGAGGAAACTCCGAGGGCCTTTTTTCAGTCATTTGACGCACTCGCGCGAGCCGTGCCTGATGCGTCGACAAGCTCGGCATGAGCGGGTTTGGGTCTGGTTCACGAGGTTCAAAGAGCAGGCTTCGATGATACGCGAACCAGTGGGTTGTAGGACAGCGGTTAGTGCTGTCCGGCAGGCTGCCCAGCCCCGGGTCAAGCCCGGGGTGACGATGTGAAGGGGCGGCTGAGGCGAGGCGGATGCCGTCTCAGCTCGCATCGTGGAAGATGATCCCCAACGTCTGGCGCTCGCCTGAAAGCACGGTGCTCACCCCGTGGCGCATCGCGGACTTTGACCAGCCGGTGGAGGCAAGCCGGGGTTTGTCGCGCACCGGGAACAAAGCGATCTGTCCTTGCTGGATCGGCA
>NZ_JAIEPN010000098.1 GCF_019748365.1 Novosphingobium sp.
ACACATCAATCTAACCGGGGAATATCGCTGGCCCAAATCCTTAGCGTAGGATTCCGCCCCCTCCCGCAAACGCCCCCACACTGTCCTATTGCCGCCACGATTTTCGGCGAAGCAATCACGCTATGGTAGTTATTAGGCACGCGATCTTTCCTCGTGACACAGCTTCGGTGCTGGGCATCTGGCGTGAGTTCATCGCTAATTCGCCGGTCAATCTCGACTATCAGAATAATGACGCTGAGTTTGCAAACTTGCCTGGGAAGTATGCGGCGCCCAAAGGATGCGTGCTGCTTGCGGACCGGGAGGGGGAAATCGAAGGCTGCGTAGCGATGCGCCAAGTCACACACGAGATATGCGAGATGAAACGACTATATGTTCGTCCCCAGGCTCAGGGACGGCATCTTGGTCGCGCGCTCGCTGAACGTCTGATCGAGGAAGCTCGCACTGTGGGCTACAGCGAAATGAGGCTCGATGTGCAAGCGAAGTTCGTCCCCGCGCGCAAGCTGTATGAGACTCTTGGTTTCGTCGCGGCGGAGCCGATTTCCTTCAACCCGGTTCCCGGCGCATCCTTTCTTGGACTTCACCTGTAGTCGAGTCCGTAGCTATCGACCAGAAAGTGACAAAGGCGGATCAGTCGATATGTTTGCATGTGGACATGAACGCTTGTCCACATAAGGGATCAGCGCAGTGGCTTGCGTTCGTGCCGTTTCTTGCAGAAGCCTAGGAAAGCGGCGCGGGGGCTTTTCAGCTCGGGCTTGCCCATGTCGTGCCACCACGACACCCATTCGTCATAAAGCGCATACACGTCATAGCCTGGCGCGGCCGTCTTGGCGTCGTGCATGGTTTCCGGGTCGATATAGGGCGCATCGTCGCCGGCGTTGGCGAGCGGATCGGGCTTGGACTTGAGGCCCGAGCGGTTGCGGAACAGGATCACGTCATCATTCATCGTCACCGCATAGTCGGGGAAATGGCCGTGGTCCGCGTCATGCTCGCAGACCTTCTTGACCAAGGCCCGGAACACCCGGAGCGGGCTGTTCGAGCCGCATTTCTTTTGCAGCAGCTCCAGGCCGATCTTCCATTCGTCCTTCACGCCGCAATGCTTGCGGGCCAGCTCATACATGCGCCGCTCGAACGGCTTGCGGAGCCGGAAATAGTCGCGGTGAAGCGTCAGAACATTCTTGCTGATGACCGAGCGATAAACCCAATCCGACAGGGTGATTTCCAGATCGAGCATACGGCCGTCGAACGTCTTGCGTGTGATTCTGGCTTCTTCGATCAGCCCGAAAATCCGCGTTTCCTCGACACCGCCCGTCTGGATATTGGTCCGCACCGTGGTCCCGCGCAGGCGGGTGAGGGCGTCGGCCATCAGCCGATAGCCTTCGCCGCTGGTTTGCCGGTTGGTGGCGACGAGCATGTCATAGGCTTGCAGGCGCACCGTGCGGCTAGGTTGCTGGCCCTGATTCATCTTCGCGACGAGCTGCGAAATACAGTAGATCAATATGTCCTTGTCGTGGATCGTCGCCAGCCCCTTGCCCGAGGGGATAATCTCGATAACGTTGCCGTTATGCTCATAGCGCCGCATCCGGTTGTCGGGCTTGGTCGAGAGCGAGAAAACCGGATGCTCCATCGAGGCCATGTCGTCCTTGGGGATGGCGTCGAGAACATCGCAGATGAACAGGTCTTGGTTAGGGTGCCGCACCGGCAGCAGCGGCGTGCGATCGTCGCCGTCCACGGCCATGGACGGCGCGGCGATCGGCGCGTCAAACAGGGAAGGGGCGGAGTCTATCGTCATTTCACTAACGCCACAGCTACTATCGTCATTTCACATACGCAAGCGGATTATCGTCATTTCAGATTCACCCCCGCGCTATCGTCATTCCGATTACGCTTGGAGGGGGCGGGCCTATCGTCAGAGTGGATTCACCCTATCGTCACTCTGGATTCGCTTTTTCGTCAGAGCGGATTCACCGCGCGTCACAAAAACGCCAATTAATACATTATTTTCAACGCACTATAAAACCGCCCAAATCCCGTAACACGACTCTAAACCCATATATTAACACTAGGGCGAGGCTGTGGATAACTTTAGGCTGCCCCGCTTGATGCGACGTTGAAAGGAAGAAAAGCACCGCCTCTTGGGGCTCCGCCCCGCCGGCTCGCGGCCTTCGGCCGCCCCGGATCGCTATGCGATCCTCCCACCCGGCATCCCCAAAATGAGCCGGCTTCGCCGGCACGCTTTTGTTAATTTGGGGTGTGGTGTAACCGTCACACCCCTATCGCCAGCGCATCATTGAACCCAGCCGCCGAAAATGGCTTTCCAGAAAAGCCAAGCGGATATGTGGGCGTTCTGATCGAGAGGGTAGAGGAGGCGGAAACGTCCCCACAGGGGGCGATTTCCGGCCCGCCCGGCCTCATTCCGGGCGTAGGTCAGGGTTTTCGGCGTCGGAACCGCCTATGGCGCTCTACGGGCTTCCCAGGGCCGCCCGATTTTTCCGGCGCGAGATCCACGCACCGTTTAAACGGCCTCACGCCTTGTCGAAGCGGCCCGCGAACTCGCGATCGGCATAGTATTTGAGCTTGGCGGCGACGATCGGCCGTTGCCCCGCGAGGAACAGGAGCTGGTAATCCTCGCGCAGCGTGCGGACTTCATCGGGGGTGAGCAGCGGGCGAGCGACATGCTGCGCGCCGAACGATATGCCGGTTTCGTCGCTGTCGATCGCGCGGCTCATGGTCTCGAACACGACCGTCTCCTGGCCGAGCAGATCGGAGACGAGCTTGGCACTGTCGTGATCGTTGACCCCGAATATCTGCAAGACGCCAGCGTTGGACAAGAAGGTGCCGGCACGGCGCTCGTAGAGCGCGCGGAGCTGGTGAACGTCTTGCAGGATCGGCCAGAGCTGGATGCCGTAGCCGGCCATGAGGCCCATAGCGCGCTCGACGGGTTCGAGGCGGCCGAGGGCGGCGAACTCATCGAGCAGGAACAGGACGGGGCGGGCGGGGGAGGCCGGCGCGCGCGCCAGATCGGTCAACCCTTGCGCCAGCATCAGGCGCAGCCACCGGGCATAGGTGGCGAGCCGATCGGGCGGCAGCACCAGATAGACGGTTGTGGGCTGCGTCTTCACATCGGCGAAGGTGAAATCCGAGCGGCCCAGCACGGCCGACATGCGCGGGGAATCGAGAAAATGGGTATGGCGCTGCGCGGCCGACAGCACGCCGGCCGCTTCGCGGTCGGACTTGCCCAGGTGGCGGTTGGCGGCACGCGCGATCAGGCCCCGCGCCTGCGTGCTGCGCGACATTTCCCGCAGCATCCTTTGGGAATTATCAGGCGCGAAGGTGAGGCAGTCGCGCAGGGCTTCCAGCGTGTAGTCCTGGCCTTGCGCTTGCGGGTCACAGGCCACCCACAAGAGGATACCGGCGATCAGCGCCTTGGCTTCCTCGTTCCAATGCGCCTCGCCAGCTTCGCCGGGAGCGTCATAGACCAGCGCGTCGGCCAGCGTCATGGCGTCGTCGGCGAGATCGAGGCCGGCAGGGTCGAGGCGATCGAGCGGGTTGAACGCGGCTGAGGGGATGCCCGTCACCCCGAAGGGATCGAGGACATGGACCGGGCCGAACTTCGCGCGATAGCGGGCGGTGATGCGGGCATTCTCGCCCTTGGGGTCGATGCAGATGACCGAACCGGGATAGTCGAGCAGATTGGGAATGATGGTCCCCACGCCCTTGCCGGTGCGCGTCGGCGCGATCGTCAGCAGATGGGCGGGACCGGCGTAGCGCAGCAGCTTGCCCGATTTGCGATCACGGCCGATCAGCAGGTCTTCGCCATTTTGGGCGAGCGGGCGCGTCTCGCGCTCGGTGGCGAAGCGGGCCGAACCGTGGGTGTCATCGCCGGCAGGACCGCCATAGCGCAGGATCAGCGGTTGGAAGAGGGCGCGCAGCGTGACGAGGATGATGACCAGGCTCGTCAGCATCATTACGATTTGGTAGATGTTGGAATCGCGGGGCAGGCCGAGCAGCTTGCCGAGGATCAGCGGCACGCCGAGGCCCAGCACCAGGCCGGTGATGAGGAACAGGACCACCACGCCGAACAGGTGGCGGATCAGCGCGACCGGACTGGTGACGAGGGCCGTGATCGCCCATATCGGCTGTTCGCGCGCGATACGGGCGAGGTTGCGAAGCGCACGGCCGAGCTGGCGGAACCATTCCATCGCCGCTTACCCGTCCGCCCGGATCGTCGCCGGCGAGATCGCTAGCGCCGGGTCGGCGTCGGGATGATCGAGCAGCTTGAGAACGATCGCGGTGGCTAGGGGAGGGGGGACAGCTTCTGCGCGCAGCATGTCGAACAGGGCGTGTTCGTCGGCGTCGAGGTCCATGCCTTCGATCGCGAGATTGGCGCGGGCTTCGGCATCGCCTTCGCGCCACAGAGCGATTTCGGCGGGGGTGCCGCGGACATAATCGAGCGCGCGGACCTCTGCCCGGATCGCTTCGACATCGAGCCTGGTCATGGTGCGTCACTCCCTTCCGCTTCCGCGTCGAACGCGCGTTTGCCGCGCCGCTTCCACAGCGTCAGCATGTTGTCGGCATCCTCGCCCTGGGCGCGCGCGGCGAGATCGAGCATCGCGCCGTAGAGGGTCGCGCGATCATCGTCGGTCAGATCGACGAGGCCGGCTTTGTGGACGAGGCCGCCCAGCTCGATCAGGTGGCGGGTGCGTTCCCTGCGTTGCACAACCCATCCTCTCGTATCGGCGCGGCGCGCGGCGGCTTCAACCCTGCGCCTCGCCTGTGCCAGTTTCGTTTCCGCTTTCCGCGTTGCCAGCAGCGCGTCGCGAACCCTTGCGCCCGCGTCCTTGAAAGAAGGCCGCGCCTTTCGAGCGCCACGCCTCCTTTTCTTCCGTGCTGGCGGATGCGACGGCAGCGAGCAGCGCGCCCGCCAGCACATCGAGATCGAGCGCATCGGCCCCGGTGGTGGTGACGAGTTCGCCGAGCTGCTGGACCTTCCTGGCCTTCAATGTCCTGGCCTTGTCGCCGAGCGCTTTCAGCTCCGCGTCATAGTCCCGCACCTTGCGCATCATCCTCTCCCTCGCGCCCATCAACAGGAACCGCAGCGTAGCATGATCGGCGTGATAGGGTAGCGCGTCCGGCAGAAAATACGGCGAAGTCAATCATGCGAACGGCAGAGAGTGTGAGTGCGCGCTTATACGTCGTTGCCGACGTGCGCTCAGAAGTGCAATAAGCAGGGTGTCATGGCGATCTACCATTTCTCGGCCAAGGTTGTGAGTCGCGCCAACGGATCGAGCGCGGTTGCAAGCGCGGCCTATCGTGCAGCGGAACGGCTGCACGATGATCGACTCGGGCGCGACCATGATTTCTCGAATAAGGCAGGCGTCGTCCATTCGGAAATCATACTGCCCGAAGGCGCACCGGAGCGTTTAAACGACCGCGCTTGCCTGTGGAATGAAGTCGAGGCCGGCGAGAAGCGCAAGGACGCGCAGTTGGCGCGCGAAGTCGAGTTCGCGATCCCGCGCGAGATGAACACGGCTCAGGGCGTGAGCCTCGCCCGCGATTTCGTCGAAAAGCAGTTTGTCGATCGGGGCATGGTCGCGGACCTCAATGTGCATTGGGACAGGGGCAAGGACGGCGAGCCCAAGCCGCACGCGCATGTCATGCTGTCGATGCGCGAGGTTGGCCCCGAGGGCTTCGGGCAGAAGGTGCGCGAGTGGAACAGCAATGCGCTCCTGAAGGAGTGGCGCGAGGCGTGGGCCGATCATGTCAACGAGCGGTTGGCCCAGCTGGATATTGATGCCCGCATAGATCATCGCACGTTGGAGGCGCAGGGCATTGACCTTGAGCCGCAACACAAGATCGGACCGGCTGCGTCGCGGATGCCCGAACAAGGGCTTGAGGCCGAGCGGGCCGAGGACCATGCCCGGATCGCGCGCGAGAATGGCGAGAAGATCATTGCGCGGCCCGAGATCGCGCTGGACGCGATCACCCGGCAGCAGGCGACGTTCACGCGGCGCGACCTGGCGCAGTTCGCGTTCCGGCACAGCGACGGCAAGGATCAGTTCGACCAGGTGATGAGCGCGGTGCGGACCTCGCCCGAGCTGGTGGGGCTGGGCAAGGACGGGCGCGGCGAGGACCGCTTTACCTCCCGCGATATGATCGACACCGAGCAGCGGTTGGAACACGCCGCCGATCGTCTTGCCGACAAGGCGAGGCATGGTCTCCCGGCAGCGTCGCTGCAAAGGGGGCTGGACGCCGCCGGGAGTGAGGGCCTGGTGCTCGGGGGAGAGCAGCAAGCTGCGCTGGCGCATATAACCGGCGAGAAGGATATTGCCATCGTGGTCGGCTACGCCGGCACCGGCAAATCCGCCATGCTGGGGGTCGCGCGCGACGAATGGGAGCGCGCTGGCTACCAGGTGCGCGGCGCGGCGCTGTCGGGGATCGCGGCGGAGAGCCTGGAAGGCGGATCGGGCATCGCCTCGCGCACGATCGCCAGTCTCGAATATCAGTGGGACCAGGGCCGGGAGCTGCTAGGTCCGCGCGACGTGCTGGTGATCGACGAGGCCGGCATGATCGGCACGCGCCAGATGGAGCGGGTGCTGTCGGCGGCCGAGCGGGCGGGCGCGAAGGTGGTGCTGGTCGGCGATCCTGAGCAGTTGCAGGCGATCGAGGCGGGCGCGGCGTTTCGCGCGCTGGCCGAGCGGCATGGGGCGGCCGAGATCAGCGAGGTTCGCCGGCAGCATGAGGACTGGCAGAAAGACGCCACGCGGGCGCTGGCGACGGGCAGGACCGGCAAGGCCGTCCATGCCTATGAGGCGCATGGCATGGTGCAGGCGGCGGACACGCGCGAGCAGGCCCGGGCCGAGCTGGTCGACCGATGGGACGCGCAGCGCAGCGCCGATCCGGACAAGACCCGGATCATCCTCACCCATACCAATGCGGAGGTGCGTGACCTGAACCTGGCCGCGCGCGATCGGCTGCGCGCGTCGGGCGAATTGGGCGACGACGTGCGCGTGTCGGCCGAGCGCGGCGCGCGGGAGTTCGCCAGCGGCGACCGCATCATGTTCCTCAAGAACGAGCGCGGGCTTGGCGTGAAGAACGGTTTGCTGGGCAAGGTCGAGCGGGTGTCGCCCGACAGCATGGCGGTGCGGCTCGACGATGGCCGATCGGTGGCGTTCGACCTCAAGGACTATGCCCATGTCGATCATGGCTATGCTGCCACCATCCACAAATCGCAGGGGGTGACTGTCGATCAGGCGCATGTGCTGGCGACGCCGGGGATGGACCGCCATTCGGCCTATGTGGCGCTGTCGCGGCATCGCGAGGGCGTGCAGCTCCATTATGGCCGCGACGACTTCGCCGACACCGGCAAGCTTGTCCGCACGCTGGGCCGCGAGCGGGCGAAGGATATGGCGTCCGACTATCCGATGTTCCGCGACCGCGACGCCGAGGCGCAATCGTTCGCCGATCGGCGCGGGCTGTCGGGTGAGATCCGCGTTGCGGATGCGCCCGAGCGGAAGGGCGTGGAGATCCTCGCGCCGAGCGCGGGAACTTCACGCCAGATGGGCGACGACCGCGGCGCTGGCGAGGCGAAGGCCGCGGGCGAGGGGCGGCCGCGGCGGGGTATGTTCGACAATTTCCGGCCCGCACCCGAGCGGCCAGCGCCGGCGACCAATCGCGGCCAGGGCGAGAGGCCCAAGCGCGGCATGTTCGACGGGTTGAAGCTGTCGGCCGAGCCGGCGAAGGGCGCGGAGCGCACGCCGGCGTTGCCGGATCGCGGCCAGGATCGGACATTCGCGCGCGCGGTCGAGCGGACCTCGCGTTCGGCCGAGGCGATGTTGCAGGCCCGCGCATCGGGCGGGCCGGTGTTGGAACATCAGAAAGTCGCGCTCGAGCGCGCGACCGAGGCGCTTGACCAGATCAGGCCAGGAGCTTCGCGCGACCTCGCATCGGCGATGCAGCGCGATCCGGCCTTGCTGCGCGACGCGGCGGCGGGACGCAGCGGCCCGATGATCGAAGCGATGGCGCAGGAAGCTCGCGTGCGCACCGATCCGAACTTGCGCGCCGATCGGTTTGTGGAACGCTGGCAACAGCTCTCCCAGGACCGAGACCGCCTCTATCGCGCCGGCGACATGACGGGCCGCGAGAAGGCGGGCAAGGAAATGGCGGGCATGGCGAAAAGCCTTGAGCGCGATCCACAGGTGGAATCGATCCTGCGTAATCGCACCCGCGAGCTGGGGCTTGAGATCGGCATGGAGCGCAGCCCGCAGATGGGCGGCGGCGAGCTGGGCCGCCAGTTGACGCATGAGCTGGGAATCGGCCGCGACCGTGGACTTAGCCGGTAGGGAGAGAAACAAACATGGACGAGGACGAGTATCGCGAACCCCATGCCGGCGACGATCCAGTGGCCGCGTTCGAGCGGTTGCGCGGCGAGGTGTCGTTGCTGCGTCATGCGGTCGAAGGGCTGACCGCCGCGCGCGAGTCCATCGACATTCCCGATTATCAGCCGACGCTTGAGCGTACCGAAAAGGTGCTGGGGGTTCTGGCCCAGCAGATCGCCGCGATGCGGAAAAGCCCTGCCCTGTCGATGGACCCGGCGCATATGGCGGGCGAGATCGCGACGGCGGCGATCGGCGCGCGCCGCGAGGACCAGCGTCTTATCACCGAGGCGCGCACGGCGCTGGACCAGGCCGCGCGTGAGATCGGGAGCCGGCTTGCTTCCGCGCGGCGCGGCGACGAGCAGAATCGCTGGCTATATCTGTTCGGCGGTGGCGGCCTGGTGCTGGGGCTGTTGTTCTATGCCGCGTTGGCGGGGCCGATCGCGCGTCTGACGCCCGATAGCTGGCTATGGCCTGAAGGCGTGGCGACGCGCGTTTTGGACGCGCCGACGCAATGGGAGGGGGGGCAGCGGTTGATGCGGGCCGCTGCGCCGGAGCGCTGGGAGGCGATCGTCGCGACCGACAAGCTGTTGCGCGACAATCGCGAGACGATCGAGACGTGCCGCAAGTCGGCGACGAAGGCAAAGAAGCCGGTGCGCTGCACGATCGAGGTCAAGCCGGCGACAGAATAAGGGTGGATTCCGAGCATGATCGGGGTTGCGCGGGGCGGTAATGTCACGGTACAGGGCCGACCCCGCAGCGCAGGCACTTCGATGCCGCTCATAGGTGCACTCCCGGCAGCCGGGCCGACGAGGGAAAAAGCGCCGTCAGGCGCCAGCGTAGGGGCATCAGCGTGGCAAAGGTGAGCCCCCATACCCAAGCTGCCAGCGCGAGCGGCAAGGGTGTCGTGCGCGATTGTCCTTTGATTTAGCGAGAGAAGGCGCGCTGCACAATTAAAATGCCCCGTATGTAGTGAGTCCCATCTCGTCAACTGCCAATGATTAGACCTCTGGTCGCGCATCGTCTGGCAGGCTTGGACGAATCCTATAAGGATCGGCGCACGGCTTTACGATGAAGCAATCATTCCTAAGCGTCGTTAACCATCCTCTAACGCATGCGATGCGATTATACAGCTATGCTAGAGGTCGCACCGGGGTGAACATGAGCAGCATCTTCAACGACGTCATGGCCGTGCGAAGCGCCATCCTCGACAGGAATGCGGCGCTTCGAAATGTAGCAAGCAGCGCGGGTTCTGTTGGTAGCCCCGGGGGTGCGGGAGCAAAATTCGAAGCAGCGATGGATACCGTGCTTGGAAAGGCGGACGGTGCAGACTCGGTCGTAGGTCCAGGTTCGACCCAAGGGATCTCGGCTGCCGGGCGCGCGGAACCAGGTGGCTTTACCTCTACACTGCAAACACAGCTTCAAAAGATCAATGAAATCAACGCTCGCGCCGGAAAGTTGACGGTTGCCTATGAACGCGGCGAAGAGGTCGATATTGCAAAGGTAATGCTCGCGCGGCAGGAGTCGTCGATCGCGTTCGAGGCGACGTTGCAAGTTCGCAATAAGTTGCTTTCCGCGTATAAGGACATCATGAGCATGCCAGTCTAGCGAAAACCTTGTCGATCATATCATTGTAAGGAAGTCAGATACGAGCATCCCACCGTATCAGCTATGATGGGTTCAGATCGGCATCGAAGGGTATTCTGTTATGAGAAGATCGAGGGCGATTATCACAGCCATGTTTCTGTTACCTCTGGCCGTAACGGCTTGTGGCAGCAGCGAGGAAACGTCGGACATCTCCGAGGATCAGATGAACCATTATGCTGGCATACCGGAGCACGATCACCCGACGAATTCTACAAATGCGACACCGCAGTCGGCTACGCCGAATCCAGCGAAGAAGCAGTAGCGGCCATATTGCCGACCCCTGAAGCTGGATCCGGGCGCAATGTGATCTTGACCGATCAGGAGCCTTTCGGCTTGCGAGCGCTACTGTGCATGCTGATGATCTTCCAGCTGCTCCCCGAGCGCGTTAAGACGCTGGTTGCGACGCCAATACGTTCGGCAACAGCCCCGTTCTTCGGCTCGATCCGATAGCGGTAGGTCTCGGTGGCAAGTGCGACCGGACCCTCAAAGCGAACCTTCACCTTGTAGTCGGAAAATGTAAACGACTTGAAGGCTGCCAGCTCTGGCCCAAGATGATGGGCGAGGTATGTCGCGTAGGTTCCCTCCGAGCCACCCGTTTCGAATATCTGGGAGTCGGCCGCGAAGAGTCGCTCTGTTCCTTTCGCATCGAGCTTTTCAATCGCCGCCTTGTACTGCGACAGTACTGCCTCCACGGCCTTCGTATCCGCGAAGCGCGATGCAGGCTGGGCGGCGACCGCGATCGGCATCGCCAGTGCTGTGGCCATTGCCACCCTAAACGCCAAAATCATGTTTCCCCCTTCAAAATGCCAGATGGTTGAGGCCGCCATGCATGAAGGCGCGCCCCAGGAACCCTTGTACCGATATCGCCAGCGTCATCAAACCGAGCAAACCCCCAATACACCGCGCACGATCGGTCGGGCGCGGTGCGGTGCACTGTGGCCAGTTAGGCGAGGCCTATTCCAAATGTCGCGATCGAGGTGCCGAGCCAGCGGCGGCGGGAAGCTTTTGGTGCTGCTACTCTAGGTCCGCTGGCGGGGCCGATCGCGCACCTTGCACCGGCGAGCTGGCAAATGGCCCGAGCGCATGGCGGCGCGCGTGCTGGATGAACCCACCCTTTGGGATGCCGGCCAGCATCTGATGGTCAGCGCATCGCAGCCGAGCTGGGAGGTGATAGTCACGGCCGACAGGGTCTTGCGCGACAATCGCGAGACGATCAAGGGATGCCGCAAAGCCGCTGTGAAGGCGAAGCAGGCGGTGCGCTGCACGATCCAGAAAAAGGCGGCGGAATAGCTACGGACGCCTCCCGGCTCAGCCGCAAGAGGTGATGGTCTCCGTCATGGACTCGCATCGGTGCTAGTGAGCCGATGCCCTGCCCCGATCGCCGCGACGGTTCCAGGCGAACCCGATCGCGATAGCCACCGCCATCAGGAGCTGCGCCAGCACGGATTGCCATGTAGGGAACAGGCCAAGTATTGAGAGCCTGGGCACATCGCGAAGCGGCGCTATGGCAATGATGCCCGCCTCTTGGAGAGCGGAAACCCCCTTGCCCGCGAGCACGACCGTCAGGATCGCCATCAGCCAGGAGCTGTAGCGGAAGAACTGCGTGATCGGCAGCGTGCGGCTGTAGCGAAGCATGGCCCAGGCGATCACCGCAAGCAGGAGAACGGCCGAGCCCGCCCCGGCCAGCAGCACGGGACCGTTTCCTTGCGACCAGAGCGCCGCGTAGAACAGGATTGTCTCAAAGACCTCCCGATAGACCACCACGAACGCCAGCCCGAACAGGAACCAGCCCGATCCTCCGGTGAGCGCCCGTGACATTTTTTCCCGGATATAGCGTTGCCACTGATCGGCTTGCGCCTTGCCGTGCATCCATATTCCAACCGAGAGCAGCACGACCGCAGCGAACAGCGACCCAAACCCTTCGGTCAGCTCCCGGCTCGCGCCGCTGATCCCGATTGCATAGGTGGCCACCACCCAGGTGATCCCCCCGGCAACGAGCGCGCTGATCCAACCGCCATGCACGTATCGCAGCGCCTCTCCTCGCTCCGCCTTGCGAAGGAACGCGATCATGGCGACGACGATGAGCAAGGCTTCGAGCCCCTCGCGCAGCAAGATCGTGAATGCGCCCAGGAACGTGGACGCTTCCGTGGCGGCATCAGGCGCCAGCGCCGCTTCCGCATCGTCGAACAGCCCGTCGAGCACTGACACCTTTTCCGCGAGCTCGTTGGGCGAGGCACCGCGGTCGATCGCGGCGCGAAACTCGCCCATCGCGCCTTCGATCCGGCCCATCAGCGCCGCGTCGCGCGCGGTGAGCGTTGGTTCGACCGGCTCGAACCCGTCGAGATAAGCCGACAAGGCCAGCTCCCTCGCCCCGCGCGCATCGCCACGCCGCGCTGCCGCTAGGCTTTGGGCGAGCTTGGCGCGCGCAACCGCAAGCGAGCCAGGCGCGTGTTGCATCACCTGATCGGGATGGCGGCGGAGATAGGCCATGACCGCATCGGCCTTCGCTTCGCCAATCGAGGTGGCGAGCGCGGCCGGGGTGAGCGCGACGAGGGTTTTCAGGTCCGGTATGCGCTGGCGAAGCGCCGGGTTTGACTTCCACAGCCGCTCGCCTTCGCGCGCCTGTTCGTCGGTGAAGGCGAAGCTCCCGGCGCGGAAGGCGAGCGCCCAGCGCTGATCGTTCGCCACATCGGCGAAGCTCTGCATCCCTGTCCCGTCGATCCCTTGCGTCACCACCTGATAGAGCGCGAACACGCTTCGCTGGCGGGCGCGCTCGGCATCAGTGAACGCGATCGGCGGCGGATCGAGCTTGGCGGCGTCGGGGCCATGCCCGTCGCCCGTCATGCCGTGGCAGGACGCGCAGGATTGTCGAAACAGCGCATCGGCCGAGGCGAGGTCCGGAGCCTTGTCGGGCGCGAGCGGCACTGGATAGGCGCGCAGCAGATCAGCCGCCAGCCCGTGCGCGGTGGTCGCCACCTGTTCAGCCGATGCCTTGCGCGCGATCATCCCTTGCAGGTTGTCGGCTCCTTGAACCAGCGCCGGCCGTTCCGGCTTCGCCGGCAGATCGCGCAGCCGCGTCGTAACGGACGCGGAGAACTCGTTCATCTCGGCATACTCGGCCGCGCTCTTGACCCGGCCCTCGGCAACCGCACCGCCATAATCGACGGCGATATAGTCGAGCAGCCGCCATGCGGTTTGCACGTCGCCGGGTTCGGCCATTGTCGCGGCCGGGATGAACAGCGCGGTGAGCGTGATGGCAAGCCGCAGGAGGACAAGTTTGAGACGCGTCACTTCATATTATCTTTGTCTCGATGCGATGCAGCTTAGCCGCAGGCCACCAACGATCCTGCGAAGGAATCGCATTAGCATGCTGGACCGTACCGGAACAGTGTCGATGCTCGCTTAAAGCTGTAGCCGCGGTCCACCGCCCCCGTCATCACCCCCGCCGCCTGAATGACCGCCCGGATAGAACTCGGTACCTGGACTGCGCCATGCTGTGCCCCTCCTCTCTGGAGGCGAGTAAGGCCTCAAATTACGTATTTGTCCCAGCTCGCATAATGTTCGGGGCTGCGCTTGCCGCGCGGCAGGCTGAGCCCGATGAGCGCGATTCCCACGACCACCGACACGATCGCCCCAAGGGGGCCGGCCCCTGTCAGCAGGAACGGGGCAGCGACGAGCCATGCCCCGAACGCGACATTGATGAAGCGCAGCGCGCGAGCGACCTCCGCGGTGGCGATGATCGCCACGGTGATGACCAGCGCGCCGACGACATGGTCGCTGTTCGCCATCTCGCCTTCGTTCCCCAGGATCACCCGCGTCAGCATCAGGAAGGCGCCGAGCACGATACTGGCCGCCAGCGTCCACGGCAGCGTCAGCCCGCGCTTCGCATCCGCCCAGAAGGTAGAAGGCGAGGCCATCACGTCGGATGCGTCCTCGGCCCCCGCCTCGACCGCGTCGCCCTGGAAGAAGGTGCGGATCAGCGGCTTGCCGCGGCGCTTCGCCCAGGCGAGGAACTGGCCCATGGCAATGACCTCGTCCAATGCGAACGGGATCATGATCAGCATGGCGAGCGCGGCGATCAGCGCCAGCGTGCTCCACGTGCCGATGACGATCGGCTGGCTGATGATGAAATAGATGCTGACGACGCCGAGCGGAATGACGAGAATGCCGAAGAAGGTCACCATCCACGGCATGGTCCGCCAGCGGTCGCGGGTGCCCATCACCGCCATAAGAATTTCGAGCACGTAGCTGACTGTACCAAGACCGCCGTCGGGGATCGGCCAAGCCTTCGACATGTCGGATGTAATGATCTCCTCGGTCCCATTACGCGGGTCGGCCAGCGATCCAGCAAAGAACGGCTCCCACACAGTATCGATGTGGCCTAACTGGTAGGCCGTCAGGATACGCGAGGTCAGAAGCCCAATCAGCGCCATGGCGACGATCGGCAGCCGCTGCGCGTCCGTCGATGGCGAATAGGTCCAGCCAGGCGGGATGTTCTTGGGGTCCATCATGCCCGCCATGCTCATGCCCGGCATCATGGGGACCAGCACCGACAACGCGATCACGGCCGAGCCGATGAGCAGGTTGTTGTTGTACTGCGCGGCGCTCGGGCTCCAGAAGATCAGCGGCGCGAAGAACAGCCAGATGCCGATGAACGCGACAGCCCACTGCGCCCATGTCTTGGTGCGCGGGGCGAGCGACAGCGCGCCGAACAGCGCGATGGCGAGCCCGCTGACGACATCGCTGATAGCCAGTGCGCTGGCCCGCCATTCGATCGAAGGCAGCCCGCGATCGACGGTTACGAAACGCGCGGCTTCGCCGACGCTCTGCGTGGTCATGGAATCATAGATGAGCGGGCTGGAGGCGAGCCACAGACCGAGACCGATGTTGGCGTAAAGCGCCCAGCGTGCACGGCGCTCATCGCGGTCCATCAAGGCCATGTGATCGCCGTGCCCGCCGTGGTCCGACATGGCCGCGACCGCGGCGCCGGACCCGTGCCCCATCGCCGCGTGGTCCATTTTGCTGTGATCCATCCCGCCGTGATCTATGCCGCCCGTTCCGGCGGCCGCTGCGGGCTGGTGGTGGCCAGACCCCGCAAGCTCGGCCTCTGGCTCTTCATCCCACGCGACCAGGTTCTCGTTGAGCTTGTTGTTCCGGTACCAGGCCCGCGGATGCCGCTTGAGCGCAGCGACGATCGCCGGGAGCGTGTCGCGAAGGCTGTGCTTCGGTTCCCACCCGAGCAGCGACCGTGCGCGCGAGATGTCGAGGATATAGTGGTCGTTGCTGCTGTCGATCATCCAGGGCTGGATAAAGTCGTCGCTGCCGAGCGCTTCGTTCTGCAGGATGATCCCGGCCTTCGCGAGCGGCTGCGGGATGCGGATCGTCTTCCAGCCCTCGCCGTGGAGCGCCTCCCCGACGATGTCCTGGATCTCGGCATAGCCGGGCGGGTCGGGTTCGCCGACGAGCAGCGGCAGTTCTGACGGCAAGTCGTGCCGCCGATCGACGAGGCGCACCACGGCGTCGGCCAAGTCCTCGCGGTGCACCGATGACTGTGCCGCGCACAGCATGCCGGGATAGAAATGCGAGATCAGGCGGTGCTCGTAGATCTGCGATATCTGCTGCGCGAGAAACGCCGAGCGCCCGTCGTCGTCGTAAACTCCTGCGGCGCGGAGGAAGACGACGGGGATGTTCCCGTGGCGCTCATGCAGCAATGCCTCGGTGTCGACCTTGGACTGCGGATACGCCCAGGACGCACCGATTGGCGACTCCTCGCTGATGCGCTCCTCCGGAGTGGCGGTCGGCTTATGGACCAGCATCGTGCTGGCGAAGACGAATTGCTCGACCTCGAACGATTGCAGCCCGTCAATCAGCCGGCGGGTGCCCTGGACTGTCACCTTGTCATAGAGCGGGTTAGGCTTGCCGGTTATGTCGTAATAAGCGGCGAGGTGGATAACCGACGCGATGCGGGCGCCGTATCGTGCGCGCACCTCCTCGAGCGCGGCGCGGACCGCCTCGTCGGACCCGAGATCGATGGCGACCGCGGCCGCAGGAGGCGGCGGGTCCGGAGGACCGGCACGATCGAGTCCGACGACCGTGTAGCGTTCGCCGAGCCGGGCAATGAGCGCGGCGGCTATGAAACCGCTCGCACCCGTGATGAGGACGATCTCAGGAGCACCCTTGCCGCTCCCGGGCTCGCTGCGTTCGACGTCGGTCATGACTCTGCCACCCTCGTTCGTTCACCTTTGAATACATCAACAGACCCAGCAGAGCTAACCTCACCTACTGTCCGCCGTCGGCACCAATGGCACAGATTTGAGGTTGTGATTTAAGGAGGATCTGGGCTTCGTCGTAGTGACGAAGGAACGAAGATGA
>NZ_JAIEPN010000014.1 GCF_019748365.1 Novosphingobium sp.
TAATATCAACCCCAGGACGAGGCCCGCACTCCGCTAATTTACGCCGCGAGTTGTGCCAAATGTTCTGACGACGGACACAGTTATGGGACGCAAAGCGCAAAGGCCACAGTGTATGGGTGGCGCAAAACTTGGCCAGATTATCTGTCGCCCGTCAGTTTTCCCGGCGGGAACCTCCTGCGTCATGGATTGCCGCGCGAAGGGTCATGCCCGTTGCGACGTTCTGTTCAACTTCGGCGTGGAAAGCTGGCGACTGTCTGCGCTTGTCCACTGCGCGAAGAGCGCGTTCAACTGTACGTTTGGTGACGTTGAACTCCGACATAATGGTTTCTTTGGCGATACCCTTCTTGTCGCCCTGCGCGATAAGTTCTTCTAAACGTTGGACGATGAGGCGATGCCGCTCAGCTGTGGAATGCCTCTGTCGTTTTGGCGCGCCGCCGCAATCTGATGGCAGACCTGGGTGCCGTATGGCGACCAACCGATATTGGGCGCGGTGGACCGAGCCGGAAATGAGTTTCCGCAGTGCCAAGGCAACGCGCCGGTCCGGAATGCCTTTGTGCTTGGCCAGATACCGATCGAGGCTGCTCAGGACACCCTTCTCGAGGTCCATGAGTACGGTAAGCTCATGTAGCGGAATCGGGGCCTGACGGCCAAATCGTTTGAATTTCTTGTCCGTAACGCCGGCATTCGCGATCGGCCGGACCCGCACTCTGCTCTTCCTGTCCATTGGCGTCTGCCTGCTGCGACTTAATGGCTTGAAACTGCCACAAGTTTTGCGCGCTGCCAGCGCTCTGTTGCCAAGCCGCGTTCAGCAAACCGGAGCGATATCTGAGAACGTGTCGAGATCGATTATCTGCATTCCCATTGGTCAGGAAGCCAATCTTCCGTCAGGGCCGAGTTGGACGGCAATGACAAGCTCGCTCCACCCCAAGAGATGTGTATTTCATCCTTGAAGAGCATCACCGATGGATCACTCCACAATTTGGCACTTGTTGCGATCAATATGTGTTCACCGATGAGAATGCACTGGTAACCGTCTGGCGTTATCTCGTGCATCGGCACATGCCCGGTGTGCAGTTTGATCAGCGCGATCGCCTCGGGGTTGCATTCGCCCATCGATTTACCTGCCTGTGTTTGGTTTGGAAGGCTCGCCTCGCGCCGCCCCATAGGTCGCCTTTCGCAGACGACACTCAGTTCATCCTATCAGTGCGACCGCATCTGGTCGACCGCCGACTACGGCGCAGCGCAGTCGGCTTCGTTCAAGTTGGTCGGCGCAGTTTGGGACAAAGCTGTCGTTCTGTTGTAACCTGTGCAACGGCAGGTTCGTTGCCAATACCCGACGCCCACCGTTCGCCTGATTGCCCAAGCGACCATCGGCGATCTTGTCCAGAACCTTGGGGTCTAGCCAGAAGCGCGGGATATCAAGTTGTAAAGCAGTCGAATTTCCCATAGCCTGACGAGATTGGAGCAGGATAACAACGTGCGTGCGACACCAAAGTCCGGGCTTGGCTTGAGAAGCGCACCGGCCGGGAGTTTCGACCTGCTGATCGGCGGCAAGTTGCAGTCGGCCGAGCAGGGCGCGACCTTTGCCGCCCATGATCCCTATCTCGAAGAGGATTGGGGACAGATCGCCAAAGCCTCACCAGCCGATGTCGACAGGGCGGTGGCCTCCGCACGGTCCGCTTTTGAGGATGGACGATGGTCGGGCATGCTGGCGGCGGAACGTGCGCGGATCATGCTGCGGCTGGCTGACCTGATTGAACGTGATGCAGAATCGCTGACCACCCAGCAGATATTCGAAAACGGCAAACTCATATCGGAGATGCGTCCCGGAACTCTGGGTCTCGCCGGCGACTGCCGGTTCTTCGCTGGCCTTGCCGAAACGCACGGCGGTGCGACCGTTCAGTCGGCGCGCCCCGGCTTCACGACCTTCACGCTGAAGGAGCCGATCGGTGTGGTGGGCGCAATCACACCGTGGAACACGCCGCTTGGGTTGCTGGGCTGGAAGCTGTTTCCGGCACTTGCGGCGGGCAATACGATCGTGGTGAAACCTTCCGAGGTCACGCCGACATCCACGCTCATGCTGGCGGCCCTCTGCGAGGAAGCCGGCATTCCGGGCGGTGTTGTGAATGTTGTGACCGGTGGGAGGGAGACCGGCGCTGCGCTCGTGGAGCATCCCGATGTCAGCAAGATCGCGTTCACCGGCTCGACCGCGACTGGCCAGCAGATCGCTTCGCGCGCCGCGCTGCGGAGCGCGCGCGTCACGCTGGAAATGGGCGGCAAATCGCCGCAGGTGATTTTCGCCGATGCCGATCTCGATCAGGCCGTGAACGGGGTCATGGCTGGCATCTTCGCCGCGACCGGGCAGAGCTGCATGGCCGGATCGCGCGTCTTGGTCGAGGAACCGGTGTTTGACCGCTTCTGCGAGATTCTGGCGGCGCGCGGCAGCGCGATGATCGCTGGCGATCCGCTCGATCCGGCCTCGCAGCTCGGGCCGCTGGCCTCGCGCGCGCAACTGGACAAGGTTCTGGCCTATTTCGAGATCGCGCGGGCAGAAGGGCTCGATTGCGTCACAGGCGGACACAGGCTCGACCGGCAGGGCTATTTCGTCGCGCCCACGGTCTACCGCGATGTTCCGCAAGGCAGCCGCATCGCGCGTGAGGAGATTTTCGGTCCCGTCGTGGTAGTGATGCACTTCAACGGTGAGGACGAGGCCGTCCGGATCGCCAATGATTCCCGGTATGGCTTGGCCGCCGGCATCTGGACCGAAGACCTGCGCCGCGCGCACCGCTTGGTCCACCGGATCCGCGCCGGGACCGTGTGGGTGAACAACTACCGCATCATCGGCCACACCTTGCCGTTCGGCGGCTATGGCGCGAGCGGGATCGGCCGCGAAATGGGCCGTGACGCGCTGGAAGCCTATAGCGAGACCAAGAGTGTGTGGATCGACCTCGGCAACCGGATCGAGTTCAGGACAGGGCATGGGGAGGAGCAGGGTGCAGTATGATCTGGTTGTCATCGGCTGCGGTGCCGGGGGTCTGGCCGGCGCGGTCGCCTATGCCGAGGAAGCGGGTGCGGATGCGCGCATTGTCGTGCTGGAACGCGCGGGCCGCGAGGAGCGAGGAGGCGCCACCCGCTGGACCAGCAGCTGGTTTCGCATCACCGCAGACCGCCAGCTCGATCCGGCCTTTATCGCGATGATGGAGTGCCTTGGTGAAGGCAAGGCCGATCTGGACTACTGCCGCACTTATGCCAGCGAGGTACCGGCTACTTTCGATTTTCTCGACCGGAATGCGGTGCCCTGGGTCTATTTCGAGCAGCCCTTTGCCAATCGCAACACCGGCGGCGGCCTTGCCATGCCGGTGCCGGGCGGGGTGGCGATTGTCGATACGCTGGCAGCCAAGGTAGACGCCCTGCCCAATGCCGCGATCCACTACGAGACCGAGGCCATGCGGCTTGAAGTGGACGCGAGCGGCCGGGTCATCGGCGTGCAGGTCCGTGGGCCCGAGGGCGAGCGGCTGCTCCATGCGAAGGCCGTGCTGATCGCCTGTGGCGGCTTTGAAGGCGCGCCGGACATGCTGGCCGATCATCTGGGACCACGCGGCGCCGAGCTTCCCGTCATCGCGCCCACGCTCGTGAACAACCGGGGCGATGGCATCCGGCTGACCCGGCCGCTGGGCGGCGGCGTCGCCGGCCAGTTTGACATGTTCCACGGCGAGCCCGTCGATACGCGCTCCACCAAGCCCGATGCGGTGATCTACGGCTACCCCTTCGGCATCCTCGTCAACCGGCATGGCCAGCGCTTCTTTGATGAGGGCCAGGACAGTTTCGACGCCACGTTCGAGCGGCTCGGGTACGAGATCTGGGCCCATCAGGAGCAGCAGGCCTGGTTCATCGGCGAGAAGGCCATGCTCGACTGGCCCCATGTCACCGACATCATGCTGACCGACCAGCCGCCGGTGGAAGCCGATACGATCGAGGCGCTGGCGGAACAGTTTGGCCTTGCTCCGCAGGCGCTGGCGGCAACCGTGGCTGCCTACAATGCTGCCATCCAGCCCGGAGAAACCGACCGCACCATCCGCGACGGCAAGCGGACCGAGGGTATCACCCCGCCCAAGTCCAACTGGGCCAAACCGATCCGGCAAGGCCCGTTCATCGGCTACCCGCTGACGACGGCGATCACGTTCACGTTTGGCGGCATCCGCTCCGATGCGCGGGCGCGGGTGCTGCGCGAGGATGGCAGCCCGATCCCCGGGCTCTATGCCGCCGGAGAAGTGACCGGCCTCTACTACAAGGAATATCCGGCGGGCACTTCGGTGCTGCGCGCGTTGACCTTCGGGCGGATCGCCGCGCGCGAAGCGGCGGCAGAAGGCTGACATGGCCGACATTCTCCACTGCGCCGAAATGCCCTGGGGTGAAAGCCTCGTCGCCCAGCGCGGCGCTACCGAGGGCATGGCGCACAAGCGACTGTTCGAAGGCGAGGAAAGCAGCCCCGACAATTACATGCTGGTGATGTCGAAGGAGCCCAAGACGTACTTTTCCCCGCGCCATCGCCACCCCTGGGACCAGATCCGCTTCTGTCTTCAGGGCAAGATCCCGATTGCCAAGGGCCTCCATATCGAAGGCGGCGAGATCGGCTATTTCCCGGAAAGCGCACATTATGGGCCGCAGGAAGGCGGCGAGGACCGGATCGTCCTGCTCCTGCAGTTCGGCGGTGCGAGCGGACAGGGTTTCATCGGCCCTGACCGGCTGAAGCAGGCCCGGCTGGAGATGGAACGGTCGGGCACTTTCGAGAAGGGTGTCTACACGGCCGAGCGGGACGGTCAGCGCATCAACCGTGATGCCTATGAAGCGGTGTGGGAGCATGTGAAGGGGACGCCGCCGGCCTATGTCTCGCCCGCCTACAAGGCACCGATCGTGATGCGGCCGGACGCGCTGCGGTGGAAGCCGGCGGCGGATCACGGGGTCGCGCGCAAGGCCATCGGCGTCTTCCCGCACCGCGGCCTTGTCATCAATGCCATCAGAGTCGATGCCGGTGCAGTGACCGCGCTTGCACCGGCTGAAGCCCTGCGTTTCCTGTTCGTCACCGAGGGATGCGGGGCGCTGGACGGCAGGGAACTGAGGCGCTGGAGCGCCGTGCGGCTGGCACCCGGCGAAGGCGGGCAGCTCTCGGCGCAAGACGACCTCGAAATCGTCCAGTGGATCGTCGGGAGGGCCGATCAGGCGGCCTAGCTGCCGCGTTCGGTACCCTGAACGGGCCCGCGCTCAGCGCCGGGGAGCGGTATCCCCCCATCCACCGCCGAGACTGCGGAAGAGGAAGACCTGGCGCTGCGCGAGGCGGCGGGCCGAGAGCACGGCGAGAAGTTCGGTCTCGTAGGCAGTGCGGCGGGCATCGAGCGCGATGAGCGGATTTGCATCGCCTAGGCGGACGCGCGCTTCGGCCCGGCGGGCGGCGGTCTGCGCGTCAGCCAAAGCGGCTGCAAACGACTGGTTGGCGCGGCGTTCGGCATCGGTATCGGCCAGTGCCGTTTCCACTTCACGCAGGGCCCTGAGCCATGCGGCGTCATATTGGGCGAGCGCGCCTTGCTGATTGGCCTCGGCCAGTGCGATGCGGGCCTTGATACGGGCAGGATTGATGAACGACCAGCTGATCAGCGGCGTGATGAAAGCATCCAGCGAGCCGCGGATGAGGCCGCCCGATGCGCCAAGCGTCACGCGGGGATACATCTCGGCCTTCGCAACTTTCACCCGCGCGCCAGCCGCCGCGAGCCGCCGCTCTGCCTCGCGGATGTCGGGTCGGCGGGCGAGCAGGCCTGCGCCATCGCCGACCGGCAACGCTGCCGCGAATGATGGCGGGCGCTCACACTGAAACTGTGCGGCTTCGGCAGGCGGGAGGGCCTCCAGATTGGCGAGAAGATAGCGGGCGCGCTGGGCGTCGGCCTCAAAGACGGGCAGGCCAGCTTCCAGCCTGCCCAGCAATTGGCGGGCCTGAGCGAGTTCGAGCGGGGACACCTCGCCCACCTTCACCTGGCGCGATACGGTCTCCGCCAGTGTGCGCTGCATCGCAATCTGGCGCGTCGCCACGCGGGCGAGTTCCCCGGCCCAGCACAGATCGAGCCAAGCCCCGACCACATCGGCTGCGACGGCCAGACGCACGCCGTCGTGAGCTGCGATTGCCGCCTCGGCATCGGCACTGGCGGCGGACGATTGATTGCGCAGGCGACCGAAAAGATCAGCCTCCCACACGGCTTCCGCGCCCAGTTCGTAGCTCGATTTGGGCACGCCGGTCGTGCTGGGCTGGTTGGCTCCGCGCGTCGTCGGGCTGGCCCCGCTTTCCAGCACCACGTCCGGCGTGCGAGCCGCGCCTGCCAACCGGGAATTGGCACGTGCGGCATCAAGGTTCGCGACCGCAACGCGTATGTCCCGATTGGCCACAAGCGCGCGGGCGACGTGCTCGTTCAACGCCTCATCGCCGTAGAGCCGCCACCATTCGGTCGGCAGCGGAGCAGCATTCGGTGCGCCGACAAAGGGCGTGGTTGCCGCTGGCGGCGGGGGCGGCGCAGCAGGCGGCGGCGATTGGGCCACGCAGCCCGCCAGAAGCAGCGTCATGACCAGCGCGCGCTTCATGCCGGTTGCCTCTTGCCGAAGCGCAGGTACAGCGCCGGCATCCACACAAGGTTGAGCACGGTGGAACTGACCAGCCCGCCCAGGATGACGAGCGCCATGGGGTATTCGATCTCGTGGCCGGGCACGTTGCCGCGCACCACCAAGGGCAGCAGCGCCAGCGCTGCTGTGCCTGCGGTCATCAGGATCGGCACGAGCCGTTCGGCAGCGCCCCGCTGCACCTGCGCAAGGCCGAAGGGCTGATCCTCCTCGCGCTCCAGATGGCGGAAATGGCTGAGCAGCATGATGCCGTTGCGTGCAGAGATGCCGAGCACGGTGACAAAACCGACCAATGCGCCCATCGACAGCACCCCGCCTCCCAAAGCCGCTGCCGCGACCCCGCCGACCAGCGCAAACGGCAGGCTGAGCGCGACCAGCGCAACGATCCGCCCCGAACGGAACTCCAGCCAGACAAGGAACAGGATGCCGACGAGACAAACGAGCGAGAGCCAGCCCAGCTGCGCCTTCGATTCCTGCAATGTTTTCCACTCGCCGAGGAACTGGGGGTAGTATCCGGCGGGCATGGTCATGGCTTTCACCTTGCGCTCCACCGCCTGCGCCACGCTGGCGAGATCGGCGCCGTCCTTGATGTTGAGCGTCACATCGATGCGGCGCGAACCTGCCTCGCGCTTGATCTCGCCCGCTGCCGGGGCCACGCCGACGCGCGCAAGATCGCCCAGACGCAGCGCCGATCCGGCCTGACCATTTGCGGACGGAGGTCCGGGCACCATCAATCGCCGCAGCGCGCCAAGATCGCTGCGGGCCTCCGGCACGGCCCAGACCGCCACGTCGAAGCTCTTCTGGTCGCGGTAGATTTCGCCGACCCGCGTGCCGCCGATCAGCGTGGCCGCCGTGCGGCGCACATCGCCTGCGGTCACACCGGCCAGCGCCAGCACATCGGGCCTCGGCGCGATCTGGATCTGCGGGATCAGGCTCTGCTGCTCCACTTTCAGATCCTTGACGCCGTCTGTGCCGTCGAGCGCCCCGCGCACCTTTTCAGCAAGGCTGCGCAGCGCGGCCAGATCGGGGCCATAGAGCCGGACCACAACGGTTGCACCCGCGCCTGTCAGCACTTCCTTGATGCGTTCGCGCAAGTACGTCAGCACATCGCGCTGGAGGCCGGGATAGCCGGCAATCGCGGCCTCGATGCGCTTCACCGCAGCGTCGTGATCGGCCTTCTCGTCGAGGCTGATCCACAGTTCGGTGAAATTGGGGCCGTAGACCTCGTCACCCTGCTCGGCCCGGCCGATGTGCGAGCCGAAGTTGCGCACGCCGGGGATCGCGGTGAGTTCCTTCGCGGCGCGGATGGTGATGCGGTCCATCGCCTCGATCGAAGTACCGGGCTTCTCGACGAAGTGCATCAGGAAATCGGTTTCGCGGAAATCGGGCAGAAATTGCTGGCGCAGCAGGCCCATGCCGGCGACCGAAAGCAGGATCCCGCCCGCGACAACGGCGACCGCGATACCGCTGCGAGGCGCCAATCGTTCAAGCAGCAGGGCATAGCGCGCCCTGAGCGAAACGACCCAGCGCGGTTCGGCCCGTTCCGCCGCGCCCGGCAGCAGCAGGAGGCACATCGCCGGGGTCACCGTCAGTGCCACGAGCAGCGAAGCGGCGATGGCGGCGATATAGGCGAGCGCGAGCGGGCGGAAGAAGCTGCCAGACACACCGCCGAGGAAGAACACCGGCAGGAAGACCAGCATGACGATGGCGCTGGCGAAGACCACCGCGCTGCGCACTTCCAGGCTGGCGGCCAGCACCACGGCGAGCGGGGAACGCGGGCTTTCACGCGCAGCTTCCAGCCGCAGCCGCCGCCCGATATTTTCGACGTCGATGATCGCATCGTCAACGATCTCGCCCAGCGCGATCACGAGGCCCGCGATCACCATGGTGTTCATGCCGACCCCGAAGGCGGTGAGCGCCAGCACAGCCCCCACCAGCGAGAGCGGGATCGCCGTCATGCTGATCAGCGCGGTCCGCCAGTTGCGGGTAAACAGGATCAGCACCGCCGCCACCAGTACGATGCCGATGCCCATGGCCTCGCCCAGATTGGCCAGCGCGCGTTCGATGAAGGTCGCAGGGCGGAAAATAGTCCCGTCTACGTTCATACCCTTGAGGCCTGGTCGCAGCTCGGACAGCGCCTTATCGATGCCGCGCGTCACTTCCAGCGTGTTGGCGCCGAGCTGCTTCTCTACGATCAGCAGCAGGCCGGGGCGACCATTGATGATGGCATCGCCGATGGGCTGGGCAAAGCCTTCGGTCACCTTGGCGACATCCCCGATTCGCACCGGCGCGCCGCCAACCGTGCGGATGACGGCGCTCGCCAGATCATTGCCGGTCTTGACGCCGACCACCTGCCGCACAGCCAGCCGCTGGTTGGGGCTGTCGACGAAGCCGCCGCCAGCGATCACCACTGCATCGCCCGCCGCGCGCTGGACATCGGCCACCGTCACCCCGGCTGCGGAAAGCCGGACCGGATCGACCAGCACCTGCAACTGCCGGTCACGCGCGCCCCACATCGCGACATTGGCGACACCGGGCACGGCCATCAGGCGCGGGCGGATCGTCCAGCGCGCCATTTCGGTCATCGTCATCTGGTCGAGTTTGTCGGACCACAGGCCGATCTTCATCGCCCGGCTGGTGGCCGAAAGCGGCGCGAGCATGACCGGCGGGCGAACCGCTGCGGGCAGGCGCGGGATGACCGTTGCCAACCGCTCCTGCACCATCTGCCGGGTGCGGACCGGATCGGCGGCGCGGTCCATCACCAGCACCACCGACGAGAGGCCTAGCACCGATTTGGAGCGCAGCGTGGCAAGGCCCGGCACCCCGTTCACTGCGGTTTCGATGGGCACCGTGACCAGCGCTTCCACGTCTTCGGTTGCCAACCCCGGGGCTTCGGTCTGCACCTCAACGATGGGCGGCGCGAACTCGGGGAAGACATCGAACTTGGCGCTCATAGCAGCGCGCATGCCCAGCACCGTCAGCACCGCCGCCAATGCCAACACCAGTGCGCGCTGGCGCAGCGACGATCCGATCAGCGCGGCCAGCATCACTTGGTGCCGAACTCGGTGCCGAACAGCTCCGCAGCCCCAGCCGTCACGACCCGAACGCCAGAAGCGAGGCCGCGCGCCAGCGAGGCCCGCCCGCCGACAATGCGGGCAACTTCCACCCGCCGTCGTTCAAACTGGCGCGGCGCGGTTTCGACATAGACCCATTCGCCACCGTTGATGTCGGTCAGGATCGCCGAGGCGGGAACTTCTATAGCGGCTGCTCCGGGGCCGCCCTGCTCGGGCAGATCGACAAGCACGCGCTCGCCCATCCTGAGGCCTGCCCGCATGGCCGGGGCATAATAGACATCAACGCTGGCAGCCCCCGGCGTTGCCGTGGCTGGCCCACGCACGGGCCTTGCCATGATGCCGCCAGTGCCACCCACCGGCCTTACGGAAACCGACGCCCCGCGATCAAGCCGCCCCAGATCAGCAGCGGGCACTTGCGCGCGCACCCATAGCGCCCCGCCATCGGCCATGGCTGCAACGGCTGGCCCCAGCGCCCGCCTCTGACCGTTTGCGCCGGCCAGCGCGGCCTTGGCGGCGGCGACCTGCTGGGTAGCCTCATCGCGCGCGCGGATGCTGCCCGCCTCGGCATCCACAAGGCCGCTGGCTCGCCGCAGGTTGGCCTCGGCCAGCTTCAGATCGGCCATCGCGCGCTGCGCATCGGCATCAGCACGCGCCTGCAATCCCGCCAGGGCTGCCAGATCGGTTCCGGCTGCCACAGGCAGACCACCGCCACGCGGCGCAGCAACGATCTCGCCAGGCACAGTGCGAGAGAGTTTAGCCTGCTGGCCGGTGCCGATGGCTTCGGTTGCCAAACCAAGCCGCTGCACAGCGTCTGCCGTCAGGGTCACGCACATGAGTTCGGTTTCGTGGCCGATCGCTTCCACTTTGGCGGGCGGCTTGGGCTTGTCCGCAGGCACGGGCCCGCAGGCCGCCGCACCGCACATCAAGATCAGAACTACGAGCGAAGACTGGGGACGAACCGGCATCTGCACCCCTTAGCAGACAAGACTGACATGACACTGACATGCTGGGCGCGGTGCCACTCAACTGGTATCGCCGCAGCCATGCACATCCTGCTGATCGAAGATGAAACGGACCTGCGCGTGCTCGCAGCAGAGGGCCTGAGGCGGCGCGGCTTTGTCGTCGATGCGGTCGGTTCGCTCGCCGCCGCCCGCGATTGTCTGGGCGTGGTGCGCCTCGATGCAGCTATCGTAGATCGCCGCCTATCTGACGGCGAGGGACTTTCCCTGCTCCCGGAACTGGCGCGGCACGGTGTGCCATCGCTGGTCGCCACGGCCTATGGCGATATCGAGGATCGCATCGCCGGTCTCAATGCCGGGGCGGACGATTACATCGTGAAGCCTTATGATCTCGACGAGATGGCGGCGCGGCTGCGTGCGCTGCTGCGCCGCCCGGGGCAGCGCATGGCCCCCGTGCTGATGCAAGGCAGATTGCGGCTCGATCCGGCGGCACAACAGGCCTGGCTCAGCGATACGCCGCTCGATCTGGGACGGCGCGAGTTCGCATTACTCCAGCTCCTCATGGAAGCCGCGCCAAACATCGTCGTGCGCGATACCGTGCAGGATCGGCTCTATACGCTCGATGAAGCGGTCAGTCCCAACGCGCTGGAGGCTATCGTCTCGCGTCTGCGGCGGCGGCTTGCCACGGCAGGCTGCGGCATCGAGAACCGGCGCGGCATCGGCTGGCGGTTGGTCCAAGGTGAGGCACCATGATGACGTCCCTGCGGAGCCGCGTCGGTCTCTCCATCGGCGCCACCATCTTCGTGGCCGCAGTGGTCTCAATCGGCTTTATCGCGCTTGAACTGAGGGAACTGGAACAGGGCGGAAATCTCGATCCAGCCCATGTCGAGTATGCCGAACTGCTGCTCGTCCTCCTGCCGTTCGCGGTGATCGCGCCGCTGGTGGGCGTGCTGGTGGCCGGTTGGAGCTTGAGGCCGCTCTCCACGGCTGTCGCAGCATTGCAAGAGATCGGGCCTGACCAACCCGACATGAGGCTTTGCGAGGAAGGTCTGCCGAAGGAAATCCAGCCCTTCGTAGCCGCCACAAACGCGGCGCTCGATCGCCTTGCCAGTGCCTATCTGAGCGAGCGGCGGCTGGCAGCAGACGCAGCCCATGCGCTTCGCACGCCGCTGGCGCTCGCAAAACTGCGGATGGACCAGTGGCAGGACGGTGCCAGTATCGATGCGGCAGGGCTGGCTGCCGATCTGGACCGGATGCAACGGTCCATATCGCAGGTGCTCGCCATGGCCCGGCTGGATGCTCCCGGCCAGCCCGATGATCGCCGGCCCCTTGTCGACGCGTCGCGCCTGGCCCGACAGATCGCCGCCGAGTTTCTGCCGCTTGCTGACAGACTGGGCCGCACAATCACTGTCGATGCCGAGATACCGGCTTCGGTGAACGTGCCGGATCTCGATGAAGCCTTGCGCAACCTTGTCAGCAATGCGCTGCACCATGGCCAGGGAACCGTTTCCCTGTCGGTGTACGCGACTGGCGAGGAGGTTGTCGTCACCGTACAGGATGAAGGGACCGGAGTCATAGAAGCCGAGCGAATCTGCCTGCGCAACCGTTTTGCCAAAGGGGAACACTCGCCCGGTTCGGGCCTTGGGCTTGCCATTGCTGCAGCGGTGATGGAACGTGCTGGCGGGCGCCTCACTTGGCCGATGCCGTCAAAATTGCAGCTACATATGGCAGTATGCTCGCTCGCAGCTAAGGGCGATAGCTAGCGTGATTGACGATGCTCTGGGACGTTATGCTATCGGACTGCTGTAGCGCTCCCTATTGTCGGCTTCGGTCAGAAGCAGACGTCTAAGATGGTTCACCTGGACGACCTACTCTGGTCGAGAGCCGACAGCTCCATCCAAGACAAAAAACCGCATCTGTAAATGTAAGTTCGCCAAAATGCTCACAGTACCCCAAGCGAGATAGTAGAATAAATCTCTCAACTATTTCCGCAATTCACTTGCAGGTCACTGCATAGCATACCGCGAACTGCATCTTATCGCATTGGGGAACCTGCACGAACGAATGATTCGGTCGACCCTTTGGTTACGCTATCCATCTACGTTTAAATGGCACAATCTCAGCACCGGTCCGAAGACTGTCGAGATAGTCCCCCCACCATTGCACCATTGCCACCCGTTCCTTCCAGTGGGCCCCACGATGATAAGCCCCGCGAATGGCGTCTTTATCCTTGTGAGCCAGTGCCCGCTCGATCGCGTCGGGTGACCACTTCCCGGATTCGTTCAGGAGCGTGCTGGCCACCGCGCGGAAGCCATGTGCGGTCATCTCGTCCTTGGTAAAGCCCAGCCGGCGAAGACCAGCGTTCATGGTGTTTTCGGAGATAGGCTTCAACGGTGTCCTGATTGATGGGAACACATAGCGGCCATCGCCCGTCATTGCGTGCAAGGCCCTGAACAGAGCCGCGGCTTGGCTCGACAGCGGCACGACATGCTCCTGTCGGGCCTTCATTCGTTGGGCAGGGATGCGCCACACCGCAGCTTCCAGATTGATTTCCGACCACTCGGCTCTTTGCAATTCGCCGGGGCGGACGAACACGTAGGGAAGCAACTGAAGGGCCATCCGTGTCGTTGGCAAACCTTGACCTTCGTACTCGTCGATCGCACGCAACAGCTCGCCCACGCGCCTGGGTTCAAGTATGGCCGCATGGTGCTTCGGCTTGCGCTTCGCCAATGCGCCTCGCAGATCGCGCGTCGGGTCCGACGTCGCTAGCTGGTTTGCAATCGCATAACGGAACACGCTGCCGACAAACTGAAGCGCCCTATGCGCCTTCTCGTCGTTCTTGGCCGCTTCGAACGGACGGACAGCAGACAGCACCTCGAACGGCTGGATATCGCTGATGGGTCGATGGCCGAGAGACTTCTGCAGCAAGCGGATGAACCAGCGGCGCTTGATTATGGTGTTTGCGGCTAGGCCATCGCGCTCGTTCTTGGCGATGTAGGCTTCGGCTACCGAGGTGAAGGTGTTTTCCGCGCTGACCTTGGCGGCAATCTTGTCGCGGCGCTTCTTGTCCGCTGGATCAACACCACTCGCCAATTGTTTGCGTGCGGAGTCGCGCTGATCGCGTGCATCGCGCAATGACACCTCGGGATAGCTGCCGAGTGACAGTTTTTTCTCCGTTCCACCCGATGTGCGGAACTTCAGCTTCCAAAGCCGTCCGCCCGCAGGGGTAACGAGGAGGTAGAGCCCTTTGTCATCCGACACTTTGTAAGGCTTTGCGCGGGGCTTCAGTGAACGGATCGACGTTTCGGTCAGGGGCATTTGGGGGCCTCCTAAAATCGGCTTGTTCAATCGGCCCCCATACAGGCCCCCAGAATCGACCGGCTGCAGTCGAACTGATGCGGACTCTTTCGGACAGGCCTGCCGGATTTATGGCGGATTTCCGCGGTTTCTTCAACCAAATGCGGACGCTATCGGATCAGGAAATGGTGCCGCTTAGGTGATTCGAACACCTGACCCCATCATTACGAATGGTTATGCTGCAGCGCAGCATTTCGTTATACTATAATCGCTTAGTGCGCCATGTGGTGCATTGGATTGCCCAATCCCAAGTCCTGCCCAAACTCGGCAGAATTCCGGATTCCGCGATTTCCTAGCCAAAGCACTTTGGTAGGATGATTTTCCATAATGTGACCCGGCCCAGACCCGGATTCAACCATCTCGCGTTTCTATCCGAGCATCCGGCCGATCCAGCAAACACGGCCAAGAATGGTAAGAGAGCGCCTCGTCACGCCCGGCCAACGAGGATAGTGGGCATGATCGCAACTAACCGTGACGCGGCCTGGAACAGGCTCCAGAGCGATCCGGCGCACGACCATGGCACCATCGATCCGCAAGGCATACAGCCCGTCACGCAACGCCTCAGTGCCGCCCAGCCGATGGAAGATGGCTTCGTCACCGGCTGACAGCGTCGGTTGCATGGCATCGTCATCGATCTGGACAACAGAAGCTTGCGAATGCTTGACGCCCGCCCTTTGTAAAAGCCGAGCATCGAACGCCCTCACACTTTCCTCCGTTTTGGCGTTCAAGATTGGCAGCAGCACCACATCTCCCGGCCCGCAAGGCGGTTGATCAATGCCGCCAAGGACCGATGGAGCGACCTCGAAATGGCGAGCCAGGACGGCGATGTCGTCATCGTCCAGACGGCGCGGACTGCCCCGCTGAATGAACTGCTGGATGTAGGCCGCGTTGCGTCCGAGCAGTCGCGAGATCGACGAGTAGGTTTCGCCGCGCTCCTTGATCAACGCCCCCAGCTTGATGGTCACTTCTTCCACGAACGGGCCTCTCCGGCTGCAAGATTCCTTAGAAACATAGAGGAAACGAAAGGACAATTCCTACTGGTGATTTTATCGCTGGGCGACCAGAGCGCCGCCTCCGTCGACGTCGGAAGTTTGCAAGGCGCAAGCCGGGAGGCCAGGTGACGCGGCGCATAATCAGGGAATGTTTGCGTTGGAGATGCAAGAGATTTGGGTTGGATTGGATTGCGGGTATCTGCACACCGCAGCCTGTGCAATCGACAAGGATGGAGTCATCATCGCGCAGGAAAAATGCGAGACGACGACTGACTCCGTTACCGCATTTCTGGAGATGTTTCCTCGGCAATCCATTCGCCTGATCGTGGTTGAGGCAGGGGTTGCCACCCACATGGTACGCGATCTCATCGCTGCCGACTTCCCGATCAAACTTTACGAGGTCTACAAGGCCCAACGGTTTCTGGCGGTGCGCCGACAGAAGACGGACACCAACGACGCAATAGGCCTTGCCGAGCTTGGTCGTGTTGGACGTTCGATCGGGACGACCGTGCATCTGAAGTCGCTGGAATGTCAGAATATGCGCACACGGCTGGCAGCGCGCCAGAGTTTGGTCCGCAACCGCATCCGCATGCAAGCCATGGTCATCACCATTGTTCGAATGCATGGAGGCAAGCTGAAGCGGCGGTCTGCTAAGGGTGCCTTGTCACAGGATGTCGAGGCGCAGTTGGATGTGCTGCGAAGAGATGGCGTGGATGTTGATGCAGATGTTCGCCCGCTTGTCGAAATTGCCGAAGCAATGGATCAACAGGTCCGCTTGATCGACAAACGCTTTGCCGAGCTGGCGAGAACCCACCCTGTCTGCAGGCGGTTAATGACTGTACCCGGCGTTGGTCCAAAGACAGCCCTAACCTTCTACAGTGCCATTGATGATGTAACCCGCTTCAAGGATGCCCGATCGGTTGGGCCCTATTTTGGCCTGACGCCTTCCGTCTACCAGAGCGGCGTGAAGTCGCGCCAAGGGGGGATCAGCAAGATGGGCTGCGTCGCAACCCGGACGCACCTTGTCAGCGCAGCGACTGTCCTGCTTGTCGCGGTCAAAAAGCCCAGTGCGCTGAAGGCGTGGGGAGATGAACTGCGAGCGCGGATTGGCATTTCGAAGGCGCGTGTGGCGCTCGCACGCAAGCTTGCGATCGTCCTGATCAAGGTTTGGCAGTCTGAAACGGACTTCGACCCCCGTCTTGATTCAGCTTCCCCGTAAGCGGGGACGGGCCGGGACTTCGGAACAGGTGGAGCAATTTGAATTGCGCGAACTGTATGCGGAGCCCGGCCTGCTTTGCCCCGCTTAACATAACACCCAATCTCTGACTGGCCAAACGCAGCATAGACTTCGCAACGAAAGCCGGCTGCTACGCAGGTGATATCGCCTTCGTCAGCCAAGCCGCAAGTGACCTTGCCTCGGATAAATTTTTAACATAAACAACTACTTCATTGCCATTATTGGTTCGAACGCCGGTTAACTCTGATAGCGCGCGTTCGCGAAGCTCAGGCCAGTTCCGCAATGCCGGTCCTCGTAGATAAAATAACAGGTGCGCACGATTTACGATGAATGCGAAGGCATATCGTCTGTTGGCATCATGAAAACGGACAGCTGGCATGAAGCCTGAAGCCGGTGATGGTTCAAACCCAAACCTGATCATCGCAGATGTTAATGCCCAGTATGCATCAGACACTGTTTTGAGAGCAATTTTTGAAATGTGCTCTTGCTGCCAAGATGCTGGATGATCTTCGGAAATCGTATCGTCCGCGTGGGCCGAAAGCAGCTGTCAACACCGGGATAAAAACGGGCCAGGCACCGGTTTAAAAAGGGGCCAGTTGGGTTGAATAAAAAGCCCCAT
>NZ_JAIEPN010000013.1 GCF_019748365.1 Novosphingobium sp.
CGCGGGGTGGAGCAGTCCGGTAGCTCGTCAGGCTCATAACCTGAAGGTCGCAGGTTCAAATCCTGCCCCCGCAACCACACACAAAAGCCCCGGTCCGCAAGGACGCGGGGCTTTTTGTTGTCCGGCGCACTCAAATAGGTGCAGCGATGGCGCCCCAGAATTCAGCCGAGAAATTGGTGCGGCGAGACGCCGACGGCTCCGGCATCAATCTCGAACAATGCACCCGCGAGGGGATCGTCTGGGCGGCCGTCAGCTGCCGAAGTGACGAACATCCGCGTCAGATCGGCGCCTGCGAAGCAGACATTGGTGATCTGCGGGGTGGGCAAGGCAATCTCGCGATCGAGCCCGCCATCGGGATGGAAGCGCGCGACTTTCGCGCCGCTGTAGAATGCGATCCACAAACCGCCTTCGCGGTCGCAGGTCATGCCATCCGGGGCGCCCTTTCCGGTGTCGAACTGCAGGTGTGGTTGGCGGGTGCCGAGGCTGCCGTCTTCGTGCAGGGGAAACTTCCAGACCTGACCCATGCGGCTGTCGGTGTGATAAAGCGTCGTGCCGTCGGGGCTCAGCGCCGGACCGTTGGCAATGGTGATGCCATCATCGTGGCGGCTGACCATGCCATCAGTATCGAGGCGGTAGAGCGCGCCTGAGGCGGGCCAGTTGGTCGACGGTTGCTCCATGAATGGCATTGAGCCGAACCAGATGCGGCCTCGGGCATCCGCCTTCGCGTCATTGAGCCGGTTGCCTGGTCGCTCGGGTTGTGGATTGGCGATCAGCTCGAGGCGGAACGGATCGAGGTCCAGCTTGTAGAGGCCGGACGCCAGCCCGACGATGAAGCCGGCAGCAGCCCGCTCGATGATCCAGCCGATCGCCTCGGGCATATCCCAGTGCCGGATCTTCTCATCTGCGAGGCTCATGCGCCAGAGCTTGCGACCAAGAATGTCGGTCCAGAACAGCGCGTTCTCGCGTGCGCTCCAGAGCAGGCCTTCGCCGAGGATATCGCGCGTATCGCGGGGGATCGGGCGGACGCCGGGTGCCTTTTGGGTCATGGCTTAGTGGCTGTCGCGCGGTAGGCCGCGGGTCTGCGCAATCCGTTGATATTGAACCGCGGATTCGATGACGGCACCGCCCGGGTACTGCCCGGTGATTTCGCGGTGCAGCTGTTGCCACGGCGTCTGCGCGGCAGGGACCTCTACGCCGCCGCCGAGAGCCTCGCGGCGGCGTTGCAGCTCTTCTTCCGGTACGAGCAGGTCGGCACTGCGGCGCTTGAGATCGATGCGGATGCGGTCGCCGGTCTGCAGCAGGGCGAGGCCGCCGCCAATGGCTGCTTCCGGCGCTGCATTGAGGATCGAAGGGCTGCCCGAGGTGCCGGACTGGCGGCCGTCGCCGATGCAGGGCAAGGCATCGATGCCCGCACGGATCAGCGCAGCGGGGGCGCGCATGTTCACGACTTCAGCGCCGCCGGGATAGCCAATCGGACCGACGCCGCGGATGACAAGCAGGCAGTTCTCGTCGATGCCGAGCTCGGGGTCGTCGATGCGGGCGTGATAGTCTTCCGGGCCCTCGAATACGATGGCGCGGCCTTCAAACGCGTCGGGATCATCAGGGTTGGACAAATAGCGCGCGCGGAAGGACTCCGAGATGACGCTGGCCTTCATCACCGCGGATTCGAACAGGTTGCCGGTCAGCACGGTGAGGCCCGCATTGGCGAGCATCGGCTCGGCCAGCGGCTTGATCACGCGGGCATCCTCGATCTGCGCGTTCGCGTAGTTTTCGGCGACCGTGCGCCCGTTGCAGGTGAGCGCACTGCCATCGAGCAAGCCTCCGCGCAGCAGCTCGCCGACAACTGCGGGCACGCCGCCTGCACGGTAATAGTCTTCGCCGAGGTATTCGCCTGCGGGCTGGAGGTTCACCAGCAGCGGAATGCCTGCGCCGTGATCCTGCCAGTCATCGAGCGAGAGTTCGACGCCCATGTGGCGGGCGATGGCGTTGAGGTGGATCGGCGCATTGGTCGAGCCGCCGATGGCGCTGTTGACGCGGATCGCGTTGAGGAAGGCGGCGCGGGTCATGATGTCGGATGGCTTGCGGTCCGCCTTGACCATTTCGACGATGGCGAGGCCGGATTCGTAAGCGGCCTGCTGGCGGTCGCGGTAGGGCGCGGGGATTGCGGCCGAGCCGGGGAGCGACATGCCGAGCGCTTCGGTCAGCGAGTTCATCGTCGTCGCCGTGCCCATCGTGTTGCAATAGCCGGTCGAGGGGGCGGATGAGGCGATCAGTTCGATGAAGCCGCGGTAGTCGATTTCACCCGCGGCGAGCATTTCGCGCGCTTTCCAGACGATGGTGCCCGAGCCGGTGCGTTCGCCCTTGAACCAGCCGTTGAGCATCGGGCCGACCGAGAGCGCAATGGCGGGGATGTTGACGGTTGCGGCGGCCATCAGGCAGGCGGGCGTGGTCTTGTCGCAGCCGATGGTGAGCACGGTGCCGTCGATCGGGTAGCCGTAGAGCACTTCGACGAGGCTGAGGTAGGAGAGGTTGCGATCAAGCGCGGCAGTGGGGCGCTTGCCGGTTTCCTGGATCGGATGGATCGGGAATTCGATGGGAATGCCGCCCGCATCGCGAATCCCGTCGCGCACGCGCTCGGCGAGGACGAGGTGGTGGCGATTGCAGGGGGCGAGGTCGCTGCCGGTCTGCGCGATGCCGATGATCGGGCGATCCGATTGCAGCTCGGCCACGGAGAGGCCGAAGTTGAGATAGCGCTCCAGATAGAGTGCGGTCATATCCGGATTGCCGGGATTATCGAACCAGGCGCGCGACCGCAGGCGGGGTGGAAGGGACTCGTTGTTCTGTTCTGTCATGCGAATTCTACCCCAAACTCGTTACGCGCACCACGCAGGGTTCGGCAGTCCGCCCATGGGGCATTGCCGATCTTGCGCCAGGACTGCCGCCTGCAGGCGGCGCTGTCCGTTATCCCACACCGCACGGCGGCCACCGGATCCGGCAAGCGGCGGTCTGCTGCCGCCATATGCCGGGATCAAGCCTGCGCCGCGCCTGTCATGATGACCCATCATCATCAGCTGTGCGATAGCCAATTTTTGTCTTATAGCATATATATCTGATAAAATAATCCAGCCCGGAGTTCCCTTATGTCCCACCCTTTCAAGCTGGCGCTCGTCGGTATCGGCAAGATCGCGCGTGACCAGCATTTGCCGGCGATTGCGGGGGAAGCAGGCATCGAACTGGCAGCGGCGGTGAGCCGCAACGGGCGCGTGGATCACGTGCCGAATTTTACCGATATTGCCGCGCTGATCGAGAGCGGGCTGGCCATCGATGCGGTGTCGCTCTGCACGCCGCCGGTGGGGCGCCACAAGATCGCGGCGCAGGCGCTCGCGGCGGGCTTCCATGTCATGCTCGAAAAGCCGCCGGGCGCGACCTTGGCGGAAGTGCATCAACTGCAGGCGCAAGCTGTTGCAGCGGGGCGGAGCCTGTTTGCAACGTGGCATTCGCGCCATGCTGCGGGCGTGGCTGCTGCAGCCATGTGGCTGGCGGACAAGCGTATCACGCGGGCGAGCATCGTCTGGCGCGAGGATATCCGGGTTTGGCATCCGGGGCAGGAGTGGATTCTGGAGGCTGGCGGGTTGGGCGTGTTCGATCCGGGAATCAATGCGCTGTCCATCGTGACCGCGATCCTGCCGGGGGCGCTGCGGATCGAAAAAGCAAAGCTCGTCTTTCCCGAGGGGCGCGGGGCGCCGATCGCGGCGGAGCTGGCGATGGTGCATGACGACACGGCGCCGGTCATGGCCGACTTTGATTTCCGGCAGACGGGGCCGCAGAGCTGGGACATCACCATCGAGACGGATCAGGGCACACTGATGCTCACCGAAGGCGGCGCGCGGCTGTGGATCGATGGGGTGGAGCAGGCGGCACAGGGGATTGGCGAATATCCGGCGCTCTACCGGCGGTTTGCGGAGCTTGTTGCTGCCGGGCAAAGCGACTGCGATCTGCGCCCGCTGACTTTGGTTGCCGATGCCTTCCTGCTCGGCGAACGGACCGAGACCGATCCGTTCGCCTTCTGAGCAGGGTCAGCCCGCGCGCCAGATCGAAAGATCGCGCGGGGCCACGGTGCGGCTGCCGAGCAGGAACACCGCGCCTTCGGGAGCGGGGGCTTCGGCAGGTTCGGCGCCGTAGTTGATCGCGAAAGTGAGGTCGCCGCGGCGGCGGATGCGCAGGACGCCCTGGAGCGGAGTCGTTTCGAGACCAGCTTCGGCGGCCATCGCCTGCACGATGGTGTCGAGCGCTGCGTCCTCGACGAGCGTCGCGAGATAGTGGACCTTGCCGTGGCGGACCATTGCCGGGGCGCCGTCTTCATAGCGGTCAAGCACGGTGCATTCGCCCGGCTCGATCGTCTCGCGCCAGAGGCAGCTGGCGAAGCTGGCATTGCCGATGGTGATCGAGCCCGGACAATCGGGGCGCAGCGTTTCGACCGCCAGCACGCGGATCGGCACGAGCGGGCGCAGGCGGCCCGGCGCGAGCCCTTCGGGAATGGTCACGTCGTGCGTCTTGGCGCCGGAGCGCGGACCGATCAGGACGAGGCCATCCGCCGCTTCAAGGCGCGCGACGGCTTCGGCTGTCGGCAAGGCGAGCGCGGGGACGAGCACCATGGCATAGCCGGTAAGGTCCGAGCCGGGCGCGACGAAATCGACATCGAGGCCGAGGCGGCGGGTCGCGCCGTACCAGGCGGTGAGAATCTTCTGGTAGTCGTAGCCGCGGCCCTGCTGTTCGATCTGGCCGAGCCAATCGGATTCGTGATCGACGACAATCGCGACGGGCGCCTTGGTCGGGGCGGGAAGCTCGATCCGGGCGAGTTCGGCGTGAAGTTGCTCGACTTCGGGCCAGGCCTCAGCATGGGTGCAATCGGGGCGGAGGAGCCCCGCATGCATCTGTTCCTGTGCATAGGGCGCCTGCCGCCAACGGAAGAAGCTGACCACCGCCGCGCCATGGGCAAAGGCTTCCCACGACCACAGGCGGACCATGCCGGGGGCGGGGCGCGGGTTGTGGTTCGCCCAGTTCACCGGCCCCGGCTGCTGCTCCATGACCCAGAACGGACGACCGGTGAGGCCGCGCGTCTGATCGAACAGGATGCCCTGAAAATCGGGGTGGCCGGTGCGCATCAGCGGCGCGAAGTCGGCGGCGGAGGACTTGGCGAGCGCAAGATCGGCGCGGCCGAGCGGGTAGTTGTCGTAAGCCGCGAAATCGAGATCGGCTGCGAGCGCGTGGTTGTCGACGCCGGTTTCGGGCATCGGGATGAAATTGTGCGTCACCCAGCGCCCCGGGGCATGGGCGCGGATGATCGCGATCATGTCTGCATGGAAGCGCACGACCATATCGGACGAATAGCGGCGCCAGGCCATACGGTGCGCGGGGCTGGTTTCAGTGACCGCGCCGACGGGCATCTCGATCTCGTCGAAGCTGCGGTATTCCATCGACCAGAACACGTTGCCCCATGCCTTGTTGAGCGCGGCGATGTCAGCGTACTGCTCACGGCACCAGGTGCGGAATCCCGCGAGCGCGGCCGGCGAGGCGCTGATCGCGGTGTTGTGGCAGCACAGTTCGTTGTCGGTCTGCCAGCCGGCGACATACGGATTCTCGCCATAGCGCGCGGCGACGGCGGTGCTGATGCGCATCGCTTCGCGGTGCCAGACGGGGCTCGAGAAATCGGTGTGGCGGCGTGAACCAAAGCCGCGCGTGCGGCCGGTTTCCGGATCGACCGGGAGGATCTCGGGGTAAAGGTCGATCAGCCACTTGGGCGGGGTGGCGGTGGGCGTGCACATCACGACCTTGAGGCCGGCCTTGCCCAGCGTTTCGATTGCGCGGTCCAGCCAGTCCCATTCGAAGCGGCCGGGATCGGGCTCGATCCGGCTCCACGCGAACTCGGCAATGCGCACGTAAGTGAGGCCTAATGCGGCCATCCGCCTTGCGTCCTCTTCCCACCACGCTTCGGGCCAGTGTTCGGGATAGTAGCAGACGCCAAGCATAGGGGGCCGATCCTTCGAAAGTGTCGGGGCTTCAGAAATGGGTTGCAGGCCAGCGCTGGTCAGCGGTAACCCGGCATGCTCATTTATCATACAAATGCCGTTTGGCTACCGAAAGCTCTCCATGACCGCATCCTTTTCCGCCGCTTATCGTCTTGATGGCGCAAACGTCACGCTGGTGGTGGAGGTGATCGCGGGTACGCCTGCGGTGCGGTATTGGGGGCCAAGGCTGCCGGATGACCTTGCATTGGAGGAGCTTTCGGCGCTCGCGGCGCGGGCCGAGGCCAATGCTTCGCCGGCGATCGAGGCGCCGCTCGCGGTGACGCCGCAGGCGGGGCAGGGGTTTCCGGGGCGGCCGGGGTTGGCGGCGCATCGCGGTGTGGGGGGACGCGGCGGACTGGATTGGGCCAGCTTCGCACTGCTTGTGGAGGTGGAGCAGCATGCGGACAGACTGGTCTTCATCAGCCGGGATGACGCACATAGCATCGAGCTCGTCCACGAACTCAAGATTTCGGGCGATGTGCTTGCAGCAAGAACCGGGCTGGTCAATCGCAGCGTGGAGGCGTTGCAGGTCGATCATCTCGCCGCGCCGGTGATCCCGCTGCCGGGCTTTGTTGGCCAGATCATCGGCTTCGAAGGGCGCTGGTCAGGCGAATTTCAATTGCAGCGGCACCAGCTTTCCATGGGGACCTGGCTGCGCGAAAACCGACGCGGGCGCACCAGCCACGATGCGTTCCCTGGGCTGTTGGCATGCGAGCGCGATACGAACGAGACGCGCGGGCTGGCCTATGGTTTTCATCTCGGCTGGAGCGGCAACCACCGGCTCGCGGTCGAGACGCTGGCAGACGGTCGGCGTTCGGTTTCGATGGAGGCGCTCTATCTGCCCGGCGAAATTACCCTGGCACCTTCCGAGGGCATGGAAACGCCGACGATCTACGCCACGGTTGCGGATGATGGTCTTGGTGCAGTTTCACGGCAGTTTCACGCCTATTTGCGCGCGCGGTTCGAACACCGGCGCCTGCGCGCAAAGCCGCGCCCGGTGCATTACAACAGCTGGGAAGCGGTCTATTTCGATCATGACACCGCGAAGCTGATGGCGCTTGCGGAGCGCGCGGCATCGGTCGGTGTGGAGCGGTTCGTGCTCGATGACGGCTGGTTTGGGAGCCGCCGGAGCGACAGGGCGGGGCTGGGAGACTGGCAGGTGAGCCCTGCAGTCTATCCGGACGGGTTGGGTCCGCTGATCGGGAAGGTGCGCTCATTGGGGATGGAATTCGGCCTCTGGGTCGAGCCGGAAATGGTCAATCCGGACAGCGACCTGTTTCGCGCGCATCCCGAATGGGTGCTGGGGACGCCGCCCGCGCCGCAGATCCCGTTCCGCCACCAGTTGGTGCTCGATTTCGGGCGGGCAGAGGTGCGCGAGCGGATGTACTGCGATGTGGCGGCACTGCTGGAGGAATACCCGATCAGCTACCTCAAGTGGGACATGAACCGTGATCTCAGCCAGCCCGGCGGGGCGGACGGGCGCGCGGGGGCGACGGCGCATGTGAACGGGCTGTACGAAGTGCTGGATCGGCTGCGGGCGGCGTTCCCGGCGGTCGAGATCGAAAGCTGTGCTTCGGGTGGCGGGCGCGCCGACTTTGGTGTGCTGGCGCGGACCGACCGGGTCTGGACCAGCGATAGCAACGACGCGCTCGACAGGCTTTCGATCCAGCGTGGGTTCTCGTATTTCTTTCCGGCGGAGTTGATGGGCGCGCATGTCGGGCCGACGCGCTGCCATATCACCGGACGCATCCTTTCGATGCCGCTGCGGGTGGCGGCGGCGCTGTTTGGGCATATGGGGATCGAGGCGGATCTTGGCGAACTTGATGCGCAGGAGACATCGGATCTTGCCGCCGGGGTGGCGCTGCACAAGGCGCATCGCGACCTGATTCACTCGGGCGCGCTGCACCGGATCGATGCGGCACAGGGCGTGAATGCCTTTGCCGTGGTGGCCGAGGACGGCAGCGAGGCGCTCGTTTCCTACACCATGATCGAGGAGCAGCGCGGCTATTTTGCCGAGCCGCTGCGGCTGGCGGGGCTCGATCCGGCGGCGGAGTATCAGCTCAGTGTGGTGTGGCCGCCGCGCCTCAAAGCGGAATGGCCGCTGAAGGATGGCGGCCGGTTCCGCGGGGCGGCGCTGATGCAGGCCGGGTTCCAGCCGCCGCGCCTCCATCCCGGCACGGCGCTGATCCTGCACCTGACGCGTTAGAGCGCCCGGTATGCGGCGATGAAGGCGGCGGCGCGTTCGGCGAGCACATCGGGGGTGACGCCAGGGCTGTAAAGCGCCGAACCGATGCCGAACCCGGCGGCGCCCACGGTGTGCCACGGGGCCATCGTGGTGGGCGAAATGCCGCCGACGGGGAGCACGGCCGTGCCTGCAGGCAGGACGGTGCGGATGGCCTTGAGCACTGCCGGGCTGGCGGCTTCGGCGGGAAACAGCTTGAGCGCGCGGGCGCCCGCTTCGAGTGCGGCGAAGGCTTCGCTCGGCGTCAGGAAGCCGGGGACGGCAATCAGGCCGCGTGAAGCGGCGGCGGAAATGACAGCGGTGTTGGTGTTGGGCGAGACGATCAGCGTGCCGCCGGCCGCCTCCACGGCTTCAACCGACACGACATCGAGCACGGTGCCTGCCCCGACAAGGGCGCGGCCCTCCAGACGCTTGGCGAGGCGCGCGATGCTTTCGAGCGGGCGCGGGGAATTCAAGGGCACTTCGATCAGGGTAAAGCCCGCCTCGACCAGCACATCGCCGATATCGTCCGCTGTTTCGGGCGTGAGGCCGCGCAGGATGGCGACGAGCGGCATCGCGGCGAAGGCGGCATCGAAAGTGGTCATTGCAGGAGGCTCCAGATCTGGGTGATTCCGGCGAGGAAAGCCGCATGGCTATCGACGAGCCGGGCCGGGCAGCCGAGTTCATCGAGCGCGGCGAGGTAGAGGTTGCCCAAGGCGGGGGAGGCGAGGACGTCCACGCCATCGGTGCGGGCGGGGGCGAAATCGCTGGCAAGACGAGCGTCGCAATCGCTGCCGATGAGGAGCCCGCTGACGTAGGAGGCCTGATCGGCGCGGTTGCGCCTGCCGAGGACGAGCGATGCGCGGGCGCCGAACAGCTTGGCAAGAAGATCGCCGCCGCGTGCGACCTGAACGCCCGCGCGGAAGGCGGCGCCATCCTCCACCGTGCCGTCGAGCCCGTCTGCCAGCAGGCCGCCGCGGCCGAGCTGGGCGAAGACTTCGCCCGTCATCGCCGTGGTGAAATCGGTGAGCCTGCCCTGTTCGAGCCGCGCCCACTTGGCGTGGGTGCCCGGCTGGCAGAGCCAGGAATCGGCGGCGACAAGGCCGGCGGCAGCGGCGCCGAGGAGCTGGACTTCCTCGCCGCGCATGATGTCTGCCCGGCCACCTGCATCGCGCGAGACGCCGGGAACAATTGCGGTGCGGCCGGGTTCCACCCAGTGAACAGCCGTCGCAATTTCCGCAAGGCTGGCGGGCGCTGGGACGTATCCCGCGTCGACCCAGCCCCGATTGGAGCCGACCATGCCTGCGCACAGCATCGGCAGATCACCCCAACGCGCGCGCATGGCTGCAGCTTCGGCCGCGAAGCCGCTGCCGCCCATCGCCAGCACGCCGCGGTCGTCCTGCGCCGTTTCGAGGACAGTACCATCGGCCGCGAGCACAAAGACGCGGCGATTGGTCGAACCCCAATCGACCGCAAGGATTGCAGCTTCCAAGAGCGTCTCCGTTAGAGTGTTTACGCAATTATCATATCTATCTGACTTTGGTGTCAGGAGGAATTGAATTATCCGCTCCAGTTGCGTAATCCTTGCCGGAACTGGTGAACAGGAAAGACAGCGCCATCACGACCGAGATCTTCCCCTCCGACATGCGCACCAGCCTCGGCCGGAACCTGACCTATGGCATGCTCGATGTCATCGGCCGCGCCATCGTGATCGGCGAGTACGACAATGTTGCGTTTCCGACCGAGGCGGAACTTGCCCGCAAACACGGAGTGAGCCGCGCGGTAACGCGCGAGGCGGTCAAGATGCTGACAGCAAAGGGCCTGCTCAGCGCCAGGCCCCGGCAGGGCACGATCGTCCAGCCGCAATCCTCGTGGAACCTGTTCGACAGCGATGTTCTGCACTGGTTGCTCGAGCGGAAGTTCTCGGTAGAGTTGCTGCGCCATTTCAACCAGCTGCGCGTGGCGATCGAACCCGAAGCGGCGGCGCTGGCGGCGATGCAGGCGACCGATGCCGAGCGCGCGGCGATCGGGGCGGGGCTTTCCCGCATGGTTGCGGCCGAAGCGGGGGCGGACAACACGCTGGCGGCCGATATTGCCTTCCACGTTGCCGTGCTCGAAGGCTCGCGCAATCCGTTCTACAAGCAATTCCGCGACATGGTGGCGAGCGCGCTGGCGACTTCGATCCACTTTACCAACCGGATCAAGGGCCGCTCCGCCAGCATTGAGGATCACCGCGCGGTCTATGATGCGATCCTTCGGCGCGACAGCGATGGCGCCCGCTGCGCCATGCGCCGGCTGATCGGCGATGTGCTGACCCTGATCGGCGAGGCCGAGGCCACCGCCGCCCCCTGAGGGGCGGTTCAGATGTAGGTCGCGTCCGGCGCCTTGGGTTCCTCTCGCTTCCAGAAGCGCACGAGGCTGGCGCGCTTGCCGAACACGAACCGGTTGACCCCGAGCGAGAAGGCGATCGAGGACCACAGCGTCACGAACATCAGGTGGATGTAGTGCAGGCCGAAGGGCGCGTGGACGAACGTGAAATAGGCGTAGAGCGAGATGCCGAACAGCACCGCACCGATGGCCGCGCGGGCATCGACATCGCGGAACAAGAGACCGACGATGAAGGCCGAGAGGATCGGCATCGAGAACAGCCCGTTCAGTTGCTGAAGCAGGTTAATGATGCTGACCGCGTTGGCATAGACCGGGATCAGCACGACTGCGATCAGGATCATGACCACGGACGTGACGATGTTGAGCGTGCGCACGCTGGCCTTCGGGTTCACGTACTTCTGGTGGATATCGCAGATGTAGAGCGCCGCCGAGGAATTGAGAATCGCGACGAAGTGGGTGGCGACGCTGGTGACCAGGATCGCGGCGAACGTGCCGGCGAGCCAGCCGGGCAGGATATTGCCGACAAGCTTGCCGAACGCGGCATCGTGGACATTGCCGTAGAGCTTGTAGGCGACGATGCCGGGCAGCACGACGATGGCGGGCACGATCATCAGGCGGATCACCGCGGCGGCAAGCACGCCCTTCTGCGCCTCGCGCACCGAGGGTGAGGCCATGGCGCGCTGGGTGATTGCCTGATTGGTCGACCAGTAGAAGATCTGGATGAACAGCATGCCGGTAAGCAGTGTGTGCCAGGGGATGGGCGAGCTGTCGTCACCGATCAGCGTCAGCCGCTCGGGCGGAATGCCGGAGAAATCGAAGCCGATCGCCTGCAGCGAGAGGAAGACGAGCAGGAGGCAGATGAACAGCAAGCTGGCGCCGCTGAAGGTCTCCGAAATGGCGACGGCGCGCAGGCCGCCGAGGACGCCGTAGCCCGCGCCGAGCGCGGCGATGCAGAAGCCGACCGCGACGAGCGGCAGTTCGATCCCGAACACGCTGCGCAGGAACAGTGCGCCGGTGTAGAGCGCGCTCGGCATCGAGATGAACAGGTTGCCGAACAGGAACAGCGTCGAGATCATCGTCCGGATACGATCGTCGTTGTAGCGCCGCTCGAGCAACTCGGTCGTCGTGACGCACTGGTAGCGGTAGTAGATCGGCACGAAAACGAAGGCGAGGATGAGGAGGCCGAACACCGCGGCGAGCTCCCACCAGGCGAGGAGCAGCATCTGGTTGCCGTTGGCGCCTACAAGCTGCTCGGTGCCGAGATTGGTGATCGTGATCGAACCCGCGACATAGACCCAAGTGAGGCTGCCGCCCGCGAGAAAGAATTCGCGGTCCTCGTTGTCGCTGTGCGCGTGGCCGACGCGGGTGCGCCAGAACGTGAGGGCGCCGACAAGCAGAATGACGAGGCCGAAAGCGAGTAGCTGGGTGCTGCTGCCGATGGAGACAGGAACGACCGGAGCGGCGGCGCTCATGCCCGGATGGTCCGAGAGATCGGTGCGGACGCGGTGGTGATCGGTACCGGGTGTCGTCCTGCCATGGCGTCTCTCGCTATCCGGGACAAAATCGCATTTATCATACCACGGCTGCTACGCTTCCGCTGCAGCAAGAGCAAGCCCGTGTGATGGCACTTTGTCACAAATGAAGCTGCACCGCGCTGCGCGTGATCGGACGCTCGCCGTGGGCATTGTGGAGCTGTTCAAGTCGGCTCAGCTGGCCGAGGCTGTGCATGACAGCGTAGATCGCGCCGAGATGGCCGTCGCGGTGGAGGGCAATCAGCGCGGCGCCATCCAGCGCCTCCAGCGCGAGCGGATCGATGGTGTAGGCGCCTTCGATATCCTGCTGGTGCTGGTCTGCGTGGTGGAGCGTGATCGTCATCGGGGTGACAAGGCGCGCTGCGGTGATGGCGCTGACGAATGCCGCCGTCTTTTCCGCATCGGCGAGCATGGTCTGCAGCAGCTTGCGGCGGCCGGCGAGGAAGGCGGTTTCGGTGCCGTTCGGCTCGAACAGGGCATGGCCCGGGGTGCGGCCGATCAGGCTGCTGGCTTCATCAAGGCACAGTTCCGGCGCGCCGCCATCGGGTGCGCCGAGATAGAACGGCAGGCGCAGCACGTTGTGGGGAAGGTAGGTCGCTGCCCAGCTTTCACCGATCACGAAGAGATTGCGGTTTGCGGCGAAGCCCAGCAACGCGACGAGTCGGAACGCGCCGGTCGCGCCGTCCTTGATGAGGACGATGGGATAGTCGCATACCGCGAGCGGGATCTCGCTGAAGCCGAGGGGGACATGGCCGAGCGCTGCGGCGGCTGCGAGATCAGTGCCGGTGCCGACGGTGAGGCCGGCATGGCGCTCTGCGCGGACGGCGGCGAGGGTGCCTGCACTGCTCATACCGCCTGGAACCCGTGGACGCGCACCGCATCAAGCAGCGCGCGGTGCGAGGGGAGGGCGGCGAGTGCCTGCTCCTGCTGGCGCTGCGTTGCCATGAAGCAGCGCTGGGCGAGCGCGGCTTCGGCGGCGACCTGGCTGCCTTCGGCAAGATTGCATTCGAAGCCCATGCCGTGGAGCACGTATTGGTAGCTCGGCCAGGAAAAGACTTCGGGCTGGTGCGGGAAATCCTGCGGACCGGGCGGCAAGTGGCGCCACAACTCGAGCTGTTCGAGGAGGCGATCGGGCACGGTCGCGGGATCGCGATTGTCGCGCCAGAAGGCGGTGTCCTCGCGCTTGGTCAGCACATAGTGCAGCTTGAGGAAATCGATGATCCGCGCCCAGTGGTGATCGAACGCGGCGTTGAACTGGCGGGCGAGCGGAGCCATCACCGCGCGGCTTTGCGGCAGACGCTCGGTGATGAAATCGACCGCGGTTTCGATCAGCATCAGCGCGGAGGCCTCGAGCGGTTCGAGGAAGCCGTTGGCAAGGCCGACCGCGACGCAGTTCTTCTCCCAGAAGCGCTGGCGGTGGCCCGAGCGGATCGGGATGCGGCGGGTATTGAGGCCATCGGCGACGGGGCCGAGATAGGCGCGCAAGGTTGCCTCGGCCTCATCATGGCTGGTGTGGCGGCTGGAATAGACATAGCCGGTGCCGCGCCGGGTGGGCAGGCCGATGTCCCAGATCCAGCCTGCGCCTTGTGCGGTCGAATTGGTCTGGCTGGCGACGGGATCGTCTTCGTGCTCGTAGGGAACCTGCAGCGCAACGGCATGGTCGGCGAGCAGGACATCGCCGCAATCGACGAAGGGCACGTCGTAAGTCTGGCCGATCAGCAGTGCGGCGAATCCGGTGCAATCGACGAAGAAATCGCCTGCGATGAGGCCGGTCACTTTCGCTTCGACGCCGGTGACGAAGCCGGCCTCATCGACTTTCACGTCGGTCACGTCGTCGATCACGTGGCGCACGCCGAGCTTTTCGGTGCAGTGCTTCTTGAGCAGGGCGGCGAATTTCACCGCATCGAGGTGATAGGCATAATTGGCGAGGCCGACATATTCTGCCGTGCTGATCGACTTGGGCGCGAGGCCTGCATCGCAGAGCGCCGACTGGAAATCGACCGCATGCGCGAAATCGGTACCCGCGCCGTCCTGCCGGCGCAGCCAGTGGGCGGAGAGGTTGATCTGCGTGGCGGCCTGCGGCGGATTGAGCGGGTGATAGTAGGCGTCGCCCGGCTCGCCCGTGACCCAGCCGGCGAAGCGGGCGCCCTGCTTGAAGGCGGCATCGCACGAGCGGAAGAACTCGGTTTCGGATATGCCGATCTTGCGAAGCGTGTTCCGCATGGTGGGCCATGTGCCTTCGCCCACGCCGATCGTGCCGATGGTTTCGGATTCGATGAGCGTGACCTGCACGCCGTTCTCGCCATCCGGCCGATGTGCTGCGGCAATGCGGCCCGCAGCAATCCAGCCGGCCGAGCCGCCGCCCACGATCACCACCTGCCGAACCCTGTCGTTCATGTCCTGCTCCCTGAGCCCTTATTGCCGCTCCCTTGCCGGGCTTGGCAAGGCTAGTCCAAAGGGCATCGTCCGCCGCGCCGGTGCAGCAAATAAGCACCACTCCCTAGGCAATTCCAACGCGTGCAAAACTTTCATTTGATTTATCTGATAAAACATATCAGTCAAACCCCCAACGGCGCGGGTAACCCGCGTCGAAGCACTTGGCACGTCTGACCGGGCACGGTTGACGGCAACAAGGGGAGAGCAAGATTATGTCACAATTCAATAGTTTGCCTGCTATGTCGCGCATGCGCGCCCAAGCTCTTGCCTGCTGCAGCGCACTCGCCATCGTCGGTGGCGCGGCCCCCGCGTTCGCGCAGGAAACGCCCGCTGGCGCCTCTTCGGAGCCCGAGGCGATCATCGTTACCGGCATCCGCAGCTCGCTGCGCAGCGCAGCGGGCATCAAGAAGAACTCGCTCGCCATCGTCGATGCGATCAGCTCGGAAGACCTCGGCAAGTTCCCCGATACCAACGTGGCAGAATCGCTGCAGCGCATCCCGGGCGTTGCGATCGACCGCAGCAACGGTGAAGGCCGCTTTGTCACCGTCCGCGGCTTCGGCCCGGCGTTCAACACCGTGCTGGTCAACGGCCGCACCTTCGCCAGCGACAACCAGGGCCGCGAGTTCTCGTTCGACCTTCTGGCCGCCGAACTGATCAGCGGTGCCGAAGTCTACAAGAGCTCGCAGGCGCGCCTGCAGGATGGCGGCATCGGCGCGACGCTGAACGTCAAGACGCCGCGTCCGCTTGATCTGGCCGGTTTCAAGGCGGTCGTTTCGGCCAAGGGCCAGTATGAGCGCAACAGCGACAAGGTGACGCCGCAGGCTTTCGGCCTGATCAGCAACACGTTCGCGGACGGCAAGTTCGGCGTGCTCGCCTCGGTCTCCTACCAGAAGCGCGAGGCTCAGACCCGCTACATCCAGAACCGCGGCTATATTCCGGGCACCACGGTCGGTCCGGCTGCGAACCCGCTGTTCACCAATGTGTTTGCTCCGCGCAACCAGGACGTCGGACAGGACGATCAGTCGCGCGAGCGCATCGGTATCACTGGCACCGCGCAGTATCGTCCGAACGACCAGCTGACCTTCACGCTCGACGGCCTCTACAACCAGTTCAACGTTGATTCGCGCGTGCAGGCGCTGGGCAGCTGGTTCGAGCCTTCGAGCTACACCGCAGCGGCGATCGATTCGAACCGCACGGTGACCTCGCTCACCACGAACGGCAACGCTGACCTTATCCAGACCTCGAACAACCGCTTTGTGAAGACCTACGCGGTCGGCGGTAACGTCGAGTGGAAGCCGAACAGCAACCTCACCGTGAAGGCCGACGTTTCGTGGTCGCGCGCCAGGGATTCGGCGGGTGGTCGCAACTACTTCACCGTGATCGGCATTCCGAGCACCTACAGCTTCGCCCAGGCGACCGGCAACGGCTTCCCCTCGACCACAGGCTACACCGCCGACCTCACCAACGCCAATCTTGGCCGTTCGCACATCGCGCTGCGCCAGGGCAACAGCGAGGCCGAACGCGTGCTCGAGTACAAGCTCGACACCGAGTGGAAGTCTGACGGCGGCACGCTCGATGCGATCCGCATCGGCTTCATCAACACCAACCGCAGCAAGAACAGCCAGAGCATTGCCACCGATCCGAACACGCTGTGCCTCTACTGCGGCTACAACGAGCCGGCTTCGGCAGCACTGCTGAGCAGGGTGACGCTGCGCGCGCCGGGCGGATCCGGCAGTGTGCCGACCAACATCCTGACCTATGATCCCAACGCCTACTTCGCGTTCCTCGAAAGCGCCGGTCAGGCTGCCACCCGCGATGCGGCGCGCGGTCTTGCCCCCGGGACCACGGCGGCGCTGCTGCGGGCGACCAACGGCTTTGCCGCCGCGGTGCAGCCGAACTCGTTCGCGGTGTCGGAAAAGGTCTTCGCCGGCTACCTCGAAACCGATCTCAAGGGCACCCTCGGTTCGCTGCCGTGGACGGTCAACCTCGGTGCGCGCTACGTACACACCGAAATCACCGCCAGCGGCCGCCAGCTGGCGCTGACCGACCTGCTTTCGGTTCCGAACGATCCGACGATCTACCAGGCCGTTTATGCCAACGGCGGCGTTCCGGTCGCCACGGCGCAGCGTTCGAGCTACGATTACTTCCTGCCGAACATCAACGTGAAGGTGAACCTGTCGGACAAGTGGATCGTGCGCCTCTCCGCGTCGCGCACGCTCACCCGCCCGCAGATCCGCGACCTTGCGCCGCGCACCAACTTCGACGTGACCCGTCCGGCGAGCCTCGACGCGAGCGGCGGCAACCCGAACCTGCGGCCCTACACGGCGAACAA
>NZ_JAIEPN010000201.1 GCF_019748365.1 Novosphingobium sp.
CTTGTCGGCCTGCCCAATGCGGGCAAGTCCACCTTCATCAACCAGATCACCAACACCAAGGCCAAGGTGGGGGACTATGCCTTCACCACCTTGCGCCCGCAGCTCGGCGTCGTGCGCCACAAGAGCCGCGAATTCGTGCTGGCCGACATTCCCGGCCTGATCGCCGGTGCCGCCGAAGGCGCCGGGGTGGGCGACCGCTTCCTCGGCCATATCGAACGCTGCCGCGTGCTGATCCATCTGATCGACATCAATGGCACCGATCCTGCCGAAGCGCTGCGCATTGTCGAGGAAGAGCTCGAAGCCTATGGGGGCGGGCTGGAAGACAAGCCGCGCCTGATCGCGCTCAACAAGATCGACACAGTCGATGCCGAACTCGTCAAGGCCTTCCGCGCCGAACTCCGCGCCGCCGGGGCAAAGCGCGTGTTCCCGATCTCGGGCGCGACCGGCAAGGGCATGAACGCCCTGCTCGACGCCGTCCTCGAACACCTCCCCGCCGCCACCGCCACCGAACGCCCCGATGGCGAAGTGGAGGCCGCCGAGGACCAGAAGCCCTGGTCGCCGATCTGAAGGGTGCGGCCGCCACCAACTTCGCCTCAGGTCCCTCGTCATTCCCGCCTGCTTGGGAATGACGATACGGGGAGGGCAACCCCTTCCCGCGCCGCCGCATTTCCCCTAAGCGGCGGCCACCATGCCCATCGATCGCCTCCCGCAACTGACCGATCCTGCCGCCGCACCGCGCCTTGTCATCAAGGTCGGCTCGGCGCTGCTCGTCGGCAAGGATGGGGAGCCGCGCCGCGCCTGGCTCACGCTGCTGGTTGGGGAAATCGCCGCTGCCCGGGCGCGCGGGCAGGATGTGATCGTCGTCTCCTCCGGCGCGATTGCGCTGGGTGCCCGCAAGCTTGGCCTCGCGCGGGGCGGGCGGGGTAGCCTTGCCGATGCGCAGGCCGCTGCTGCCGTCGGCCAGATCGCGCTCGCCGGGCTCTGGGCCGAACTCCTCGCCGCGCATGGCCTGATCGCCGCGCAAGTGCTGCTGACGCTCGAGGATCTTGAGGACCGCCGCCGCTATCTCAACGTCACCGCCACGCTCGGCACGCTGCTGGCATCGGGCGCGGTGCCGGTGATCAACGAGAACGACACGGTCGCCACCGAGGAAATCCGCTTCGGCGACAACGACCGCCTTGCTGCCCGCGTGGGCCAGGCGGCGGGCGCCAGCGCGGTGCTGCTGCTGTCGGATATCGACGGGCTCTATGATCGCGACCCCCGTCTTGAAGGCGCGGTGCGTGTGCCGGTGGTGCGCGGGGTGACGCCAGAAATCCATGCCATGGCTACCGGCGGCTCGTCCTCCGGCCTCGGCTCGGGCGGGATGACCTCGAAGCTTCAGGCCGCCGAAATCGCGGGCCTTGCCGGCATCGCGCTTGCGATCATCGATGGCCGGCCGGATAGCCCCATCGGCGCTGCGCTGGCCGAAGAGCGCGGCACCCTGTTCTGCCCCCCCGGAAAAGCCCGTGCGCGAAAAGCATGGCTTGGCGGCAAGCTGCGCATGAAAGGCGCGGTCACGGTCGATGCGGGCGCCGCCGCAGCCCTCGCGCGCGGCTCCAGCCTGCTTGCGGCGGGTGTCACGGCGGTTGAGGGCGCGTTCCTGCGCGGCGATGCGATTGCGGTTCACGGCCCCGATGGCACGGTCCTCGCGCGCGGGCTCAGCGAATATGATGCGGGTGAGTGCGCCGCGCTGATGGGCCGTCCATCTGCCGAACACGAAGCACTCCTCGGCTATGCCCCTCGCTCTGCGCTGATCCACCGCGACCAGTTGGTGATGCTGTGAGCGAGACCGGGGCCCTCGTCGCGATCACTGGCGCGACCGGCTTTGTCGGGCAAGCCGTGCTGCTCTCCGCCGGCCGCCACCGGATCGAGATTCGCGCGCTGACCCGCCGCAAGCAGCGCCTGCGGGGTGGGGTGGAATGGATCGACGGCGATCTGGGTGACAAGCCCGCCCTCAAGCGCCTGATGGAGGGGGCCAGCGCCGTCATCCACATCGCGGGTGTCGTCAACGCACCGGATCCGGCGGGCTTTGAGGAAGGCAACGTGCAAGGGACCTTGCGCGTGATCGAGGCCGCGCACGAAATGGGCGTGGCGCGCCTGATCCACGTCTCGTCGCTCGCCGCGCGCGAACCGCAGCTTTCGGTCTATGGCGCTTCCAAGCTGCGCGGGGAGAAGCTCGTCCGCGCCTCCGGGCTTGATTGGACGGTGGTGCGCCCGCCCGCCGTGTTCGGCCCGCGCGATACCGAAATGCTCGAGCTGTTCCGCCTCGCGCGGCGCGGCGTGGTGCCGCTGCCACCGCCGGGGCGGCTTTCGGTGATCCATGTCACCGATCTGGCCGAGCTGCTTCTTGCGCTGCTGCCCAGCAGCGAGGAAGCCACGCATCAGGTGTTTGAGCCGGACGACGGCGAACCCGGCGGCTGGACTCACGTGCGTCTTGCCCACGCCATCGGCGCGGCTGTGCGCGAAAAGCCCATCCGCCCGCTCTCGCTCTCGCCGCGCATGGTCGGCCTCGCCGCGCGCGCCGACCGCCTGTTTCGCGGCAAGAAGGCGAAGCTCACGCCCGATCGCGCGCGCTATATCTGCCATCCGGACTGGACGGTGGGGGAGGGCGCGCTGCCGCCCGCCACGCTCTGGCGCCCGCGCATCGATACGCGCGAGGGGCTGCACGCCACCGCCACGTGGTACCGCGAAGCGGGCTGGCTCAAGTAGCCGCTTCGGCCGGCTCCGCGGGCTTCGGTTCGAGACTGGCCAGCCGCGCCGCGACCATGCCCTGCAGCGGCAGTCGCGCCTTCATCCGCACTGCGAGCAGTGCGGTGCCGCTCACCTTGCGCTGGACGAACAGCGTGTCCATCGGCGGCAGGTGCCAGGTGTCGCGGTCCTGCGCCACCGGCTCGCCGAAATCGCGCAAGCGCGCCACGAAGCTGCGGTCGGCAAAGTCGAAGATCTCGGCCTTGTTGACGTGTTCGAGGATCACCCCGATCACCCCCTCGAAGGCCTTGCCGTGCCGCGCCATCTGCTCCTCGGAAGCAAAGCCCACCTCGCAGATCCGCCGCTTTAGCTCCGGCGGATCGCCATCGAGGCCCGCCTGCATCATCCGGCGGTAGGCATCTCTCGTTTCCTCCGGCACCCCGCGCGCCGCGCCGAAATCGAGCAGCACCACGCGCCCCGTATCGGGCTGCCAGCGATAGTTGGCGAAGTTCGGGTCGGTCTGCATGAAACCGAAAACGAACAGTTCACGCAGCACCAGATCGAGCATCGCGCCCATCACTTGGTCGCGCACGTCCTGCGGCGCATCGGCCAGCGTATCGATGGGCTTTGCGGCGATGAAGTCCATCGTCAGCACGCCGGGCCCGGTCAGCTCGTCCACCGGCGCGGGAACCACGAACCGCGTCTCCCCGGCCAGCATCGCGCCATAGCGGCGCATCTGCTCGGCTTCGCGCAAGTAGTCCGCTTCCTCGTGCAACTGGCGCTTCGCCTCGGCCAGCAGCGGGGTGATATCGAGCGACTTGGGCAGCAGGCCTGAAACGCGCAGCAGGGTCGCCACATTGTCGATATCGGCATCGATGCTCGCAGCAATGCCCGGATACTGCACTTTCACCGCCACCGTACGGCCATCATGCAGCACCGCGCGGTGGACCTGCCCGATCGAGGCGGCGGCAATCGGCGTGGCCTCGAAGCGCGCAAAGCGGCGGCGCCAGTCCGGACCCCACGCGGCGGCAAGCACGGTCTGCAGCTGCCTCGGCGGCATGAAATGCGCCGCATCACGCAGCTTCGCGAGGATTGCAGTCAGCTCCTGCGGCAGCAAGTCACCCGCATCGAGCGAGATCATCTGCCCCAGCTTCATCGCCGCGCCGCGCAGCCGCGACAGCTGCTCGGTCACGCGCGTGGCGTTGGCGGGGGTGAGCAGCAAGTCCGACATGGCGGGCCGTTCGCCGCGCGCCAGCCGCTTGGCGCCCTCGGCGATCACCCCGCCCGCAACACCGCCCGCCAGCTGGCCAAACGCAGAGAAGCGACCGATGCGGCTGGTGGGAACCTTGCGATACCTGTCATCGCTCATCGTGCGAGCCTTTGCAAAGCGGGGCGGACCCGGAGAAACCGCACGTAGCCCCATTCGAGCGCGCTGAGAACGCGGTGATTGCGCGCCAGCAGCCCCAGCGGCCGCAGCAGCGGGATCGCGCGCCACATCGCCGCAAAGGCCGCTGCGCCGCTGAGCAGAACCCCGTCCTCGCGCGCATGGAAGCGGGCGAGCAGCAGCGCCGGATCGATCGGGCAACTTGCATTCGGCTGCGCGACATCGATGAACTCGATCCGCCCCGCCCGGTCCAGCCGCCGCATCAACGCGATCTCGCGCGTGCAGAGCGGGCAGGCGCCGTCAAACCAGACGGTGAGGGGGGAGCGAGGCATGCCCAAGCGCCTAGGCCTTGAGACCAAGTCGCCGCAAGGTGCTCATTGGTGAGGGAAAAGCGCGATTTCCTCACCACACTTGCCATGACGAAGGTAAGGGGGCCGTCGAGACCCGAAGCCTCAGTTGTACTCGATCACCGCGTCGCGGCGGAGGTCGCGCAGGTAGGTCTGCGCGCGCTTGTTCACGCGGTCATCTTCCATCTGCGACTGGAGCTGTTCGAAGTTCGGGCCGCTCTCGACCTTGGGATCGTCACGGCCGCAAAGCATGAGCACGCGCACGCCATCTTCGATCGAGCCGAAGGGCGGTGTGGTCTCACCCACCGAGAGCTTGAGAATCGTGTCCTGCAGCGCCGAAGGAAGATCGCGCACGCGGATCTGGTCGTTGGCGACGACAGTGGCACCGAGCGAGACGGCAGCCGCATCGGCCCCGCCGCAACCCTTGATTTCCTTGACCACCTTGGCGAATTCGCCGGCCTTGGCGGCGGCGTCCTTCTCTGCGGTACCCTTGGGGAAGGCGATCGAGATCTGCTTGAGGCTGAGCACGGCGTCACGCGGATCAGCCATAAGGACCTGGCGCTTGTCGATCAGATAGAGCAGCGAATAGCCCGAGGCGAGCTCGACCGGGCCGACCAGCTGGCCGGGGGCCATCTGCGCGGCGGGGTTGGCCAGTTCGGGCGGAAGCTGGGCGAGGCGGATCCAGCCGAGATCGCCGCCGACCGAAGCGCTCGACGACTGCGAATACTGGCGCGCATAGGCGACGAAGCTGCCGCCACCCTTGAGCTGCTCCATGATCTTCTGCGCGTTGGCTTGGACCTGCGGCTTGGTTTCCTGAGTTGCCGCGAGGTAGATTTCGCCGATGCGGTATTCCTCGGTACCCTTGGCGGCCTTGAGGCGGTCCATCATTTCGCGGACTTCGCCGTCCGACACGTTGATGAACGGCTGAACGTTGCGGCGCAGGAGGCGCTGCCAGGCCAGTTCGCCCTTGATCTGGCGCTTGAGCGAAGCCGCGGAGGAGCCGATCGAGGTGAGATACTTCTCGAGCGCGGCGGGGTTCTGGCCGAAGTTCTGCTGGGCGACGCGGTCGAAGGTCTGGGTGACTTCTTCCTCGTCGATATCGATGGTGGCGGCCTTGGCTTCCTGGATCTGCAGCGTTTCATCGATCAGGTTGCGCAGAACCTGAAGGCGCAGGCGCTCCATTTCCTCTGGTGGGACCTTGCCGCCATTGGCGCTGACGATGAGCGCAAGGCGCTGATCGACATCGGTGCCGGTGATGATTTCCCCGTTCACGATTGCAGTGGCGCGGCGCAAATGCGGATCGACCTTGCCGAAAATCGTCGGATTGGCGGGCAGATTGAGCGCGCTGACGCCAGAGACAGCTTCCATCGGTTCGGGCAGAGTCTGCGCATGGGCGAGCGTGCCGGCAATGGGGGCTGCGACAACCGCAAGAGCACCGAGGCTGAGGGCGGCGCGCGCCGAAACGGAAAGCAAACGAAACCCGGTCTTCATGGCAGTACGATAATCCTGTCTCTCGGCCCCCTGCAGCGATATCGCCGCAAGTTCCCCTCCAACGGTCCTTGGGCCGCCCCTCACTCGCATGATCAGGCTGAACCGGAGGTGAGTGACGCGGCGATAGACCGAATGCAACGCCTATGGAAGTAAAACGGAGGAAAAATGGGGTGGTGCAAGCGGTTTCAGCCCGTCTGAAGCGGCGGGGGAGGCGGCATGCGGCCGCATCGGCGGGCCGGATCAGCGAACGCCAAGGCCCTTGAAAGCGATATTGAACTGGACGGTGCTGCCACGCGTTGCGTCGCCATTGGTGATGTAGTCGCGGCGCCAGGTGAGCGCGAGATCCAGACAATCATCGGCATAGGCAAAACCGAGGCGGTGGCGCAGCAGCTGGAAACCGTCCCTGGTCTTGGTCGGATCGTCCACCCTGTTGGTGAGGTTGGCCACCGCCGAGCCGAACACCGACCAGCGCCGCGCAAAGGCGACGCGCGCGGAAAAGCGGATTTCCTCGCGGTCGCGAAGATCTTCGAAGGCGGCGGGAATATCGCGGTTGAGCCGCAGATAGCCGACTTCGGCATACGTGCGGTGGTTGCCGATGGTCGCGTCGAACTCGTTGCGACGCAGCTTCAGGTTGTCCTTGTCGAGCCGGAAGCGGTGGGTGAACTGGACGATATCGCGGAACCGCATTTCGGTGCGGCCGACAATATCCGATGCCCGCGAGGAAAGCCCGGTGCCATCGGGCAGCAGGGTCTTCTGCGTGGAGAGGCGGTAGCTCTGGCCCACGGTGGTGGAAACCCGCCAGCCGGGCCGCGTGAACTGCCAGTCCGCGCCGTAGGTCACGCGGACGCCGTCCTCGATCCGGTCGTAGCCGGGGAAACGATTGAGCGCGAAAAGGTTGGAATCCTCCAGTTCCACCGAGCGCGAATCCTCGTTGGGAATGGCGAGGTTGCGGACCTTGGGGATGGCGACGAACTGGACGTGCGGGGTGAACACTTGCGTGCCGCCGAGCGCCGAGCCGATCAGTGGCCACTTGATGTCGACCGCGGCGGTGGCGATGCCGCGGCCCTGCCAGCCGGGCATGCCGCGGTAGAACAGGTTGGTGGTGAGGTCGTTCTGCCGCGAATGGTAGATATCGCCCCGCGCGAGCGCGGTGAACGTGATCTCCTGCCCGAGGCTGGTCAGCGTGCGCAGGTCCCATTGTGCCTTGGCGAAGGCGCGCTGCGTATCCTGCCCGCCGGGGCGGGTGAGCGCGAGGCTGTTGAGCTGGAGTTCGAGAGTGCCGCCGATCCGCGGCGGGACGAGGCGCCGGCGGTATTCGAAGGCCGGCAGCGCGATCGGCACAAGACCCTGGCGATCCCCGCTGCGCAGCGTCTGCACGGCCCAGCCGGCGAGGCTGAAATAGCTGTTGGCATCGATGCGTTCGAGGTTGAAGTTCGAGCGCAGACGGTCGTCGCGGCTGATGTCGTAGCGGCGCAGGAAAGTGCGGTCGCTGGCGTAGCGGCCATAACCGGTGAGGCTCCAGTTTTCCGAGAGCTGGAAGCGGCCATTGGCTTCCAGATAGCCGCGGAAAACTTGCTCCTGCGGGTTGGCGCCGGTCAGGTTGCCATCGCCGATATCGATGCGCGCGCTGCGGGTGAGGTAGGCGGAGGCCTGGAACGCGCCATGGTCCGTCAGCTGGCGATAGCGGCCGGAGATCATCGGCAGCGCCCCGGTGTAGATATAGCCGGTGAGGGCGAGGTCCTTGTTGTTGGCGAGGCGCCAGTAATAGGTATCGCTGAGTTCGGCGCCGTTGGCCGCGCTGAAGCGGAAATCGGGGATCAGCAGGCCGCTTTCGGCACGGAAGTCCGAGGTGTGGGCAAGGCCGGGCAGCGGCAGGATCGGCAGGCCGAACACGCGCAGCAGCGCGCCCTTGTAGCGAACGCGCTGATCCTTGGCATCATAGGTGACCTTGACCGCGGTCACTTCCCAGCTCGGCCGCCTGGCACAGCCGTCCTCGTCTTCGACCGCGCAGCCGGAGAAGGCGGCGTTGTTAAGCACCATGTTGCCATTGGCCGCGCGCGTGCCGCTGCGCGCGGCGAGGCGGCCGCCCTGGCGCAGGACGAGCAGCATGTCCTCGATCGCGCCGGCCTTGAGCTCGTCGGTCAGTTCGACCTTGTCGGTATAGAGCACATTGCCCGCTTCATCGACGAAGCGGATGTTGCCGCTCGCCTCGATCTGCCCGGTCTTGCGGTTCCACGTGACGACATCGGCGCGCACGGTCTGTTCGGCGCGGCGGAGGATGACATTGCCGGTGGCGGTCACGGTTTCGGCATCGCTGGCATAAGTGACGCGATCGGACTGAAAGCGGATTTCGCCCGAAGCGCCTGCCTCTTGAGGCGAGGGCGCGGGGCTTGCCGCTTGCGCATGGACCTCGCCCGCAGCGAGCGCCAGAACGGCAAACACGGCCGATACCGGGCGCATGGCCGCGACGCATGAAGGCCGCAAGCTTCGGGACAAGGCTTGCGATGTCATTGACGGCACTGGGGCCGCGAGGGGGCGCGCATGGCCTTGCCTATCGCACCGGTGCCGCTTAACTGCAAACCCACAATTCACCTTGAGCCGCGCTGAGCTCCGGGGTGTGCCCTTTTTCCGGCAGGAGCCTTGAATGATCATCGAATTCGCCGCCGCCGATATTGCCCGTCCCCGCGTGGTTGCCAGCCTTGTGGCGCAGGACGGCCTTCCCGCCGATGCCGATGTGCTGGTGCGCGGCGCCGCGGCGGCCGCGCGCTTCACCGGCAAGGCCGGCCAGCTGTTCGAGGCACTGGTGCCTGCGGGCGAGGGTGTGCAGCGGCTGGCCTTCGCCGGGATCGGCGAGCCGGGCGCAGCCGGGCGCAGCGCCACGCTGGAGCGCGCTGGCGGCGGGATCACGGCGAAGTACCTGACGTCGGGCGAGACCGAACTGGCGATCGACTTTGCCGACAGCGGGCTGACCGCCGAGGAAGCGACTGCGGTGCTGCTGGCAGCCCGCCTGCGCGCGTGGCGGCACGATGTCTATCGCACCAAGCTGAGCGACGAGCAGAAGCCATCACTGGCGAAGATCATCGCCATCGGCGCGCCCGAAGGCACCGAAGCGCTGTGGGAAACCGAAGTCGCGATTGCCGAGGGCGTCGAGTTCACCCGCGAACTGGTGACCGAGCCTGCCAACGTGATCTACCCCGCCAGCTTCGTCGAGCGCTGCAAGGCGCGGCTTGAGGGTGCCGGGGTCGAGATCGTGGTGCTGGGTCTTGCCGAGATGACCGCGCTCGGCATGGGCGCGCTGCTCGGCGTGGCGCAGGGTTCGGTGCGCGAGCCGCAGATCATCGCGATGCGCTGGAAGGGCAAGGCGGGCACCAAGCCGACCGCGTTCGTCGGCAAGGGCGTCACGTTCGACACCGGCGGCATCTCGATCAAGCCGGCGGCTGGCATGGAAGACATGAAGTGGGACATGGGCGGCGCGGCGGCGGTCGCGGGCACGATGCTCGCGCTGGCGCGGCGCAAGGCGCAGGCCGATGTGATCGGCGTCTGCGGCCTTGTCGAGAACATGCCCGATGGCAATGCGCAGCGCCCGGGCGATGTCGTCACCACGATGTCGGGCCAGACGGTGGAAGTGATCAACACCGACGCCGAAGGCCGCCTCGTGCTGTGCGATGCCGTCACCTGGGTGCAGAAGGAATACAGCCCCGCCACGATCATCGATCTCGCCACGCTGACCGGCGCGATCATCATCTCGCTGGGCCACGAGCATGCCGGCATGTTCGCGAACGACGACCTGCTCGCAGGCCAGCTCGATGCGGCGGGCAAGGCGAGCGGCGACAAGCTGTGGCGCATGCCCATCGGTGCTGCCTACGACAAGCTGATCGACAGCCCGATTGCCGATATGAAGAACGTCGGCCCGCGCTATGGCGGCTCGATCACCGCGGCGCAGTTCATCCAGCGCTTCGTCGACAAGGGCGTGGCCTGGGCACATCTCGATATCGCGGGCACCGTGTGGATCGACAAGCCCGGCGCAACGCACGACAAGGGCGCGACGGGCTTTGGCGTGCGCCTGCTCGACCGCTACGTGCGCGATGTGCTGGAAGCCTGATACGTGCCGAAGATGCGCCGCAAGGCGGACTTGCCGACGAAAGTCTGCGCCGCCTGCGGACTGCCGTTTTCGTGGCGCAAGAAGTGGGAGCGTGATTGGGAGAACGTGAAGTTCTGTTCGGATCGCTGCCGCAGCGACAAGGGCCAAAAGGCGCGTGAGGGCGCGGCCTGATGCGCGTCGATTTCTACCAGCTATCGCGCGATCCCGCCGAACTCGTGCTGCCCCGGCTGGCGCAGGGCACATTGGGCGCTGGCGAGCGGCTGCTGGTGGTTTCCGAGGACGCGGCGCAGCTTGGCCGGATCAGCGAGGCGCTGTGGACGCGCATTCCCGAGAGCTTTCTCGCCCACGGCATGGCGGGCGGCGAGCATGATGTGCGCCAGCCGATCCTGCTCAGCCACGAGCCGGTGCCCGCCAACGGCGCCCGCTATCTGGCGTTGGCGGACGGGGTGTGGCGCGAATTCGAAGATGTGGCGCGCGTGTTCCTGCTGTTTCCCCCCGATCGCATCGACGATGCCCGCGGCACCTGGCGCATGCTCGGCAAGCGCGAGGGAGCAGAGCGCAAGTATTGGCGGCAGGAAGGCGGGAAGTGGCTGGAGGGGCCCTGAGCGCCCACAACCTTGCAGTGCAGCACAAACCCCGCTAGGGGCGCGGCCAACCAAAAGCCTCCCCCAATACGCAAGGAACATCCCATGGCGGTTACCCGCACCTTTTCGATCATCAAGCCCGATGCCACGCGCCGCAACCTGACTGGCGCGGTCACCAAGATGCTCGAGGAAGCCGGCCTGCGCGTCGTCGCCTCGAAGCGCATCCACATGAGCCGCGAGCAGGCCGAGGGCTTCTACGGCGTGCACCGCGAACGTCCTTTCTTCAACGATCTGGTCGAGTTCATGATCTCGGGCCCGGTCGTCGTGCAGGTGCTCGAAGGCGAAGACGCCGTGAAGCGCAACCGCGACGTGATGGGCGCGACCAACCCCGCTAACGCCGAGCCGGGCACGATCCGCAAGGAACTGGCCGAATCGATCGAAGCCAACTCGGTCCACGGTTCGGATTCGGACGAGAACGCCGCGATCGAGATCGCTTTCTTCTTCAAGCCGGAAGAAATCGTCGGCTGATCTGGCCGAACGACTTGCTATAGCAGGGGCCGCCGGAGCGATCCGGCGGCCCTTTGCGTTTGGGGAGAGTGCAGGCAATGCTGGGAATGGGGGACGGCTCTTGCCCGTTCGAATTCAACTTCGATCCCGCCACGTTCAAGGTGGGGGATATGGTGAGCTACCGCGTGACGGGGAGCCTCGAGGGCATGCCGTTTGTGGGCACCTTGCTCGAAGTGCATGACGACCACGTGGTGATTTCGCCGGGCGAGAGCGATCCCGATGCACGCTATCGCGGCACGCGCGAGGACCGGCCGGTGGTGGATATCAGCGAGATCTAGGCTGGCTGAGGACGGGCACGAATAAATGGGGACAGTCCCTATTTATTGTTCGCCAGTTTTGCAGATTAAGCTGTTGTTTTAAAATTATAAAACTGGGACAGTCCCTATTTTTCAGGCGGCTTGCTGGCGGGCCGCGTACCAGCGGTCGAGCATCCAGGCCATCGCGGCGATGGCGGCAAGGCCCATGAGGATCGGCAGGCGGAAGCCCGCACCGACCGCGAGGAGCGCCGCTGCAAGAAGGCTGGCAAGCGCGCAGCCCATGTCCCAGCCGCCTTCGCTCGCCATCGAGAAGCGCAGCAGGCAGGGACCCTGCCGCGCCATGGCATAGAGCGGGGCGAGCATGGCCGTGCTTGTCATCGGCACGACCAGCGCACCCAGCGCCGTGGCGCCGACCGCAAGCAGCGGATGGCCGAGCGCGGTGCCCTTGGCCGCAAGCGCGAGAGCGGCAAGGCCATAGGCGATGACAAGGGAGTGGCGCGGCCGTCCGCCATCGATCAGGCGCCCAACGAAAAGGCTGCCAGCTGCCGCCGCTATCCCCGCCGCTGCCATGGCCGCGCCGAACTGGTCGAAATGCTCGCCGAGCGAGGCGAACAGGGCGAGGTTCCAGATCACCACCGAGCAGCCCGAATGGAAGCCCTCGTGGAAATAGAGCCGCCGCGCGCGGGTGGCCGTGTCCGCCGGGAGCACGGCGGCGGGGTCGATCGCCGGATTGGGGGCGCCGAGCAGCGGCAGCGCGCTGGCAAGTTGCAGCACGGTGATCACGGTGAAGGCGGCCAAGGCACCGCCATGGGCGAGGAGCAGGCCCCCGGTCGCGGGCGCCACGATCCCGACCAGCGCGCTGGTCGCCTGCTGCATGCTGACCTGCTGCCCGCCGCGTCCACTATCGGTCAGCGCAGGGAGGAAAGCGTGCCACGCGGTCCAGTAGAGCACGCTGCCAAGGCCGCTGATCGCGAGGAACAGGACCAGCAGCGGGCCGACTTCGTGCACGAATGGCAGCATGGCAAAACTGGCGGCGCGGATCACCACGCCGATCATCAGCACGCTGCGCACCCCGAAGCGCAAGGCCAGCGGCAAGGCCAGCGGGCGCAGCGCAAGGCGCGAGAGCAGAATCAGCGCAAAGCTGGCGAGCGCCGCCGGGAACGAGAACCCGCGGCTGACGAGGAAGCCAGCGACGAAGATTCCGCCGCCCGCTTCGACAAACGATTGCAGGCCCGAGTGGAGATAAAGTCGGCGCAGCGGGGTAAGGAAGGATGCGGACATCGGCGGCTCCGGCAGCCGGGGCACGGCCGCGGTCAGAATTCCATCATCGCCGCGAGCTTGCGCGGCGCCACGGCCAGCCACGAGCGGCGCAGCCATTCAGCGATGTCGTCCCAGTCCACATCGCCGAGGTCAAGCCGAATACCTATCCACCCGTCGCCGAAATAGGCCGGACGGAAGAAGCGCTCGGGATCGCTTTCGATGAGCTGCTCCTGTTCATCGACGCCGCTGATCTTGACGAGGAGCGCGGTGCGGCCATCGGCATGGTGGTTGGTGGGGACCCAGGCGAACTTCTTGCCCTTCACGATCCCGAAGCAGGCCATGCCGTGGCTGAGGCTTTCCTCGGCTTCGGGCAGCTGCATGGCCCGCTCGCGGACTTGCGCGGTGAGCCACTCCGGATTCGCCTCGCGCGTGACAAGCTCGGCAAGGCAGCGCGCATAAAGCTGGTGCTCGGCGAAGAGGACGCGGGCGGCGAGGGTTTCGGCAGTATCGCCGGGGAGGATGGCGACCGGGATCTGGCCGAGGATCGGGCCCTCATCCAGATCGGCGGTGACGAGGTGGACGGTGCAGCCCGCGTGGCTGTCGCCCGCCGCAATGGCGCGCTCGTGGGTGTGGAGGCCGGTGTATTTCGGCAGCAGCGAGGGGTGGATATTCACCATCCGCCCTTCCCAGCGCTGGACGAACTCCGGGGTGAGGATGCGCATGTACCCGGCGAGCGCGATCCACTGCGCGTGGTGTCGGCGGACTTCGGCTTCCATCGCCGCATCATGCTCGGCGCGGGGCACACCCTTGTGGGGGAGGACGAAGGTGGGAATGCCTTCGGCGGCAGCGATCTTGAGCCCGCCGGCCTCGGGGTTGTTCGAGAGGACGAGGACGATCTCGTAAGGGCAATCAGGCAGACGGCTGGCATAGAGCAGCGCGGCCATATTGGTGCCGCTGCCGGAGATGAAGACGGCGACCTTCGCGTGGTCAGCCGACATGCACTGCTTCCCACGGCGCGCGGGCGGACCATGCTTCGGCGCTGCCGAAGACGGTGCAACCCTTTTCGCCGGCGACGATTTCGCCCACGGGGAAGGCGGTTTCGCCGGCGGCGGTGAGATCGGCGATCAGGCTCGCGGCTTCGTTGGCGTGGACGGCGAGGATCATGCCCACGCCGCAGTTGAACGTGCGGGCCATCTCCTCCGGCTCGATCTGGCCCTGCGCCTGCAGGAAGGCCATCAGGAGCGGCTGCTCCCAGGCATCGGCATCGATGCGGGCGTGGAGGCCCTTCGGCAGCACGCGGGGCACATTCTCAAGCAGGCCGCCGCCGGTGATGTGGGCGAGCGCGTGGATGCGCCCCGACCGGATGAACGGCAGCAGGCTCTTCACATAGATGCGCGTCGGCTCGATCAGATGATCGATCAGCAGCCGCTCGTTATCGAACAGGGCAGGGCGCTCCAGCTTCCAGCCCTTGTCCGCAGCAAGGCGCCGGACCAGAGAGTAGCCGTTCGAATGGACGCCCGAGGAGGCAAGGCCGACCAGCACGTCGCCTTCCGCCACGCGATCACCGGTGAGCTGTTCGCCCCGCTCCACCGCGCCGACGCAGAAACCGGCGAGGTCGTAGTCGCCGGGGCCGTACATCCCGGGCATTTCCGCTGTCTCGCCCCCGATCAGCGCGCAGCCGGCCATGCGGCAGCCTTCGGCAATGCCCGCGACGACGCGCTCGGCAACGCCGGTATCAAGCTTGCCGGTGGCGAAATAGTCGAGGAAGAACAAGGGCTCGGCGCCCTGCACGATGAGGTCGTTGACGCACATGGCGACAAGATCGATGCCGATCGCGTCGTGCCGGTCGTGATCGATCGCGAGCTTGACCTTGGTGCCGACGCCGTCGTTGCCCGCAACCAGCAGCGGGTCCTTGTAGCCTGCGGCCTTCAGGTCGAAGAACGCGCCGAAACCGCCGAGTTCGGCGTCCGCGCCGGGGCGCGCGGTGGCGCGCGCGAGCGGGCCGATGGCCTTCACCAGCGCATTGCCGGCGGCGATATCTACCCCGGCCTTGGCGTAGGAATAGGGCTGCGAAGTTTCGTCGGTGGAAGCCATGGCCAGCCGCCTAGCGCTTTCCCGCTTGGATTTCCACTTGCCTTTGGGCAAAAGCGCGGCCAGCCCGATGCGAGCGCAAACGTGCGTCCCCAGATGGAGTTCCCTTGGCCGCCTTGCGCCCGACCTTGCCCAAGCTGCTGCTGTTGCCGGACCTGAGCCGCCGGGCGCGCCTTGCGCTGCTCGCGGCTCTTGGCCTGCTGCTCGCGGGCGGGGGCGCGGCGATCTATGCGCAGATCGAAGGTGACCGGGGCATCGCGCCGATTGCCAGCAACGGCGATTTCGAGGTCTCGGGGATCGAGGTCAACACCACCGGCAAGACCGCCGAGGAAGCCCGCGCCAATGGCTGGCGGCAGGCGCAGCGGCTGGCGTGGGAGAAGCTGTGGAAGTCCAACGGCCTTGGCGGCGGCACGGCTCCCGCGCTCGATGATGCCACGATCGACGGGATGGTTTCGGCGGTCGTCGTCGGGCAGGAACAGATTGGCCCGCGCCGCTACATCGCGACACTGGGGGTGATCTTCGACCGGGCGCGGACCAGCGGCTACCTTGGCATGCAGGGCCAGATCGCGCATTCGGCGCCGCTGCTGGTGGTCCCGGTGCTGATCGAAGGCGGAGTCACCTCGGTGTTCGAGACGCGCACGCCCTGGCAAAAGGCCTGGGCCGAGTTCCGCACCGGAGCAAGCGTGATCGATTATGTCCGCCCCAATGGCGCGGGCGCGGATTCACTGCTGCTGACAGCGGGGCAGATCAGCCGGCGCAGCCGCAACTGGTGGCGACTGGTGCTCGATTCGCTGGGCGCGGCGGACGTGATCATGCCGATCGCCAAGCTGGAGCGGAGCTGGCCGGGCGGTCCCGTCCATGGCACGTTCACCGCGCGGCACGGGCCAGACAACGTGTTTCTGGGCAGCTTCGAGCTGACAGCGCCGAGCGAGGACAAACTGCCGGCCATGCTGGCCGAGGCGATCACCCGGCTCGACGGGCTCTATGCCGGCGCGCTGGCGGCCGGTCAGCTCGCGCCCGATCCCTCGCTCTCGATGCGGCCCGATCTCGATCCCGAGCTGGTGGCAAGCATCGTCGCCAAGCTGGGGCCCGCACCTTCCGCGACGACGGCGGTGGCCGGGCCTGACGCGGCGGCGACGGCGGCGGCGGTACCGACCACGGTGGTCACCGTGCAGTTCGTCACCCCCGATGCGGCGGCGGTCGATGCGGGCGTGAGTGCCGTGCGCCGGGTCGATGGCGTCAAGGAAGCGGCGACCACCAGCCTTGCCATTGGCGGCACTTCGGTGATGCGGGTGACCTTTGCCGGCGATATCGACACGCTCGCCGCAGCCCTGCGCGCGGGAGGGTGGCGCGTGACCCAAGGGGCCGGCGCGCTCAGCATCCGCAAGTAGGCCAATGAGCCAGATCGCTCTGCCCCTCGTCACGGCGACCAGCGCCGAGACCGTGCTCACTGGCCCTTCGCTGGAGCCGGTGCTGGCGCTGCTCACGCGTGCGAACGAATGGCCCTTTCGCGCCGCCGTGCTGGCCGGGCCGCCGCGCTGCGGCAAGAGCCTGCTGGCGCGCTGGTTTGCCGCGAGTGGCCTTGGCGATGCGCTGGATGATGCCGATAGCCTGCCGGAGGACGCGGTGTTTCACCGCTGGAACCGCACGCAGGCCGATGGGCGGCCGCTGCTGATCGTTTCGAACCGGGCGCCGGGTGCGTGGCAGGTCGCGCTGCCCGATCTCGCTTCGCGGCTGGGCGCCGCGCTGATGATCGAGATCGGTGCGCCGGACGACGACTTGCTGCGCGTGCTGGTCGAAAGCCATGCGGCGCGGCGCGGGATCGTGCTGGCCGAGCCGGTGCTGGCCTATATCCTGCCCCGGCTGGAGCGCAGCCATGCCGCTGCCGAAGCGCTGGTTGAAACAATTGATCGCCTGTCCCTTGAGCGCAAGGCAGCCGTCACCATATCGCTGGCACGCGATGCCTTGGCCGAGCGGGTGCATGGGGTGCCCGAGGCCGAGCGGCAGCCTAGGCTACTCTAGGCACGCTTGCTTTAGCGGCTGAAAAGGGGGAAAAGCGCGGCCATGTTCGAACGCCTCACCGCCTATCTGGACTCGATCCGCGCGCGCGATCCTGCGCCGCGCTCCCGCTGGGAAATCCTGCTTTATCCGGGGCTTCACGCCGTCGGCCTGCACCGCGTGGCGCATTGGCTGTTCGTGCGCGA
>NZ_JAIEPN010000169.1 GCF_019748365.1 Novosphingobium sp.
AGGAACGGCCGCGAGGAGACGAGCCGCGCGAGATAGGCCGAGAGCCCGCCCACCGGCGGCGCGATCGACATGTCGTTGTCGTTGAGGATGACGACGAGGCGGTTGCCGGCCTCGGCCGCATTGTTCATCGCCTCATAGGCCATGCCCGCGCTCATCGCGCCGTCGCCGATCACCGCGATGGCCTTGCCCGGCTGGTCCTTGAGCTTGTTGGCAATGGCAAAGCCCAGCGCCGCCGAGATCGAGGTGGAGGAATGCGCGGTGCCGAAGGGATCGTACTCGCTCTCGGAGCGCTTGGTGAAGCCCGAAAGCCCGCCGCCCTGGCGAAGCGTGCGCATGCGGCTGCGGCGGCCGGTGAGGATCTTGTGCGGATAGGCCTGATGCCCCACGTCCCAGATCAGCCGGTCGCGCGGCGTATCGAACACGTAGTGGATCGCCGTCGTCAGCTCCACCACACCCAGACCCGAGCCCAGATGCCCGCCCGTCTGACCCACCGAGGCAATCATCTCTGCCCGCAACTCGTCCGCGAGCTGGCGCAATTGCGAAGGTGGAGGCTTGCGAAGGTCGTCTGGCGTATCAACCAGATCAAGCAGCGGCGTAACCGGATTAGACATTTACGTGTCTTACACCCTTGAATCGGCTCTGTCGAACCCGTCTTGCAGCCAATCGTCGGACCGATTGGTGATCACGCTTCCCCCGCCTCCGCCCCGCAAGCTCCGCAGCGGCCGCGGATTTCGACAACCGGGCGCACGGCGGCAAACCCCGCGCGGTGCGCCGCATCACGCAAGGCGCCGGTCAACCGGTCATCGTCGATATGAGTCGCCTCTCCGCAGGCATCGCAGATCAGGAAGATGCAATCGTGATGGCAGCCGGGATGGCTGTTCGCGACATAGGCATTCGCGCTTTCCACCCGCCGCGCGAGGTTGGTGCGCACGAACAAGTCGAGAATCCGGTAGACGCTGTTGGCGGCCACCCGCTTGCCGCGCCGCGCGCCGACGCTTTCCGCAATGTCGTATGCCGACGCGGGTTTCTCGTGGGCTGCCAGCGCCTCGAACACGTCGCTGCGCATGTCCGTCCACTGCTCACCGGCCGCCTGCAGCGCGCCGCGCGCTGCATCGACCAGCATGTCACCGGCAAAATCGTGATGGTTGTGATGGCCCGCCATGACCGCTGAGATAAACCGCCTTGCGCCCAAGCGCAAATACGCTTCACCCGCGGGTGAAGTCAGGCTTCCAAAGGCCGGGGAAAGTGCGCTTCAATGCCGTGACCTTGGGCGCATCCCACATGCGGATATAGCCGTGGTCCGGGTTCTTGAGCGCGAAGTCCTGATGGTAGTCCTCGGCCGCGAAGAAGCCGCGATTGGGCTCGACCGCCGTCACGATCGGGCGCTTCCACAGACCAGACTTCTTGAGCTGCGCGAGATAGGCCGTGGTCACCCGGGCCTGCTCCGCATTCTGCGGCACGATCGCGTTGCGATACTGGGTACCGGTATCGGGATACTGGCGGTTAAGTTGGGTCGGATCGCTCGCCACCGAGAAGAAAACTTGCAGCAGCTGATCGTAACGCACCACGGCCGGATCATAGGTGATCCGCACCGCTTCGGCATGGCCTGTCGTGCCGCTGCTGACGATCTCATAATGCGCGTCAGACCGGCTGCCGCCCTCGAAACCGGAGACGACGCTGCTCACGCCCTTCATGTGGCTGAACACCGCTTCCATGCCCCAGAAGCAGCCGCCGGCGAATACGGCGGTCTTGAGTCCCTTGGCTTCCTTTGACTGAACCAGCGATGCCGGTGCCGAAACTCCCGCCTCGGCCTGCGCGGGCTGGAGACAGGCAGCTGCGACCGAAACGGCAAACACGCCAGCGAGGAGGCGCAGCGAAGTGCGCGCGCGGCTCATCGCTGCACCTGCACATTTGCCGCGGACGTGGCGGCCTGCGCCGGCTGCACGCCGAAAGTAAACACCATCGCTGCCGAACCGAGCGCAAAGCCCAGCACCAGAGAGCGAACGAAATCCTTGCCGAAAAGCATCATTCCAAATCATCCAACTTTGCTTGCGCGGGTCGCCGCGCCCCTTTGGCACAGGCTCTGCCGCATCGTTCCGGGCGCTGGTGTCAACCAGACCGGAGTGGCGCCGCAATGCCGTTCGCTTGTTTCGGCCAGATGGTTACGGCCCTGCCGATTACAAGGTGCACCGTGTGGTGAAACGAGCCTTGCCCGTTCGGGGGGCGTGGTGGCCGCCTTGCCCGGCCTGGCTGCTCCTCTCCATACGAAAAGGGCGGCCCGTGAGGGCCGCCCTTGACGTCTAGCGAGACAGTGTCGCCTCAGAAACGAACGTCGAAACCTGCGTACAGCATTCTGCCAAAGAGGTCATACGTGTTGGCGGACGTACGCGTGCCCGGGAAGGTAACCGGGTTCGTGTCGCCAAACAGCGGCGGCTTGCGATCGAAGATGTTGTCGATGCCGAAGTAGAATTCGTACTTCTTGGCCTTGTCGAGCCCGATCCGCAGCTGCGCCTCGTGATACCACACAGCGCCGGTCGAGATCGGCGTGTCGCTGGTGTTATCATCCACAACCGAGCTCAGGTAGTTGACCCGCCAGTTGAGCGAGAAGTTGTTCCAGTTGATCGTGGTCGAAGCGTTGACCTTGTCGCGGAAACCGGTGCCGAGACGGCCGCAGCTGTAGCAATCCAGCTGCCGCAGTTCGTTCTGGGTCGGTCCACCCGGGAACGAGGTCTGGCTCTGCTCAAGCAGATGGGTCCACCGGACGGTCGTGTCGATCGACACGCTGCTGCTGAACGCACGGCGATAACCGACCTGCGTGTCGATACCCTCGACCCGGTAGGAACCGGTGTTCAGGTTCAGCGCGTTGATCGTCTTCACGCGGCCTGCAGCATCACGAATGATGTTGTTGCAGAACAGCGCTGCGCCCGAACCGGTAAGGCACTCGTCCAGCGAAGTCTGCTGGCCGATGATGCCGATCGCATCCCGAACCTTGATCCGGTAGTAGTCCACCGTCACGCTGAAGCCGGGGATGGCGCGCGGTGCGAACACTGCACCGAGCGTCAGGGTCTGAGCGACTTCCTGATTCAGATTGCGATTGCCACCCGTGAAACCGTTGATCGTCTGGATCTGGGCGGTCGTATAGGTGAAGCCGTTTGCGGTCGACGATGCCGCCGCAATCGCCGGAATGGCAAGACATGCGGCGGGCAGCTGATCGCGCGTGATCGAGATCGCGGCGGTATCACCGCCACCAGCCTTCTGGTCGCACGGATCGATGACCGCGGGGAACGTCTCGCTCTGAGCCGAGAAGAGCTCCGAGATGTTCGGCGCGCGGGTCGCTTCCGAGTAGACCGCACGGAAGCGGAGATCGCTGACCGGAGCCCACTCACCGCCGACCTTCCAGCTCCAGACGCTGCCGACCGTCGAATAGTCGGCATAGCGGGCAGCGGCTTCAACACCGAGGTAGTGGAAGAAGGGACGATCCTCGAGCAGCGGAGCCGAGAATTCGCCGTAGACTTCCTTGACGTTGTAGGCACCGAAGGTGTCGCTCAGCTGGTTGCCCAGAGTCAGGCCCAGGTTGGTGGCGGTATCGAAGTCCTCGCTGCTCTGCTCACGGCGGTATTCAGCGCCCACTGCGAAGCCGACCGGGCTCGCACCGAACACGCTGAACAGACTGCCGGCCAGGTTGGCCGTGACGACGTCCTGCTTAACGCGAGCGTCGTAGGTCGAACGCTGGCCATTGTTGGTCACGTAAGCTGCCGCAGCCGACGATACCGTGTTGCGACCGAAGATATTGATCGGAACGCAGTTCGGGTCGTTGTTGCTCGGATCGGCATCGGCGTTGATGGCGCAGACCGGACCGTTCGGGCCTGCCACTGCGTTCAGTGCATTCGCGTAAAGCGGCGCAAGGATCGTGCCGGAGCTGGTGGAATCCTTGGTTTCGCCATGCGAGTAGGAAATGTCCCAGTTCAGAGACTTGCCGAATGTACCACGCAACCCACCCATGACGCGCCAGGTGTCGCGATCATTGACATTCGAACGGTCGAAGATGTCGTTGGACCGGCGGCGGAAGGGAAGAACATCAGTGCCGCTGGCGATCATCGCATCCCGGACCGCCTGCGGGATGAAGGGGTTGGCGATCGGAATACCATCGAACGCCGAACCATCGGCGTAAGCCAGATCGGTATAGGCAACCGCCTGCGGTTCAAGCCGTGAACGCGACTTGGTCTTGGCATAGGTGAGCTCGGTGAAGAAGGTCACCTTGTCGGAGAAATCGTAGCTTGCCAGCAGGGTACCGAGGTAGCGCTCGACAGGGACCGCAAGATAGCGATCGGCGGCACGGTTGTAACCGTCGATGTTCGCGCTCTGATAGTTCTTGAGCTGGTTGTTCGGACCGAACGTGAAGGTCCCCGCACCAGGCGCGAACGAGCCGTCGGGGCTGAAAAGACCCTGCGCGGCAAACGAGCTGCGGTTCGGGATGTCACGAGCCGAGAAGTCGCGCTCCTTCGAACGCAGACCGTCGTCCTTGTCGTACTGGCCATTGATCACGATGTGGCCAGCGCCATTGGCGAAGGACTTGCCGGCGGTGACCGAGACGAGACGACGCCCGGCATCGCCCTTGTCGGTAATGTTGCCCTGACCGCGCACGCGCAGGCCTTCAAACTTGTCATCAAGCACGAAGTTGACCACACCGGCGATGGCTTCCGAACCATAGACCGCCGAGGCGCCGCCGGTGACGACTTCGATCTTCTTGATGAGATCGGTCGGGATGGTGTTGAGGTCAACGATCGAGGTACCGGGGAGGCCCGGAACGAAGCGACGGCCATTCACGAGCACGAGCGTACGGGCCGAGCCGAGGTTCCGCAGGTTGACGGTCGCCTGGCCGTTACCGGTCGTCGAGAAGTTGGACGAGGTACGGCTGATGTTCTGGCCGACCGCTGGCAGGTCTGCCAGCACGTCCTGAATGTTGGCAGCGCCAGTCTGCTGGATCTGCGTCTGCCCGACGACCGAAACCGGCACGGACGACTCAAGATCAGGACGGGCAATGCGCGAACCGGTGACGACGATTGCAGTAGCATCGCTTGCTTCGGTCGCGGTGTCAGCCTGCGGCGTGGCGTCCTGCGCGAATGCGGGGGCGGAAACGAGTGCGAGTGCAAGCGCGAAAGGCGCAGCACCCGCCTTAAAGGCGGCGTTGTTGTTGGTCTTCACGTGTCCAGTCCCTTCAATGGGCGGCCCCAACCCCATTCGGGATCCCCAAGGCCACCGGAAGAAGTTCCCCGATCAACATAGCCTCTGGTCCGGTCTGCGCCGGGCGTGTCAGATGGCAGTCGACCTGTGAGGAACGATGGGGCTTACTGGGAGATTTCGCAGGCTTCTTGGAAGGCCGATTTGCAACCGATCTGCAAAACGTTCGTGCTATGTGGCGAGACTGCAACACACTGTCGGTGTTTCGCAACGCTCTGGCAAATGGCTCAAACCGCGCTCCGCGCTCGGAAGTTACATCCGGATCGGTTTGTCGACAATATTTTGCGCAGTGCTCCCGATTTGAGGCAAGAAATGTGCGCGGCCTTGCAGATTCAGCGTGATGGCGCAGCAAACAGCCTCGGGTCCAGTCTGCGCCCCTGCCATGTGAGGGCCCAGTGGAGATGCGGGCCCGTCGCGCGGCCTGTCATGCCGACATGTCCAATCAGCTGGCCCTGCAGCACAGTGTCACCCTCCTGCACCACCAGATCGGAGCAATGCAGGAACGCCGAGGTGAGCCCCATGCCGTGGTCGAGGATCAAGAGGCGCCCCTCCAGCGTGAACGGCGCCTCGCGGGCCGCGAGTGTCACCACGCCGTCTGCCGGGGCGCGAATCTCGGCTCCCTGCGGCGCCGCAAGATCGATGCCGGCGTGATAGGCCCCGGGTTCACCGCGATAGATCCGCTGCGAGCCGAACTCACCCGATACACGCCCCGCGGAAGGCCAAAGCATCGTCTGCCGCCAGCCGGCGGCGGCGCTGCCTCTGGCGCGGGCTGCACCGATCCGGACCAGCTCCGCCTCTCGCCGCGCCTTGAATTCGGCATCGGGCAGCTTGCCGGGGCGCTTCGCCACGTTGACCGCTTCGATCCGCCAGCTGCGCGGCGCCACGGCCAGCTCGGTCGAGAGGGAGAAGCCGCTGGCTGCCGTTATCGCCAGAACAAGGCTGGCCGGTGCATCGCGATCGAACGCAGCGAAGAACGTGCCATCGGGCGCGAGCGGCAGCGTCGTCCCGCCCAGAGACACGCTGCTGGTTCCGCTCGGCGCAGTCCCGCGAATCCATCCGCCTTGCGCGAGCTTTCCGCGATATTGCATGCCGCCAAGGGTGCCTGGCGCCGGCTCGGCAGGCGGCAGTTCGGTTGTTTGCGCAGACAGGGGCGCTGTGGCCACGGCTGGCGGCGTGGCCGGGCTTGCACCGCCGGCGCCCAACACGATGATGGCAGAAAACGCGCCGCGCAGGAAAGCGGCGGCGGAAGGCACCGGTCGCCCGATCATTCCTCGCCGAGCAGGCGGCGCGTCGCGATCTCGGCGCTGGCGTAAGCCTCCTGGCGCTCCACACTCCAGTAGCGCAGCATATCGAGACCAATCCGCGCGCCGCTCACCGCGCAGAGCACGTGATCGCCCGCGCCGATCTGGCGGAAATGGCTGGGCAGGTAGTGCAGGCGCGCGAGGCGGTTGGCAGAGTTCATCAGCATGGGGTCCAATCTAGTGCGTCACGCCGCTCAAAGCAATTTCGGCTGCGCATCCCCCGGGGCGGGCCCGCGTGGCTTCGGCGCGGCGCGCGGGGCAGGGGGCACAGGCGCCCCGCTCGGGACCACATCAAGCACGCCGTCACCAAACTCCAGATGGAGCAGGCCCGCCGCTTCGGCCACCATGCGCGAGCGGACGAGATGCCCGCTAGCATCGGTCACCAGCACATAGCCGCGTCGCAACGGCGCCTTGGGATCGAGCGAGCGCCGCACGCGGTCAAGAGCAGCGAGCGCGGTCCGGCCGGCTTCGATCCGCTGCAGGACAAGCGCGGGCCGCAAGCGCTGCCCGGCGAGCCGATCCTGCCCCTGCCGCAACCGCGCCTCAAGCACGGCGGGCCGCAGCCCCGCCGACCGCTGCGCCAGCTGCGTTGCGGCAAGCCCCGTGCGGTGCACCAGCGCGCGACGCAGGCGGTCGCCGAGGTCATCGAGTCGCTGCGCCTGTCCCTCCAGCAGGGCCTGCGGCTCCGGCAGACGACGCGCGCGTTGCTCCAGCCGCTCCCGCGCGAGGCTGAGCAGCCTGACCACCGCGCGCTGCTTGCGGGCCTGCAGATCGGCAAGCCCTGCGATCAGCTCACCGCGCACCGGAACCGCAATTTCAGCCGCAGCGGTCGGCGTCGGCGCGCGGACGTCGGCGGCGAAATCGGCAAGCGTGGTGTCGGTTTCATGGCCCACGGCGCTGATGGTGGGAATCGTGCTCGCAGCGATGGCGCGGACAACATCCTCATCGTTGAAGCACCACAGGTCTTCGATCGAGCCGCCCCCGCGCGCCACGATCACGAGATCGGGGCGAGGGACCGGTCCGCCCGGCTCCAGCGCCGAAAAGCCGCGCACCGCAGCGGCGATCTGTGCCGCCGCGCCCGGCCCCTGCACCAGCACCGGCCAGACCACGACATGAGTGGGAAACCGGTCACGCAGGCGGTGCAGGATATCACGGATCACCGCTCCTGTGGGCGACGTCACGACGCCGATCACGCGCGGCAGATAGGGCAGGGGCCGCTTGCGCGAGGGCGCGAAGAGCCCTTCCGCCTCCAGCCGCGCCTTGGTCTTGGCCAGCAGCGCCAGCAGCGCGCCTTCGCCGGCAATCTCCATGCGCTCGATCACGATCTGATAGTTGGATCGGCCGGGATAGGTCGTCAGCTTGCCGGTCGAGATCACTTCGACGCCGTCTTCCGGCACGAAGCCCAGCCGCTGCGCGCCGCCACGCCACATCACGCCATCGAGCCGCGCGTTCTCGTCCTTGAGGCTGAGATAGAGGTGGCCCGATGCCGCCCGCTTCACCCCCGAAAGCTCGCCGCGCACGCGCACGAAGCCGAAGCGGTCTTCCACCGTGCGCTTGAGGAGCTGCGAAATCTCGCTGATGGAAAGCGCCGGGGCGTTGTCGCCCGCAGTCTGGGCGGCTAACAGCCCGGCTTCATCTTCACGGTAAGGCGGCATATCTGGCATGAATATCCTGCTCATCGGCTCGGGCGGACGCGAACATGCGCTGGCGTGGAAGATGGCGCAATCGCCGCGTTGCACGGCGCTGTGGGCTTCGCCGGGGAACCCGGGCATCGCCGAAGTGATTGCCGCGCACGATGGCCAAGGCGGATGTGTCCCGCTCACACTCACCGATCATGCCGCTGTAATCGCATTCTGCGCCGACCACGCCATCGCGCTCGTTGTCGTCGGCCCGGAAGCGCCGCTGGTCGATGGCCTTGGCGATTCGCTGCGCGCCGTCGGCATTGCAGTGTTCGGTCCCGGCAAGGACGCCGCCCAGCTTGAGGGCTCCAAGGGCTTCACCAAGGACATGTGCACCCGCGCCGGCATCCCGACCGCTGGCTACGTCCGTGCGAGGAGCGCCGCCGAGGCCCATGCCGCACTCGCCGGTTTTGCGCTCCCGGTGGTGATCAAGGCCGATGGCCTTGCGGCAGGCAAGGGCGTGGTGATCGCCCAGACCGCCGAGGAAGCCGCAGCCACCATCGACGACATGTTCGCCGGCGCCTTCGGCGGGGCGGGCGCCGAAGTGGTGATCGAGGAATTTCTCGAAGGCGAGGAAGTGAGCCTCTTCGCGATCACCGACGGCAACGCTATCGCGCTGTTCGGTTCGGCGCAGGACCACAAGCGGGTGGGCGAGGGCGATACTGGCCCCAACACGGGCGGCATGGGTGCCTATAGCCCGGCGCCGGTGCTGACCGCCGAACTCGAAGCCCGTGCTATGGCCGAGATCATCGCGCCGACAGTGAAGGCCATGGCCGATGCGGGGATGCCCTATTCGGGCGTGCTGTTCGCCGGGCTGATGCTGACGGCGAACGGCCCCAAGCTGATCGAATACAATTGCCGCTTCGGCGATCCCGAATGCCAGGTGCTGATGATGCGGCTGGAAAGCGATCTCGTGGACCTGCTCGATGCCTGCGCCCGCGGGGAACTCGCCCGAGCCGCCGCGCCATCCCTCTCCGCCGCAAATGCCATGACGGTGGTCGTGGCAGCCAGAGGCTATCCTGCAACGCCGGCCAGCGGCGGTGCGATCGCGAACCTTCCCGCCGCCGAGGCCCACGGCGCCAAGGTCTTCCACGCAGGTACGGCGGCAACAGATGAGGGCGCGCTCGTTGCCAAGGGTGGGCGCGTCCTCAATGTCACCGCCACCGGGGCCTCGCTGCAGGAAGCCCGCGACCGCGCCTATGCCGCGCTGGCGGAGATCCGCTTCGACGACGGCTTCTGGCGCGGCGATATCGGCTGGCGCGAGCTGGCGCGCCAGGCGGGCTGAGCGTCAGCCCAGCCGCTCGGCCACCAGCGCGGCGAGGTCCGCCTCGGGCCGCGCGCCATAGTGCGAGATCACTTCGGCCGCGCAGATCGCGCCAAGCTTGAGGCAATCGGCAAGGCTGTGCCCGCGCACGTGGCCGAACAGGAACCCGGCTGCGAACAGATCGCCCGCGCCGGTCGTATCGACCACGTGCTCGACCGGCTCGGCAGGAACCGAGACATGCTCGCCATGCGCCACGGCATGCGCGCCGTTCTCGCTGCGGGTCACGACCAGCACCGGCACCTTGGGCGCCAGCGCAGCGATACCGGCGTGGAAATCGTCCTCGCCGGTCAGCGCGGCCAGCTCGTGTTCGTTGGCGAACAGGATGTCGATCTCGCCCGCCTCGATCAGCGCGCGGAAATCATCGCCATGGCGCGCGATCACGAAGCCGTCGGACAGCGTGAAAGCGACCTGCCGCCCGGCTTCGCGCGCTGCCGCGATGGCGCGGCGCATGGCAAGGCGGGGCTCTTCCGGGTCCCACAGATAGCCTTCGAGATAGAGCACGGACGATTCGGCGATCACGCTCTCGTCAAGCGCCGAGGCCGGCAGGAACTGCGAAGCGCCGAGATAGGTGTTCATCGTGCGCTGGCCATCCGGCGTCACGAAGATCAGGCAGCGCGCGGTGGCCGGGTCTTTCCCGCGCGCGGGTGTGTCGAAGGCGATCCCGCCTGCGCGGATGTCGTGGGCAAAAACCTCGCCCAGTTGGTCATCGGCAACCTGACCGATGAACGCGCACTTCGCGCCAAGCGCCGCGAGACCGGCGAGCGTGTTCGCCGCCGAGCCGCCGGAGATTTCCCGCGCCGGGCCCATCGCCTCGTAAAGCTCATGCGCGCGCGCCGTGTCGACAAGCGTCATGCCGCCCTTGGCAAGGCCCAGCCGGGTGATGTCGTCCTCTGCCGCCGGAGCCATGACATCGACGATGGCATTGCCGATGGCGATCACATCGAAACGGGCGGGGGCAGGGCTCATCCGGTTACTCCAAAAGGTATGTCTCTCGGCATGAGGCCGTAGCGGGCAGGGCGAGGCGGTGCAATGCTGCGCTGCGAAGAGCCGCCGTGCCAGCCGGGTGCGTTGACACAGCGCGGCGCAGCGGCGATTCACCGACGTCATGAAAGCATACCAGCTGCTTGCGCTTCCGGCGCTGCTCGCGCTCGCCGCATGTGGCGGCTCTACGGAGGCGGTGCGCCCCTTGCCGGCTCCACCGCCACCGCCAAGGGCGATCCGGCCAGCCCCTCCTGCCGCGATCCAGACGCAGCGTCCCCGTCCGCATATTCAGGTGCTGCCGGGTCTCGAAGGGGTGATCGGCGCCGATGCCGATGCGCTCACCCGCCAGTTCGGCGCGCCCCGGCTCGACGTGCGCGAGGGCGATGCGCGCAAGCTGCAGTGGAGCGGCACGCCCTGCGTGCTCGATGCCTATCTCTATCCGCCAGACGCGGGCGGCCGGCCCATCGCCACGTTTATCGACGCGCGGCGCGGCGACGGGCGCGATGTCGATCGGGCTGCCTGCGTGGCGGCGCTGCGGCAGACACCGCAGCGCCGCTGAAGTTCACTCCGGCGCGAAGCTGATCTCGGCATGGGCGCGCAGGCGCTCGACCAGTGCTTCGCCCAGCAGCGCGCCCGGCGTGGCAATCGCGCCTTCCGCCTTGCACGAGAGCAGCGCGATGCCGGTTTCGGCGAGCATGCGGCTGGTCGAGCCATAGCCCGGATCGTACCGCCCCTTGACGCCATAGCGGATCTCGCGGCCATCGGGCATTTCGCCCACGAACAGCACGTCGTAGTGGCCGTTGAGCCGCTCCTCCGCGGTCGGGCCTTCGCCCGGCTTGGGATCGTTCGGACCGCCGATCATCGGCGTCTTCGCTACATGCTCGGCAATCGCCTGGCCCTGCTCGCCGGGCCCGGTCAGCATCATCTCGTCATAGACGAAGTCCGCGCCATAGGGATGCCCGCGCAGGAAATTGGTGCGGTGGACGTTCTTGGTATTGATCACCGCCATGATGAAGGGCGCGGCCCAGCTGCCAGTCGCCTCGTCGAGGAACGGCTTGTCGCCCGCCGGCTGCTCCGGCCCTTCGAATCCGGGGGTGAGGCCGAAGGGGCTCGTCATGATCGGGATGAGCGAAGGGTTGGCACCCAGCGCCTTGAGCGTCGCGCCGAGGCTCGCCGCCGTGCCGCCCGAGAAACCGCCCTGCATCGCCCGAACGCGGCACTTCACCCGCGGCACGGGTGCTCCGAAGCGCGCCTTGGCTTCCTGCTGCAGCATGTAGACGCCAAGATCGAAGGGGATCGAATCGAAGCCCGAGGAGAACGCCACCCGCGCGCCGGTTTCCTTGGCCTGCTCGTGCAGCGCATCGACCATCTGGCGCATCCACACCGGCTCGCCGCAGAGGTCGGCATAGTCCGTCCCCGCCGCGACGCAGGCGCGCAGCACCGGCTCCCCATAGAGCTGGTACGGGCCGACCGTCGTGACCACCACGCGGGTCTGCTCGGCCATTGCGGCAAGGCTCGCGGGATCGGACGAATCGGCCACCACCAGCGGCGTATCCGCCGGCGCACTAATCAGATCGCGCACTTCGGCAAGCTTCTCCGCACTGCGCCCGGCCATCGCCCAGCGCGGGCCATCCTTGCCATAATGATGCGCCAGATATTCAGCCACCAGCCGCCCGGTGTAGCCGGTCGCGCCATAGACGATGATATCAAACGGCCGTTCGGCCTTGGTCGTTGCCATTGTTCTCTCCCGTTATCGTTAGTGTTCAAAGCCTCGGCAGGGTCACCCCGCGCTGGCCCATGTATTTGCCCGCACGGTCGGCATAGCTCACCTCGCACGGCTCGTTCCCCTGCAGGAACAGGAACTGGCACGCGCCTTCGTTGGCATAGATCTTCGCGGGCAGCGGCGTGGTGTTGGAAAACTCCAGCGTCACATGGCCTTCCCAGCCCGGCTCCAGCGGCGTCACGTTCACGATGATCCCGCAGCGCGCGTAGGTCGATTTGCCGAGGCAGATTACCAGCACATCGCGCGGCACGCGGAAGTATTCGACCGTCCGGGCCAGCGCGAAGGAATTGGGCGGGATCACGCAGACGTCGGTCTTGCGATCGACGAACGAGTTCGAATCGAAATCCTTCGGGTCCACCACCGACGAATCGATGTTGGTGAAGATCTTGAACTCGTCCGCCACCCGCGCGTCATAGCCATAGGAGGAGAGGCCGTAGGAAATGCAGCCCTCGCGCCGCTGGCTCTCCACGAACGGCTCGATCATGCCGTGTTCGAGGGCCTGCGTGCGGATCCACTTGTCGGAAAGAATGGCCAATGCGGCACTCCGGTATGCTGGGAAGGGAAGAAAGCGGCTCAGGCCAGATTGGCCGGTCCGAAGGCATGGGGCAAGAGGGCGGACAGGGGCAGGCGGGTAAGGCCGTCTTGGGCTACGCCGATCACCTCGGGATCCGTCCCGCCAAGCGCCGCCAGTTCGTGCAGCATCTGGCGGCAGCGTCCGCAGGGCATCACGGGTTCGGGTCCGAGCACAGGATTGCCCTCGGAATCGGGCTTGCCGCCCGCAATCGCCACGGCGACCAGCCCGCCGCGCCGCCCCTCGGTCATCGCGCGGGCCACGGCATTGGCTTCGGCGCAGAGCGAAAGGCCGTAGCTTGCGTTCTCGACATTCGCCGCCTGCACCACAGCGCCATCATCGAACAGCAGCGCGGCGCCGACATGGAAGACCGAATAGGGCGCATAGGCGGTGCGCGCGGCTTCCTTCGCGGCGGCAACAAGATTGTGCGTCGATTCGCTCATCGGTGCACCGCCACCCAGCGCACCGGCCCGGCAACGCCGGCAACGCGCAGCCGCGAGGTTGCGGTCCACATCACCCAGGGCCGCCCGGCATAGGTCGGCTCAAGGAAATCGCCCGCCACCCACAAGTTGCGATCCAGCCGCGCGGCAAGATGGTAGCGCGCCTCGAAGCTGCGCGAGAGCATCAGGATCGCGGGGCGTTCGGTGTGCTTCTCGATCTGGTTGAGGAACGTCGTCAACTCGCTCTGCATCGCCGCCTCGCCCGGCGGCTGCGGGCAGGAGCGCGAATCAAGATCAAGCACGACCGCAGGGGGCAACAAGGCCTCATCGCGCGGCACGACAATCACGAAACTGCCGGCCTGCGCGTCCGCCGGGGCGCAGAGATCATAGACGTGGACCGCGCCCGCCTGCAGCCCCGCCTTGCGCGCAGCATCGAGCCCTGCCGTGAACGTCTCATCGCGCCGCCCCGCGCCTTCACTGGCGGTGAGGTAGACGAAATCGGCCCCATGCGCCTTGAGCGAGGACCATTCGACGGCACCGTCATGCGCATCGAGCCAGGCGCCCTGCACCGGAAAACGGGCACGATCCGGCTCCCAGCGCCGCGATTCCCACCAGACAGCCGCCGTGAGGCCTGCCAGCACCAGCACGGCGAGCAGGATCCACACGCGCCGACGCGCTGGTTTTGCGGAGTTCGTCACGCAGGGCTGCCCAGTTAGCTGTTCATCCCCTGATATGCAGAACGCAGATCAGGGTGAAGAGCCGCCGTGCGGTGGCAAAATCAGTCTCGATCTTGCCCTCCAACCGCTCGAGCAGCAGATCCGCCGCTTCGTTGTGGACCCCGCGGCGGGCCATGTCGATGGTCTCGATCTCCTGCGCGGTCGCACGCCGGATCGCCTGGTAGTATGAATCGCAAATCGCGAAGTAATCGCGGATCGGCCGGCGAAAGCGCCCAAGCCCGAGCACAATGGTTTCAAGCGGGCTGCCGTCCTCCGCCGATATCGCCAGCGCCAGCCGCCCATCGTCCACCGACAGGCGCAGGCGATAGGGCCCTTCATAGCCCGCTGCTGCGGCGCGCACGGGGCGGAAGGTGTTTTCCTCGATCAGATCGAAGATCGCGATCCGGCGTTCCTGCTCGATATCGGCATTGCGCCACACGATCGTCGCTTCGTCGAGCTCGATATGCGAAATGCGCGGGTCGGCCATGGCGGCCAGTGTCTTGCAGACGGTTCCCGCGCGGGCAAGCCATTTGCGTAAGGAATCCGCGCTCTTTCGCGATCCCTCCCCGCTATCCACAGGCGGTGTGGCATCCGCGCCGCTTGCCGCAAGCCCCCTGCTCCTCCACAAGGCGGGCATGTCCAACGTCCAGCCGATCCCCCTGCGCGAGCCCGACTCCTCCGGTGCCCCTGTCGCCTCGCTTCCCGCCAACGTGGAGGCGGAAGCCGCGTTCCTCGGCGCGGTGCTGATCGACAACCGGATCCTTGAAGAACTGCCCACGCCGCTACGTCCGGAGCACTTCTTCGCGCCGGTTCATGGCCGGGTTTTCGAGCGCATCCTCGCGCTGATCGACCGCAAGGCAGTGGTCACCCCGGTCACGCTCAAGCCCTATTTCGAGGCGGACGAAGGCCTCAAGGAACTCGGCGGCACCGCCTACCTCGCGCGGCTGACGGCAGACGGCCAGGGCCTGCTCGCGCCCAAGGAACTTGCCGAGCAGATCTACGACCTCGCGCTGCTGCGCGAGCTGATCACCGTCGGGCGCAATCTCGTTTCGGGCGCGATGGATACGAGCGAGACGGTCGCGCCGCTCAAGCAGATCGAGCAGGCCGAAGCCGCGCTCTATGCCGTGGCGGAAGGCGCGCAGACCGGCAACGAAGCGCAGAGCTTCGGCAGTGCCACGCGCGTCTCGCTCGAAATGATCGAGAAGGCGCTGCTCTCGGGCGGCCATATCTCGGGCAAGACCACCGGCCTTACCTCGGTCAACGAGAAGATCGGCGGTTTGCACGACAGCGACCTTATCATCCTTGCCGGGCGCCCCGGCATGGGCAAGACCTCGCTCGTCACCAATATCGCGTTCAATGCGGCGGACCGGCTGCGCCGCGATCTCGCGGACGGCATTTCGGTCAAGGATTCGGTCGGCGCCGCGGTCGCCTTCTTCAGCCTCGAAATGAGCGCGGACCAGCTCGCCACGCGTATCCTTGCCGAACAATCGGGCATCAGCTCCGAAGCGCTGCGCATGGGCCGCATCAGCCGCGAGGATTTCCAGTCGCTGTCCTTCGCCAGCCAGCGCCTGGCCGAACTGCCGCTCTATATCGACGATACGCCCGCGCTCACCATCGGCGCGCTGCGCACGCGCGCCCGCCGCCTCAAGCGCCGCCATGATATCGGCCTGATCGTGGTCGACTACCTCCAGCTGCTCCAAGGCTCGGGCCGCGCCAGTGACAACCGCGTCAACGAAATCTCCGAAATCAGCCGAGGCCTGAAGACGCTCGCCAAGGAACTCGGCGTCCCCGTCATCGCGCTCTCGCAGCTCAGCCGCGCGGTCGAACAGCGCGACGACAAGCGGCCGATGCTGTCTGACCTGCGCGAATCGGGCTCGATCGAGCAGGACGCGGACATGGTCTGGTTCGTGTTCCGCGAGGATTACTACGTCGCCGCACGCGAACCCAAGGTTCCGCAGGGCACCGACGATGCCAAAGTGCAGGAAGCCCACGCCGCCTGGCAGGCCGAAATGGAACGCGTCTTCGGCCTCGCCGAGTTGATCGTTGCGAAGCAGCGCCACGGCTCCACCGGCAAGGTCCGCCTGAAGTTCGAGGCCCGGATCACCCGCTTCAGCGACCTCGCGCCCGATCACATGGCCTATGGTTACGGGGATGAGTGAGCACAGTACGGCGTGCGTGACGGCTAGGCAGGCTTGACGGCCACGATGGTAGCCGGACGGAAACTGCCGAAACTCACTGCGGCAAGAATAACGTCCTTGATCGGCGAAACCAGCGTCCGGACATGCTTGAAGCCTTGGGCATCAAGCCATTGGCGGTATTCCTTGCGATTTGCGATATCTGTCAGCAGCAGCCTGCCACCAGGCCGCAGCACCCGTTTCATCTCGCCAAGCGCCGTGACGCGGTCGGCTTCGATCTCCAGATTGTGTACCACCCAGTGCGACATCACGAGATCAAACGACGAATCCGCAAAGGGTAGCTGCCGCATGTCGCCGGTCTCGATCGCTATGCGCTCCGCGACGCCCTCGATCGCCGCATTGTGCGCGGCACCTTCCGGACTGGCTCCAGACTGATCCTTGGCCCGCCAGATGTCGATCCCGATGGCCTTCCCCGAAGTCAGCCGGTGGGCCGCGCCGATAAGCAGCAGCCCTCGCCCGCACCCGACATCAAGTACCTGTTCATCGCCGCGCCACTCCGCCTGATCGAGAATACGGTCCCGGCCGCGGACCTTGCCGATCCGGCTTTCATAAAGCATGTAGCCGCCCATTCCGAAGAGGTAGCTGGCAAGCAGCAATGCACTGACACCGACCAATCTCGCAGCGCCGGAAGACCCGGCGAGCGAGGTTGCCATGCCTGCGGCTGCAGCAACCGTTCCGCCGATCAGGAAACCGCGCATCAGTCCGGGTGCGTCGATGCCGTAATCGACTCGCTGGGGCATGTGGATTGCTCGTTTGCAATTTGGGCGGCGTACCACCACCATCGCGGCGCATCACAATCAATCGCCCATGTGTTTTCTTGACATTTGGGCATGGCAGCCCTAGCTCGCCGCTCTTCCATCCATTCCTGTTTCCCGGAGTGCCCCCGCATGGCGCGCGTTACCGTCGAAGATTGCGTCGACAAGATCCCCAACCGCTTCGATCTCGTG
>NZ_JAIEPN010000125.1 GCF_019748365.1 Novosphingobium sp.
GTTAAGCCACCGTTCAACGACTCGGCGCGTCGTGCTGCCGGTTTGTCGTACGAATTGATGACAGGGGTTGTCTGATTAAGACACTTCCCCCTAACCCGTTGCCAACGAGGCAGCGGGAGGGGTTTCCGCACAGTCTCAGGGAACTTTTCAGGCAGACCGGAATGATCCGGCGGGCCGTTGGGAAGTTTCAGGTGGATCGGTTTCGGTCTGAGCAGCGCAACTGATGCTGCAGGATCAAGTCGATCAAGGGTTAGCGGGTCGTAATGGTTAACAACAAGATTGTGAAACTGGTACTTGGCTCCATAGGTGCTGTTGCCTGTTTCTTCTCGGCTCCCGCGATGGCGAACAGCGCCGCGTCTGCCGACATTGCTGCCCCGCTCCGCGCTGCGGAAGCCGCCCGCAACGGCACCACTGCCGCCCCGGCCGATGATGAATTCCACAAGCTCTTCGCAAGCTGGAAGGCCCTTGAAACGGGCGCACCGCTTGGCGCCGCTGCCCCCGCCCAGCGCAATGGCGGCGTTTCGATCCCCTCGCTCGTTCCCGTTTCTTCGAACCGCGCCATGAGCAGCGGCTTCGGCATGCGCGTTCACCCCGTTCTCGGCGGCATGCGCGCGCACAAGGGCATCGATCTTCCCGCCACCACCGGCACGCCGATCCACGCTTCGGCTGATGGCGTCGTTGGCAAGGCTGACTGGTTCGGCGGCTACGGTCTCTTTGTCGAGCTGGAGCACGGCGGCGGCATGGAAACCCGTTATGGCCACATGTCGCGCATCGCAGTTGCCGAAGGCCAGCGCGTCCGCAAGGGTGACGTGATCGGCTACGTCGGCTCGACCGGCCGCTCGACCGGCTCGCACCTGCACTATGAAGTGCGCATCGCTGGCGAAGCGGTGAACCCCATTCCTTACATGCAGACCGTCGCCCCCGGTGTCTCGACCGAGACCGTTCTGGCGCAAAGCGACGTTCCGGCTCCGCTGGCGCGCTAAGCGCCGCGACGACAAGTCATCTTGGAGAGGATGGGATGAAGGCGGCGGAAACGCCGCCTTCTTCTTTTGTGGCCTTCATCTTTTTGGCCAGTCCGCGCAGCCGGAAATGGATTTGGCTGACGAATCCCGTTGCGCCCTTTAATCGAGCGGTTAAACTCTCAGCCAAAGCGGGCTATCCGAACCGCTGATCCTGAGAGGATGCGCATGCACTACCACCCGAGTTTCCACGCCAGGACCAACCCTGAAAAGCCCGCCGTGATCATGTCCGGCAGCGGCGAGGTCGTGACCTACGGCGAGCTGGAAGCGCAGAGCAACCGCTTCGCCCAACTGCTTCGCTCGCGCGGGATCGGGATCGGTGACACCATCGCATTGTGCTTCGAAAACCATCCCTTCTTTTTCTCGCTGTGCTGGGGCGCGCAGCGGGCCGGGATCGTCTACGTCGCTATCTCGTCGCGCCTCGCGCCGCCGGAAGTGGCCTATATCGCACGTGATAGCGGCGCTAAGCTGCTGGTCGGCAGCGGCACGCTCACGCCCCTGCTCGATGCCGTCGCCGAAGCCGCGCCCGAAGTGCCGCAGCTGCGCCTCGGCGGCAGCGGCGACCACGATCTCGCCGCCCTGCTCGCTGCCATGCCGATCGAGCCCATCGCCGACGAACGCGCGGGCTGCGACATGCTCTATTCCTCCGGCACCACCGGCAAGCCCAAGGGTGTTCGCGTGCCGCTCCCTGAAGATCCCGCCATCGGCGGCGCGAACTCGCTCATCATGCTCGCAGGCGGCCCCTTCGGCATCCGCCCGGACGCGGTCTATCTCTCGCCCGCGCCGCTCTACCACGCTGCGCCGCTGCGCTGGTCGATGACCATTCATCGCTTCGGCGGCACCGTTGTCTGCATGGAAAAGTTCGATCCTGAGAAAGCGCTCGAAGCGATCGAGCGCTACAAGGTGACTGACAGCCAGTGGGTGCCCACCCACTTCGTCCGCATGCTCAAGCTCCCGGAGGAGGTGCGCACACGCTACGATCTCTCCTCCCTGCGCGGGGCGATCCACGCAGCGGCGCCTTGCCCGGTCCCGGTCAAGCGCGCGATGATCGAGTGGTGGGGCCCGGTGCTCAACGAGTACTATGCCGGCACCGAAGGCAATGGCTTCACCTTCATTTCCAGCCCCGAGTGGCTGGCGCGCCCGGGCTCGGTCGGCCGCGCGTTGCTTGGCACCATCCGCATCTGCGATGAAAACGGCGATGAAGTACCGCGCGGCACCGAAGGTCAGGTCTTTTTCGAGGGCGGCAATCCCTTCGCCTACCACAATGATCCCGACAAGACGCGCGATGCCACCAACAAGCACGGCTGGACCAGCCTAGGCGATGTGGGCTGGGAGGACGAGGACGGCTACCTGTTCCTCACCGATCGCAAGAGCTTCATGATCATTTCGGGCGGGGTGAACATCTACCCGCAGGAGATCGAAAACCTGCTCATAACCCATCCAAAAGTGGCCGACGTTGCCGTCATCGGCGCTCCTGATCCGGACATGGGCGAGCGCGTGGTCGCCGTCGTTCAACCGCATGAATTCGCCGACGCGGGCCCGGCACTGGCCGAAGAATTGACCGCCTGGCTCGCCCCGCAGCTCAGCCGCGTGAAGCTCCCCCGCCAGATCGACTTCCGCGCCGAGCTCCCGCGCGAACCGACCGGCAAGTTGTTCAAGCGCCTGCTGCGCGACGAATACAAGGCCGCAGCAGCCGCTACCGCCTGACCCCTCATTCAAGGACGCATTCCATGGCCACTACCGCCGACCGCATCGTTCCCGAGGAAATCGGCCGCGCGGTGATCGATCCCGCTGCCTATGCCGCGTGGGATCCCTTGCTCGACCAGTTCGATAGGCTGCGCGAGGAAGGGCTCCAGGTGGGGCGCGTTGTCTCCTCCGCCGATCTGCATGAACCGTTCTGGCTGGTCAGCGGGTTCGATGAAGTGATGGCGGTGAGCAAGGACAACACGACCTTCCTCAATCACCCCAAGCCGACCGTGTTCACGCTGCGCAGCACCGACGCGCTGGCCCGCGCGATCACCGGTGGCAGCCCGCACCTTGTGCAGTCGCTCGTCCAGCTCGACGCGCCGTTGCATCCGAAGCTGCGCCGCCTGACGCAGGACTGGTTCATGCCCAAGAACCTGCGCACGATCGAGGAGCGCACCCGCAGAATAGCGGAAGCCACCGTCGACCGGTTGCTGGCTGCCGGCGGCGAGGGCGACTTCACCAAGCTTGTCTCATCGCCCTACCCGCTCCACGTCGTCATGCAGATTCTCGGCGTGCCCGAGGAGGACGAGCAGCGTATGCTGGTGCTGACCCAGCAAATGTTCGGCGGGCAGGACGAGGAACTGAACCAGTCCGGAATCAAGGATCTACCGCCCGAAATGATCACCCAGATCGTGGCCGGCGCGGTCAAGGACTTCGAGGCCTATTTCGCGGCGCTCGCCGCCGAGCGCCGCAAGAACCCCACTGATGACGTCGCCACCGTCATCGCCAATGGCACGATCGATGGCCAGCCGCTCGATGACGTGGTCACGGCAGGGTACTACATCATCACCGCCAGCGCGGGCCATGACACGACCAGCGCCTCGACTGCCGGTGCGATGCTCGCCCTTGCCCGCGATCCGGAGCAGTTCGCCCGGGTCAAGGCGGACCGCAGCCTTCTGGCAGGCATTGTCGAGGAAGCGATCCGCTGGACGACTCCGGTGCAGCACTTCATGCGCACAGCCTCCGCCGATACCGAACTTGGCGGGCAGAAGATCGCCAAGGATGATTGGCTGATGCTCAACTACGTGGCGGCCAACCATGACCCTGCGCAGTTCCCCGACCCGCGCCGCTTCGATGCGGCGCGCGATGGCAATCGCCACCTTGCCTTCGGAGCGGGCGCGCACCAGTGCCTCGGCCTGCATCTGGCGCGGCTCGAAATGCGCATCCTGTTCGAAGTGCTGCTCGACCGGCTCGATAGCGTGGAGCTGGCCGGAGAGCCTGCACGCGCCAAATCGACGTTTGTCGGCGGGCTCAAGCGCCTTCCCTTGCGGTGGAAGGCGGCCTGAGCCGCCGCGTCACTGCGCCAGAAGACGCTGCATGATCGTGCGGACGTCGTCCGCCATATCCGACCGTTCGAGCGCAAGCGAAAGCGTCGCCTCGACGAAGCCGGCCTTGCTGCCGCAATCGAAGCGGCGCCCGGTGAAGGTGACCGCATGGAACGGCTGGCTGCCGATCATGCGGGCCATCGCGTCGGTCAGCTGAATCTCGCCGCCGGCACCCTTCTCCTGACCCTCGAGCGTGCGCATCACTTCGGGCTGCAGGATATAGCGGCCGGAAATGATGAGGTTGGAGGGCGCTTCCTCGCGCTTCGGCTTCTCGACCAGTGCGGTCACTTCGGTCAGCTTGTCGGAAATGCGCGCACCCGGCGCGATCACGCCATAGCTGGAGACCTCTTCCTCGGGGACTTCGAGCACGCTGATGAGATTGCCGCCCACTTCGTTGTAGGCCTCTACCATCTCCTTCATGCAGCCGGGCGTGCCGATCATCAGCTCGTCGGGCAGGAAGATCGCGAAGGGCTCGTCACCCACGATGGCGCGCGCGCACCAGATCGCATGACCGAGGCCCATCGGCACCTGCTGGCGGACCGTGACGAGATTGCCGGGCAGGATGCGGGTGGCATCGAGGATCGAGAGATCCTTGCCGCGATCGCTCATCGTCCGTTCAAGCTCGAAGGCCGTATCGAAATGTTCGACAATGGCGGTCTTGCCGCGGCCGGTCACGAAGATCAGCTGCTCGATCCCCGCCTCGCGTGCCTCGTCGACCGCGTACTGGATCAACGGCCGATCAATGATCGGCAGCATTTCCTTGGGGATTGCCTTGGTTGCCGGGAGAAACCGCGTACCCATGCCCGCCACCGGGAAAACCGCCTTGCGAACAGGCTTGCGAACGGTCGGCGAGGCGGTGCTGGCGGTCATGGCTGATGTGATCCCCTCAAGATGCATCGGACTGCAGGTCCGATGCGGATATGACATATTGCGCGCATAGAGCGCCACCATTTCGATCTTGTTGCGCCAATTGGCAAACAAGCTAAACGACCGCGATGGACAAGATCATCATTCGCGGCGGCAATCGCCTTTCCGGCACAGTTCCAGTCTCGGGCGCAAAGAATGCTGCGCTGACCCTGCTGCCCTGCGCGCTCCTGACCGAAGAACCGGTGACGCTGCGCAACCTGCCGCGTCTTGCCGATATCGACGGCTTCCAGCACCTGCTGAACCAGTTCGGCGTCTCGACCTCTATCGCTGGCGCCCGCCCCGAAGACTTCGGTCGCGTGATGACGCTGCAGGCCACGCGGCTCACCTCGACCGTCGCGCCCTATGATCTCGTCCGCAAGATGCGTGCGTCCATCCTGGTGCTTGGCCCGCTGCTGGCCCGAGCGGGCGAAGCGACGGTTTCGCTCCCCGGCGGCTGCGCCATCGGCAACCGGCCGATCGACCTCCACCTCAAGGCGCTAGAAGCCTTCGGCGCTCAGATCGAGCTCGCGGCGGGCTATGTCCGTGCGATTGCCCCCGATGGCGGTCTGCCGGGCGGGGACTACAGCTTCCCGATTGTCTCGGTCGGCGCGACCGAGAACGCACTCATGGCGGCGGTGCTCGCTCGCGGAACCAGCACGTTGCACAATGCGGCGCGTGAGCCCGAGATCGTCGATCTTTGCAACCTGCTCGTGGCGATGGGCGCGCAGATCGAGGGGATCGGCAGCTCCGACCTTACGATCCACGGCGTGAACCGGCTTCACGGCGCGACCTACATGGTCATGCCGGATCGCATCGAGGCAGGCAGCTATGCCTGCGCCGCAGCGATCACCGGCGGCGATATCATGCTCGCCGGCGCGCGGGCTGAAGACATGGCTGCAACGATCCAGGCGCTGCGCGATGCCGGCGTGCTGGTGGAGCAGATCCGCGGCGGCCTCCGTGTCGCCAGCGAAGGCCGGCTGCGCCCTGTCACTCTGTCGACCGCTCCCTATCCCGGCCTCGCAACCGACATGCAGGCGCAGCTCATGGCGATGCTCTGTCTTGCGAACGGTTCCAGCGTGCTGACCGAGACCATCTTCGAGAACCGCTACATGCACGTGCCCGAGCTTAACCGCATGGGCGCGCATATCGAAACCAAGGGCCGGACCGCGATCGTCCACGGCGTGAGCGAGCTCCACGGCGCCGAAGTCATGGCGACCGACCTGCGTGCCTCGATGAGCCTGGTGATCGCCGGCCTTGCTGCCGAGGGAGAATCGCAGGTTCATCGGCTCTACCACCTCGATCGCGGCTATGAGCGGCTTGAGGAGAAGTTCGCGCTGATCGGCGCGGATGTGGAGCGCGTCGGCGGCGACTGATGCCTAGGCCCACGCTGGCAGAGCTGACCCGGGCCTTCGCACGGATCGGCTGTCTCAGCTTCGGCGGACCTGCCGGGCAGATCGCGCTGATGCAGCGCGAACTTGTCGAGGAACGCTGTTGGGTGGAGCAGGGCGCGTTCCTGCGGGCGCTCAATCTGTGCCACCTCTTGCCCGGCCCTGAAGCGCAGCAACTGGCGACCTGGATCGGCTGGCGCCTTCACGGAGTGCGCGGCGGGCTGATTGCGGGGATGCTGTTCGTGCTTCCCGGCGCCGTGGTGATGCTCGGGCTCTCACTGCTCTATGTGGCGGCAGCGGGGGTGGCCTGGTTTGCGGCCCTGTTCCTTGGCGTGAAGGCCGCGGTCCTGGCGGTGGTCCTGCAGGCGCTCAAGCGCGTTGCGGGGCGAGCACTCGGGACCCGCTTCAAAATCGCGCTGGCGGTGCTGGCTGCGCTTGCCCTCACTGTCCTGCACGCGCCTTTCCCGCTGGTGATCCTTGGCGCCGGACTGATCGGTGCTGCAGCGGCCAAATGGTCGCCGCACTGGCTGGGGGCGCACCATGGCGCGACCAGCGCTGGCCCGCTTGAGGCCCCGCGCCGGCTGATCGCTCTCACCGCCCAGACCATCTGCTTGTGGCTCGCCATCTGGGGGCTGCCGTTGGCGCTGGTGTTCCTAACGCTCGGTCCGGATCACGTGCTGTGGCAGGTCGGCCTGTTCTTCTCCCGCCTCGCGATTGTGACTTTCGGCGGCGCCTACGCAGTGCTCGCCTATATGGCGCAAGCGGCGGTCAGCGGGTTCGGCTGGCTGTCGCCCGGTGAAATGGCCGACGGCCTTGGCCTTGCAGAAACGACGCCCGGACCGCTGATCATGGTGACCCAGTTCGTCGGCTTCATCGCCGCATGGCGCCATCCGGGCGGACTTTCACCGCTCTTGGCGGGCCTGCTCGGCGCAGGCATCACCACATGGGTCACGTTCGCGCCGTGCTTCCTGTGGATTTTCGCCTGCGCGCCCTGGATGGAACGGCTGGAACGGGCCGAGCGACTGCAAGGCGCACTTGCCGCGATCACGGCAGCGGTCGTCGGCGTGATCGCCAATCTTGCGCTCTGGTTCGCCCTTCACGTCCTCTTCATGCGCGTTTCCGATGCGGGACTGCCAGATTTCGCCAGCCTTGATTGGCAGGCAGCCCTGATCGCGGCTGAGGCGGGGGTTTTGGTGTTCGGCCTCAAGCGCGGAATCGCTCCGACGATCGCAATCTGCGCCGCCACCGGTCTGGCGCTTTCGCTGCTACCGCTCCGCTGATTTCAAACGCGGCGGCAGCGCTTCTTTGCGGTAAGCGTGCGGTCGATCGCGCGGCCCGCAAAGGCCCCGCCGACAGCACCGGCTACGATGCCGACCGGTCCGCCCAGCACCGCCTTGCCGACAAGCGCGCCACCGGCCCCGCCCGCGATGAGACCCGCGGTGCCGCTGGAATGCCGGCAAACACGGTGGGTGCGGGTGGACGAGTGACGCCGTGCATCCGCCGTTTCAGCGATGGTGGTCGTAGCCAGTGTGGCCAGCATGGCGGCGGCGAGGAGGCTGCGGCGCATCTTTGGTACTCCTGCAAGGAACGTAATCGGCACCATACGACAGATTGTGCCAGAACGCACGGTGAACGAAGACAGGCGGCAGATCAGGCTGCGCCAGTCCGCCCGCCTGATGCGGCAAGGCGCGCGGTGAGCCAGAGCCGCACGGCGCCCGCAAGGCCCGGCGGCACCTCGGCAGCGATCCGTTCCGCATCGATCCGCGCGACAATGGCATTGATCGGCACGCCTTCCTCCACCGCCGCATCACGCAGCAGATCCCAGAACAGCGGTTCGAGGCTGATCGACGTCTTGTGCCCGGCGATCTCGACCGATCGCTTGACCGGAGGGTGATAGGGGGCAGTCACAGGTCGCGGAACATCACGCGCACATCATGGGCGGACCATTCGGGGAAAGCAGCACGCATGAACGCGACGAGATCGCGTTCGAATATCGCGCGGGATGCGACCGCAGCCTGGTAGTTGTTGCGATAACTCCAGCGTTGTTCCTTGGGAACGCCGGCAAGATCAAGTGGAGCGATAGCCGGGCTGGGACTGCCTCCATCATGCAGTGTTCTGGGGGCGGGTCGCCGGCCAGCAGCCAGCGCCTCGATCCTGTGCAGAAAGTCGTCCTGATCGGCGCTCGCCGCGACAATTGTGCAGGCAACGTGGGCGGTGCCGCCAAAGCAATCCATATCGTGCGCGATCTCGGCGTATTTCGAAAAGCTGGCAAAAACCTGCGCGAACAGGCGGTGCTGTGGCTCGGTCCATCTGGCGCCGAGCGCAGCGGTGCGCTGCTCGCGGATCTGCTCGGCCAATCGATTCGCATGATCGGCGCAGTAGCCTTCGGAGATCCCGCTCGTGGCATCGTTGCAGATTTCGAATTTGCCGCCCCGACCCTTGCCCGTCTGCCGCTCCAGCAGTTCGGCGATGCGGCTCATGCTCGCGGCCGGCGCATCCTCCACACCGCAGGCCATATGAATCGCTACGTCCAGGTTGCGCGCGGTTCCGGTGCCATTGGCATAGATCATCGCCAGTATGCCAGTGCCGGAGAAGTAACTGTACCCAAGGCCAGCAAAATCAGGCGCACTCGGGCCGACTTCGCGCTCGCGCTCGATCAGAGCGCATTTTCGTGCGGCGACCGGATCGGCCGTACGGCCGATGCCGTAGTATAGCGCTTCGGAATCGCAACCTTTGAGCTCTTCGCGCTCTCTGGCGGAAGGCCAATCTGAGGCAGGCGGTTCGATTATCAGGCGCGCGCGGCAGGCGTTCTGAGTCGAAGCGGCGTCGGACGCGGTTTCCGAACCAAAGGTCTCTTCGAGCTTTTCGCCGCTCCAATCATAGCGTTGCGGCGCACTGGCTGCCACTGCCAGGAGCAGGGCGCAGGAGGCAGCAATATTGCGATTCATAGCTACTCCCCGCGCCTGCACGCGGCGGCCTCAATACATATGCTGGCCGCCGTTGATGCTCATTGTCGATCCGGTGACGAACGCGCCATCTTCGGACGTCAGGAACGCGACGCCGCGGGCAATCTCATCCGCCTGGCCAAGACGACCGACCGGGATCTTGGCGATGATCTTTTCCAGCACCGGCGCGGGAACGGCGGCCACCATATCGGTATCGATATAGCCCGGCGCAATCGCGTTCACGGTCACGCCGTACTTCGCGCCTTCCTGAGCGAGCGCCTTGGTGAAGCCGTGGATGCCGGACTTTGCCGCAGCGTAGTTGACCTGGCCGTACTGGCCGGCCTGCCCGTTGATCGAGCCGATGTTGACGATGCGGCCCCAGCCGCGCTCGCGCATGCCGGGGAACGTGGCCTTCGCCATATTGAAACAACCGCCGAGGTTGATGCGCATCACCTCGTTCCAGTCGTCGAAGCTCATCTTGTGGAGCACGCCGTCGCGCGTAATGCCGGCGTTGTTCACCACGATGTCGATCGGGCCGACCTCAGCCGCAATTTGCGCGCACATTTCGATGGTCGCTTCATGATCGCCAACGTCCCAGCGATAGGACTTGATCCCGGTCCGCTCCGTAAACGCCCGCGCCTTTTCCTCATTGCCCGCATAATTGGCCACAACGGTACGGCCCTGGGCCTGAAGTGCGAGGGAAATGGCTTCACCGATACCCCGGGTTCCCCCGGTAACCACTGCAACGCGCGTCATCTTCTTCTCCCTCTCCGGTCGATGATCGGGAGGGTAGTCGCAAGGCCGCTGGCGGACAAGCACTTAGGCTGCAGTCATACGACTGCACCGCAAGGGTTCGTACTGGAAAGGCTTAGAACCGGAACTGGGTTCCGACGTAGACCGCCTGGCTATCCTTCTTGCCATCGGTCAGCGGACGCAGACGATCCCGCTCAGGCGAGTACCGCACGCCGGCCGTCACATCGAGGTTCCGCGTCAGGCGATAACTGCCACCCAGATCGACCTGGTAATCGTTCTGGCTCTCATAGGTCCGCGGCGAGTGGCCGACGTGATCACGCGTATCAAGTTCGATCCGCGGAGCAAGCCGCGAGGAAGGAACCGAGGAAGACGCGGTGAAGCTGTCCTTGCGGCCGATGGCGCGCAGGTCGGGCATGTCCAGGCGCTGTATATCGAAGCGCGCGGCCTCACGCGAAATGCCCGGCGTTGCCGCGAAGCTCTGGTAACCACGAGCGAGACCGAGGTTGTAGACCATCGGCGTGATCCGGACCGGCGCAGCGCCCGGCGCACTCACGCCCGCCGGGAGCGAGGAACGGACGACAAGATTTTGTGCGCCGATTTCGCTGACCCGTACGGCCACCGTTATCGCCCGATCAGGGCGATTATCCATGCCGGCCGGCGTGAAACGGAAAAGGCGCCCATGCCCGGGTGTACGGCCTTGGATCTGCGCGGTGATTTCCGAAACAAGCTTGGGATCGACCGAAGCCGGCGTGAAAGAACCGATGCCGCCGCGCGCCGAAAGGCTCACCGGCGAGGAGACGAAGCCACCGGTCAGCGCGCTGCCAAGTGCAGGCGCCGCGACCATGCCGAGCAGCGCGCAACCGACGAGCGGCAGCACGCGCGCACGGAAAACTCCGCGCGATTTGGCTCCCCTGATCGTCTTGCCACTCATGGCCTGCCTGAACTTTCCCTTTGCCGAGCCGCCCAAATGGCCAAACCAGCGAATCTAAAGCTGCTCTCTGTACGTACGACATACGGTGCCTCGACGATAATTTCCAGTAGCACAACGATTTTCTGATGCGCCGGCAGCGTGTCTTGGCAAACCTGTTGCGCCCAGCCCACAGGCGGCCACCCTTCAGCAGACACCCCCTCCTCGTTCATATTGGGATAGGCGCCAATGCGCCATTCCTTGCAATGCCCTTGCGGCGCGCGGCGCGGGGGTGATAGAGCGCCAACCGCAAGGCGTCAGAACGGCGCAGATTTCACTAGGCAGGACACGCGGCGAGGCCGCCCATGTGCCTGCCAGCAAGGACAGTATGCACGTGACGACACGCCTCCGCCCTTCTTCGTCTATCGCCCGGAGTGTCATGACCGGCATGCTCGTCATCGCCGCCACCGGGCTGGTAGCAGGATGCGGTAACAAGGCACGCCCCAAGCTGGACCTCGCTGCCAGCAAGGTGACCACGATCGGCGTCAATGCCTACCTGTGGCGCGCAACGCTTGAAACCCTCTCGTTCATGCCGCTTGTGCAAACCGACAGCAACGGCGGTGTCGTGGTGACCGACTGGTACGCCAATCCCCGCAACCCCAACGAGCGGATGAAACTGACCGTCTCGATCCTCGATCAGGACCTGCGCGCCGACGCGCTGCGGATCGCCGCGAGCCGGCAGGTGAGCCAGGCGGGCAACTGGGTCGATGCCCCGGTCCAGGCGGCCACCGTACAGAAGCTGGAAGACATTATCCTGACCAAGGCTCGCGATCTGCGTCGCCAGACTTTGGTCCCGGGCTGAGTTCCGGGCGAGTTTACCCTCGCCTGACGGTTGCACGGCTTCGCGCCGCTCCCTAGAGGAAGCGGCATGACTGCCGACAAACCAGAACCCCAACGCTTCAATCCTGCCACCGCCGATCTGCGCTGGCAGCGTACGTGGGACGAACGCCAGACATTCCGGGCCGACGACGCCTCACCCAAACCGCGCAGCTATGTGCTGGAGATGTTCCCCTATCCTTCCGGGCGCATCCATATCGGCCATGTGCGCAACTACACGATGGGCGACGTGCTGGCGCGCTATAAGCGTATGCGCGGGTTCGAAGTGCTTCATCCCATGGGCTGGGACGCCTTTGGCATGCCCGCCGAGAATGCGGCAATGGAAAAGGGCGTGCACCCCGGCGGCTGGACCCGCGCCAACATTGCCAACATGAAGGCCCAGTTGAAGCGCCTCGGCTTCGCGCTCGATTGGAGCCGCGAACTGGCAACCTGCGAGCCGGAATACTACGGCCACGAACAGGCGCTGTTCCTCGATCTCTATGCGGCGGGCCTCATCACTCGCAAGGAATCGACCGTGAACTGGGACCCGGTCGACATGACCGTGCTCGCCAACGAGCAAGTCATCGACGGGCGCGGCTGGCGCTCGGGCGCGCTGGTCGAGAAGCGCAAGCTGAGCCAGTGGTTCCTCAAGATCACCGAGTTCGCCGACGAGCTGCTGGAAGGTCTCTCCGGACTCGAGAAGTGGCCCGAGAAGGTCCGCACGATGCAGGAGAACTGGATCGGCAAGTCACAAGGTCTGCAGTTCCGTTTCAAGCCGGTCGCGCCGCTGGCCGAGGATATCGAGGTCTACTCGACGAGACCCGACACGCTGTTCGGGGCAAGCTTCGTCGCGATTGCTGCAGATCACCCGATCGCCCAGGCAATTGCCAAGGATTCGCCCGAGGCAGAAGCGTTCATCGCGCAGTGCAAGCAGGGCGGCACGACCGCTGCCGAGCTGGAAACGGCCGAAAAGCTTGGCTTTGACACTGGCCTCAAGGTGCTCCATCCGCTCGATGGGAGCTGGCAGCTGCCGGTCTACATCGCAAACTTCGTGCTGATGGATTACGGCACAGGCGCTGTGTTCGGCTGCCCCGCGCATGACCAGCGCGACATCGATTTTGCGCGCAAGTATGGCTTGCCGGTCACCCGCGTAGTCGCCGATGGCGAGAAGAGCGATCCGGTGTTCGAAGGCAAAGATGCCTATACCGGCCCCGGCAAGCTCGTGAACTCGCGCTTTCTCGATGGCATGGACGTGGCCCCAGCAAAGGCTGCCGTGATCGCCCGCGCCGAATCCGAAGGCTGGGGTGAAGGCAAGACCGTGTGGCGCCTGCGCGACTGGGGTGTCAGCCGCCAGCGCTACTGGGGCACGCCGATCCCGTTCATCCACTGCGAAGATTGCGGCGTGGTGCCGGTGCCCAAGGCGCAACTGCCGGTCGTGCTGCCCGAGAACGTGACCTTCGACGTGCCCGGAAACCCGCTCGACCGCCACCCGACGTGGAAGCATGTCGATTGCCCGCAATGTGGCAAGCCTGCGCGGCGCGAGACGGACACGCTCGACACTTTTGTCGACTCTTCGTGGTACTTCCTGCGTTTTGCCAGCCAGCCGGGTGACGCACCATTCGATGCCGAGGCCATTCGCAAGTGGCTGCCGGTCGAGCAGTACATCGGCGGAATCGAGCACGCGATCCTGCACTTGCTCTATGCCCGCTTCTGGACCCGCGCGCTGGCACGGATCGGCAAGCTCGAAGTGCAGGAGCCTTTCGCGAGCCTGTTCACGCAAGGCATGGTGACGCACGAGACTTATGAACGCCGCAACCCGGACAACGGCCAGCCGGTGTTCTTTTCGCCCGGCGAGGTGGACCGCACGGCTGAGGGCGCGACGCTCAAGGCCGATGGCGCACCGGTCGAGATCGGCCGCGTCATCAAGATGTCGAAATCCAAGAAGAACGTGGTGGACCCGGACGAAATCGTTGCCCGCTACGGTGCCGATGCAATCCGCTGGTTCATGCTGTCCGACAGTCCACCGGAGCGCGACCTGCCCTGGTCAGAGGCAGGTATCGAGGGCTGCTGGCGCTTTGTGCAAAGGTTGTGGCGTCTATTCGGCGCAGCGGATGCGGCCGCGACGGGTGATGACCTTACGCTGCGCCGCAAGACGCACCAGACCGTCCACGCGGTGGCGCAGGACATCGAGGCGCTCGGCTTCAACAAGGCGGTGGCGCGCATCTACGAGCTGACCGGCGCGACCGAAAAAGCCGCGCCCTCGGCTGACCGCACCGCGGCGATCCGCACGCTGCTGCTGCTGGTCGCCCCGATGATGCCGCACCTCGCCGAAGAGGCTTACGCTGCGTTTGGAGCAGGACTGGTCGCTGATGCGGCATGGCCGGACGTCGATCCCGCGCTGCTGGTTGATGACGAAGTCACGGTCGCCGTGCAGGTCAGGGGCAAGCTGCGCGACACGCTCACGGTCGCCAAGGGCACCGCCCGTGAAGAGCTCGAGCAGCTTGCTCTCGCTTCCGACAAGGTGCAGCGTGCGCTGGACGGGGCGGAAGTGAGGAAGGTGATCGTAGTGCCCGATCGGCTGGTGAACCTTGTTGCCTAAAGCATTCCTCGCCGCCCTTGCGCCTGCGGCACTGCTGGCCGGTTGCGGCCTGCAGCCGATGTATGCGGGCGGTGGCAGTGGCAAAGTCGCGCAGGCGCTCGCGGGCGTCGACGTTACGTCCATCGAAGGCAAGGCGGGCTGGCTGGTGCGTGCTGCACTGGTCGACCGGCTGGGCGCAGGTGCGCAGGGCACGCCCCGTTACCGGCTGGACGTGCGCCTTGATGAGCAGCTCCAGGGCCTTGGCCTGCTCTCAAACGATGCGGTTACCCGCGAGCGGCGGACCCTTCGGGCGCGCTACCAACTCATCGACCTCTCGAGCGGCGCGATCGTGCTGGACGCAACCGCAGGTGCCGACGCGGGCATCGACATCGTCTCGAGCGAATACGCGGTGATCGCAGCCGAACAGACTGCGCTCGAGAACCTCAGCCATGAAGTGGCCGTTCAGATCGTGACCCGCGTCGCCACGAAACTTCGCAAGGCGGGCTGACCACGCCGTGAAGGCGACCCAGAAGAACTTCGCAGCGCAGATGGCGCGCGCAGCGACCGATGCCACGGTATTCTATTTCTGCGGTCCGGACGAAGCCGGAGCGGCGGATGCAGCCGCTCGGCTGTCTTCCCATATCGCCTCACGGCAAGGTCAGTTCGAGCGGGTCGAGCTCGCTGGAGCTGACTTGCGGCGCGATCCGGTTCGGCTCGCGGACGAGGCGCGATCGGTTTCCCTGTTCGGTGATCAGCGCCAGATTCACGTCCGCTGCTCGGGGGACGAGGCTCATGATGCGGTCGAAACACTCCTTGCCAGCCCGGTCAGAGGCTGGCCGGTCTTCATCATGGCCGGCTCGGCCACCGACAAGTCGCGGACCGCCAGGCTCCTGTCCGATCGGCCAGATGCCCTCGTCACCATGTTCCATCCGCCGGACATCCGGTCGGTAACGCTCGCAGTGCGGGAAATGGCGGATCCGGTCGGACTCCACCTGACCGATGAGCTTGCGGAACGAATCGCTCGCGGCACCGCACTCGATACGCGGATGGCGCGAAGCGAAGTCGAGAAGTTGGCTCTCTTTCTGGATGCAAGCCCCGAGTCGCCGCGCCGTGCCGACGCCGGCGCGCTCGATGCCATCGCAGCAGTCAGCGAAGACGATAGCTTCATGCCCTTGGTCAACACTGTACTTGCAGGAGATACCGCCCGACTTTCCTCGGAACTGGCGCGAATGCAGGAGCTTGAACTCAGTCCGGTCGGGTTGTTGCTGGCCTTCGAAAGACGCGCCGCGCAACTTGCGCAGCTCGCAGGCCGCATACGTGGTCGCAGCGACATCAACGCGTTTCTCGAGCAGGAAATAGCAGCGCGGCGTGTCTTCTTTCGGGACAAGTCGGAATTGGCGCAACAACTCCGGCGTTGGCGTGGCCGTAAACTTGGTCGTCTCATCGAACGCCTGATGCTGCTGCATCGCCAACTGCTGACCGACAATCGCAATGGCGAACTCTTGCTTTCTCAAGGACTTGCAGAGATTGCGCGGGCGGCAGCTCGGTAGTTTCCGATGGATCGCCGCCCCGATGGGATCAGCTGAGAGATCGCTCGCATCGACTCGCTTGTCTTTGCCGCACAACCTTGTACGCATTGCAACGCAGCATTCCTACCGATATCGAGGAAACTGCTTATAAGAATCCTTTGTCGTCCGGGTCGCACAGCCGGAGCGCTTATTCTTAGCGGTTCAAAAGGGTGCATTAGCGATGACGACCTTAGAGCGAGACAGGGTAACCGTCACGTCGATCACCGGCGAAGGTAGCGGCGCGCCTCCGGGTGCGCAGCGCCAGTTGAGGCTCCCGCTCGCACCTTCACTTGAGAAGCGGCGGCTTCAGGCTTACCTTCTTCTTCTGATAGCCGACGGTTTCGTCATCGTCGGAGCTTCGCTGCTCATCAGCTTGCTGTACCTCGGTAACGCCTACGATCCGCAGACGATTCAGCAGATCGAGCTCTACGTCCCGCTTTATTGGGGCGCGGCGCTGATGACCCGAACCTATTCAATCCAGGCTCTGACTTCGCTGCGGTTCAGCCAGTCACGCTCGATGTTGGCGGTGACCACCGCGTTGACGCTGATGCTCTTCATCGCCTTCTTCACCAAATCAAGCGAGCAGGTCTCCCGCGTATCGACAGTCGCCAGCCTGATCGTGGTCGCCGGCAGCATGGCTTGGGCACGCGCAGTCATTCAGCCCGTGATCCGCTCCGGCTGCGGTACGACTGCACAGAACGTTCTGGTCATCGATGACGGCGGAAGCCCCGTTCGCATCCCACATGCCTGGCATGTCGATTCGCGCGAACACCGTTTGCGGCCGGATCGCAGCGATCCTCATATGCTCGACCGGCTTGGCATGTTCATGACCAATATGGACAGAGTCATCGTCACCTGCCCGCCGGAGCGACGCAAGGATTGGGCTCTCGTTTTCAAGGGCTCCAACATCTGTGGTGAGATTGTCGATCCGGAAGTTCAGGAGTTGGGCGTCCTCGGCGCAAGCCGCGGGCATGGCTTCGGCTCCCTTGTTGTTTCGGTCGGGCCGCTGGGGCTTCGGGCCCGTGCCGCAAAGCGGGCAATGGATCTGGCGATTGCGGGTGCCGCAACTGTCGCGTTGGCACCACTGCTTCTGGTCGTCGCCTTGCTGATCTGGCTGGAGGATCGTGGCCCCGTATTCTTCATGCAGCAGCGTCAGGGGCGGAACAACCGGCTGTTCTGGATTTACAAGTTCCGCTCTATGCGTGTCGAGAAGCTCGACGCCACTGGCGCGTGTCAACACCGGGATAAAAACGGGCCAGGCACCGGTTTAAAAAGGGGCCAGTTGGGTTGAATAAAAAGCCCCATG
>NZ_JAIEPN010000133.1 GCF_019748365.1 Novosphingobium sp.
CAGCCAGCAGGTTGAATCAGAAACAGCGACGCTTGGGAATCCCTCGCGATTCAATCAATCTGAAAACGAGTCTAGCCGGGTGGCGTGAGGCGGTATTCCTCGACAGGTACCCCGCCGATCACATGTTCCTGGATGATCCGCTCCAGCACTTCGGGCGTGCAGGAATGATACCAGACGTTGTCCGGATAGACGAGCGCGACCGGCCCCGCGGCGCAGACGCGCAGGCAGCCGACCTTGTTGCGCAGCACGCCCTGCGGTCCGCCCAGTTTGAGTTCGCCCAGCCGCTTCTTGAGGAAGTTCCACGCCGCATCGCCTTCCTCGCGCGGGGCGCACTTGTCCTTTTCCGGCCCGGCGCAAAGCAGGATGTGGCGCTGCGGGGCAAAGCCGCCGAGGCCTGCGACCGCCTGCCGCGCGAGCGTGATTTCGTCAGGCTTCACCGAATCAGCCATGCATCGAGCCTTTCGCGCAGAGCTGGGTCGATCGGCTGCGGCCGCTCGCCATCAGTGAACACGATTGTCACGTGCGCGGTCGCCACCGGGCGGCCATCCTGCAGAAGCAATTGTCTGAGGCTCCAGCTGCTGCGTCCGCCTGGCAGCGCGCCGACACGGCATTCGAGGCCGGCCGGGTAATAGGCCTGCGCCAGATAATCGATCGTCACGTTGGCGACCATGAAGCGCGCGCCATCGGTGTTCTTCGGCATGCCCACGGCGTTGATGAAGCGCAGCCGTGCATCCTCGAACACCGCGGCCATCGCCACGTTGTTGATGTGGCCGTTGGGATCGAGATCGGCAAACCGCGTGGTGACGGCATTGCCGAAAGGATAGCGCGCGGGATCGAGCAGCGCGGGATCAGGTCTGGCCATGGGCGCGGTGTTTGCCGCTCAGCCCTTCTTGCCGACGATCCGCGCGATTTCCGCCGCGACGAGCTTCTCCACCATCGGCGGCAGGTTCTTGTCGAGCCATTCAGCCAGCGCCGGACGCAGCATGTCGCGCACCAGCGATTCGAGCGAGGTTTCGCCGGAACGCACGATCTGCGGGGAAGCCCCGGGCGCGGACAGCATGGCAAGCGCGGCCAGCGAATCGCGCATCGATGCGGTGGTTTCTTCCGCCAGCAGCGGTGCGTCTTCCTCTTCGTCCGCCTCGACGGAGGCGGCGCGGTCCTCGCCCAGAATCTGTGCGGCAACTTCGCTGAGATCGAGCACATCGGCCGGAAACGAAGCCGGGCGCCCTTGGCCGCTTGCAGCCAAACGGGCCGAAACGCGCGGTGCCTGAGCCGGGGCCGGTTCTGCCGCCGTATCGCGGCGACCGCGCTCACGCGCGGCTTCAGCGCGATTGTCGCGCGCGATCACCTTTTTGATCGATTCGAGGATTTCCTCGACCGAAGGTTCCGAAGCCTGACGCATCCTTATCCCCACACAATCGATCGGGCCGACGGGCCCTGAACGAATCAGGCACCCTCAGGCGGCTCTCTACCATTACGGAACAGGTTGTGGAGAAATTGTTGCAGTTTGGGCGGGAGTGTCAACCGTCCGGGTGGCCTTAGCCGGTGTCGGGGAATCGAGCGACCAGTCGAACACGCGCCCGCGCACACGACGATAATTGGCCTCGGGATCGTAGAGCGTGGCGGGATCGAAGCCGAGATCGGTGGCCTGTGCCTTGCCCATCGCGGACAGCAGGTTGAATGCGGCGACATAGGCATTGCGGCGCGCGGCCACGAGCCCGACTTGCGCGCGGACCAGTTCCTGCTCGGCATCGAGGATGTTGAGGATCGTGCGGTTGCCCACGGTGTTTTCCGCGCGCACGCCTTCAAGGCTGAGCGCAGCTGCATCGACCGCGGTCTGGTTGAGCGTGATCACGTCGTTCGCCGCGCGCCACTGCGTATAGGCCGAGCGGACATTGGCGATTACCTGGCGCTCGGTGGAGATTTCCTGCTCCTCGGTCGCGCTCGCCGTGGCCTGGGCCCGGCGCTGCTGCGCGGCGGGGAGACCGCCCTGGAAAATCGGGATCGAGATGCGCGCACCGGCCTGCGCTGTCGTCTGGCTCTGCACGAAGTTGCCGCCGACCGCGCCGCCGCCGAGCGAACCGAAGAAGGTCGAGTATTCGCCCGAGGTGAAGAGCGAGACGGTGGGCAGACGGCCTGCACCGGCGGCCTTGGCATCATAGCCTGCCGCCTTGGTGCGCTGGCGCGCGGCTTCCAGATCGGGATTGTTGTCGAGCGCGGTCTGAACCGCTTCCTCTGGCGTGGCGGGTAGCCCGGCGAGCGGCGGCGGCGGCTGGAGATCGGTCGGCGCCTGGCCGACGATCTGGACATAGCGCTCACGGCTGGCGACGAGCGCGGCCTCGGCGCTGCGCAGATCGGCGCGGGCGAGGGCGAGGCGCGAATTGGATTGGGCGACGTCGGTGCGGGTCACATCGCCGATCTCGAAGCGGTCGGTGGTCGCCTTGAGATTGACCTCGAGCACCTGCACGTTGCTGCGGTTGAGGCCCACGGTCGCGGCATCGCGGATCACGTCCATGTAGGCGGCAACAACCTGGCTGAACACGCCCGATTCGGTGCCGCGCAGCCCGGCCTGCCCGGCCTCGACCCGGATCTTGGCAGCGGCGAGCGAACTGCGCACCGCGCCGCCCGAATAGATCGGCACCGAAAGCGTCGGATCGACCGTGAGCTGGCGTTTGGGCGCGAGGAACGCGTTCGGCCCGACCCTGAGGAACTCGGTATAGTTGACCGTCCCTGTCAGGCTGGGGAGGCCCGGCGCACGGGCAATCGGCACGCCTTCGTCGGTCGCGCGCTGGTTGGCGCGCGCGGCGGCGAGATCGGGGTTGGTTGCATAGGCCGCGGCGAGCGCGCCCTGCAAGTCGTCGGCCTGCGCGGGAACGGCGGTCAGCGGCAGGGCAAGCGTCAGGGCAAGCGCCGGGAGCGCGGGAGCAGCGCGAAAGGCGCGAATCATGATGTTCAGAAGCTCCACTTCGGGCGCGCCGCAAAGGCGGCAATGGCGGCAAAGTCGGCTTCGGCAAGCACGGTCAGGGCGAGCGCGCCCGCCACCTTGCGGCCGATCGCCAAGCGGGTCACGCCGCGTTCGACCACGCCGGTGACCAGTCGGCCTTCCGCGGCAACCACATCGGCCATCGCGGCGGGCATTTCTTCGATGGCCCCGTCGACCAGCACCAGCGAATGCTCGCCGGCCTTGGCCCAGTCTCCCGTCGCAGCGACGAGGGTGACCTTCGCAGCCAGCTTTTCGGCAAGCGCGGCGAGGTATCCGCCCGGAGCGCCGATCACCAGCACGCTGTCCTCGCCGCTAGGCTGCGCGGCGGTGAGCATCTGGCCATAGGTCAGCGCGGGCGAGAGCACGGCGCCATCGCCCAGTGCCACGGCGCGATCGGCATAGGCGACCGGGCGGCGCGCCTCGGGCACAAAGTCTTCGCGCGGGACAGCGAGGAAGGCGGCGAGAATGGCCGGGTCGTTGATGCCGCTCACGCGCAGCTGGCTGTCGATCATGGCGCGGCGTGCGGCCTCGCTGCCGGCATCTGCCACGTTTGCGCGTTCTTCCACTACCGTCATGAAATCCCTCACTTGCTGGGCCGGACTGCAATGCCGGGAGAACCGGGGCAATCCGGACCATGGGCCGCGCCCAATGTGCGGCCAAGTCACGCCAAGCCCTTAGAATATCGTCCCCGGCGCGCCAAGCGCTTTGCATGACGCTGGTCGATGGCTAAACGGCGGTTCATCGAATGGGCCCGCGGCTCGCGGGCTCCAAACCAGCGGAAGGAACCAGCCATGGCAGAGATGACAACGATCCGTGAGGAAGACCTCATCGAGAGCGTGGCCGATGCGCTGCAATATATCAGCTACTTCCACCCGATGGACTACATCCGTGCGCTGGGTGAAGCCTACAAGGCGGAAGCAGGGCCTGCTGCGAAGGATGCGATCGCCCAGATCCTCACCAACAGCCGCATGTGTGCCGAAGGGCACCGCCCGATCTGCCAGGATACCGGCATCGTCAACGTCTTCGTGAAGTGGGGCCAGGATTGCCGCCTCGCCAGCGACAAGAGCCTGCAGGACGTCGTCGATGAAGGCGTGCGCCGCGCCTATCTCGATCCCGACAACAAGCTGCGCGCTTCGGTGCTGGCAGACCCGGCCTTCACCCGCCGCAACACGCGCGACAACACGCCCTGCGTGCTCCACGTCGAAATGGTGAAGGGCAACACGGTCTCGGTCGATGTCGCAGCCAAAGGTGGCGGCAGCGAGAACAAGTCGAAGTTCAAGATGATGAACCCCAGCGATTCGATCGTCGACTGGGTGCTCGAAATGCTGCCGCAGATGGGCGCCGGCTGGTGCCCGCCGGGCATGCTCGGCATCGGCATCGGCGGCACGGCGGAGCACTGCATGCTGCTCGCCAAGCAGGCGCTGATGGAGCCGATCGACATGGCGCAATTGAAGCTGCGCGGGCCGCAGAACGATATCGAGGCGCTGCGCATCGAGATCTTCGACAAGGTCAACGCGCTCGGCATCGGTGCGCAGGGCCTTGGCGGACTTTCGACGATCCTCGACGTCAAGATCATGGACGCGCCGTGCCACGCGGCGGGCAAGCCGGTCGCGATGATTCCCAATTGCGCCGCCACGCGCCACGCGCACTTCACCCTTGATGGCTCCGGCCCCGCGTTCCTCGAAGCGCCCAAGCTCGACGAATGGCCCGATGTGCACTGGGCGCCCGATGTGGCGGCCAAGCGCGTCAATCTCGATACCTTGACCGCGGAAGAAGTGCAGAGCTGGAAGCAGGGCGATCGCCTGCTGCTCAATGGCAAGATGCTCACCGGCCGCGATGCCGCGCACAAGCGCATTGCCGACATGCTGGCCAAAGGCGAGGAGCTGCCGGTCGATTTCAAGGGCCGGGTGATCTACTATGTCGGCCCGGTCGATCCGGTGCGCGAGGAAGTCGTCGGCCCGGCCGGCCCTACCACCGCGACGCGCATGGACAAGTTCTCCGACACGATGCTGAACCTTGGCCTGCTCGCCTCGGTCGGCAAGGCCGAGCGCGGCGTGGCGGCGACCGAGTCCATCGCCAGGCACAAGTCGGCCTATCTCATGGCGGTCGGCGGCGCGGCCTATCTCGTCAGCCGCGCGATCAAGCAGTCGAAGGTCGTGGGCTTTGCCGATCTCGGTATGGAGGCGATCTACGAATTCACTGTGGAGGACATGCCGGTGACGGTGGCGGTCGATTCGACCGGGCAGAACGTGCACCAGCTCGCCCCGCTCGTGTGGAAGAAGAAGATCGCGGACGAAGGGCTGCTTCCGGCTTGATGGCCAGTTGCGGCACCAGCCCGCTCCCCCGCCCGGCCACCCATTCAGGGTACTCTCGTGGGTGGCCGGGCGGGGGAGCGGGCCGGTGCCGCCTCGAAACGCGCTTCTTCGCGCGTTTCGCAAGCAATCGACCAACGGCTGACTGCGCTCGACTGTCCGGCTGGCGTGGGCCGGGCAGTTGGGCGTAAGAGTGCCCGAATGGCCAGTGTTCCCGCCGATATTGCCGCCGAACGACCGCACGTGCCCGCGCGCGCCGTGTTGCTGTCTGCTGCGGCACTGTGGCTTACCTATTTCCTGCTGATCACCCTGCGCGGGATCGTGGTCGATCTCGGCGAGTTCAATGAGCTGCTGTGGCGCCGCGCGGTGGTCACGCTCGCGGGCATTGCGGTGACGCTTCTCGCCTGGCCGGTGCTGCGCCGGTTCGATGGGCGCAGCAACGGGGCGCGGATCGGCGCGGCGCTGATCATCATGCTCCCTGCCGCGCTGGCGCTGGCCGCAATCAACCAGCAGTGCTTTGCGCCCGTCGAGAAAAAGCTGATCGAGCGCGAGGCAAAGGCGGCGCAGGCGCAGGTCGAGGCGGCGGCGAGGGCGATTCGCGCCGGGCGGGGCGCCGTGCCCGGCGTTTCGCCGTCGAGTTTACCGCTGCCGACGGTGCGTGTCCGCCACGATGTTTCAGGCAACGTGCTGATCGACGTCGCCGATCCGCCGCAGGCCATTCCTGCTCCGCTGCCGCCCCCCGAGCCGCCCGCACCGCCCGCTCCTCCGGCCCCTCCGCGTTCGGCCAAGGCACCGCCCGCGCCGCCCCCGGAAGCCGCTGAGGAGCCGGGCAGCGAAGGCGGCGGCGAAGCAGAAGCCGTGATCACCGCGCCCGGCGGCGTTTCGATCATCAGGCGCAGCGATGGCCGCGCAGAAGTTCACGTCGGAGCCCGACGGATCGTCACCGATGCCGATCATGCCGATGAACTCGCCGATGAACTGGCAGAGGCGCAGCGCGAAGTCGCCGAAGCACAGCGGGAAATGGAACGGGCGCGAAGCGAGGCCCAGTTGTCGGCGGCGCAGGCGCGGCTCGCCGGGATCGATGCCGTGCGCTGGAACGTGCTGCGCGGCCTTGCCGATGCGGGTCTGATTGCGGAGAAGGACGTGCCGCCTGCCCCTGCAGGTCCCGTTGGCGAGGCGGTGAAGGAAGTCCGCGCGCGCGGCGTGAAGGAACACAGGGCGCGTGCCGCAAGGCCTCAACCGGCTGTCCGCCAAGCGGCAGCCCGGCCCGCCGCAAAAGCGGCACCATCACCAGCGCAGTCAGCTTCATCCTCGCCCGTTCCTGCGGCAAGCCCGGCACCCGCTCCTGCCGCCACTGACAGCGATGTGCAGATCCATGGCGCCATCATCACCAAGATGATTGAGGACGAGGGCCTGTGGAAGCAGCTTACCGATGTCGCGCTTGGCCGCTATTTCCTGCTGATCGCCTGGGCCGGGCTCTATATCGCGCTCGGCAACGCCGAAATGGCGCGCGCTTCCGAACGGCGCGAAGGCGAATACAAGCGCGCGGCCAAGGCGGCCGAGCTGCGCAGCTTGCGCTATCAGGTCAATCCGCACTTCCTGTTCAACACGCTGAATTCGCTCTCCGCGCTCGTCATGGTCGGCCGCACCGAACAGGCCGAGAAGATGATCCAGACGATCTCCAGTTTCTACCGCCACAGCCTTGCCGGTGATCCCACGGCAGACGTGCCGCTGGCCGACGAGATCGCACTGCAGCGCCATTACCTCGAAATCGAAGCGGTGCGCTTCCCGGAGCGGCTGGTCTGCGAATTCGATGTGCCGCCGGGGCTCGATAGCGCCTGCGTGCCGGGGATGATCCTGCAGCCGCTGGTGGAAAATTCGATCAAGTACGGCGTTTCGGCCAGCACCCGCCCTGTCACTATCCGCATTGCCGCGCAGGAAGCCGGCGGCAAGCTCGTGCTCACCGTCGCGGACGACGGCCCGGGCAAGACGAGCCAGAACGGCGGCACCGGGATCGGGCTGGAGAACGTGCGCAACCGGCTCGCCGCGCGCTTTGGCGATGAGGCGCGGGTGGAAAGCGGCGCCCTGCCGGCGGGCGGCTATGCCACGGTGCTGACGATCCCGCTGGTGCGGTCGGGTTGCGAATGAGGGAGATGTAATGCGGACCTTGATCGTCGATGATGAGCCGCTGGCGGTGGAGCGCATGCAGATCCTCTGCGCCCGCATTCCGGCGCTCCATGTCGTCGGCACCGCGAGCGACGGCGCGGCGGCGCTGCGTCTGTGCGAGGCCCTTGCGCCCGAGCTCGTGCTGCTAGACATGACGATGCCCGAAGTCGATGGCCTCGGCGTCGCGCGGGGCCTTGCGCGCCAGTCGCCGCGCCCGGCGGTGATCTTCGTGACCGCGCACGATCACTTCGCGGTGGAAGCGTTCGATTGCGACGCGGTGGACTATGTGCTCAAGCCCGTGGCGCAGGACCGGCTTGAACGGGCCGTAGAGCGTGCGCTTGCCCGGCGCGACGGTGTGGCGCCGGCCCCTGCCGAGGCCCCCGTCGAAAGTCCGTGGATCGAGGAATTCTGGGTCCCCCACCGCAGCGAACTGATCCGCATCGCTGCCGGAGACATCGACCGCATCGACGCCGAGCGCGACTATGTGCGCCTCCATGTCGGGGCCCGCAGCTACCTCCTGCTCCACACGATCCAGCGCCTCGAAGACCGGCTCGACCCCGAACGCTTCATCCGCCTCCACCGCTCGACGATCGTGCGCCGCGACCGGATCGCGGGGCTGAAACACGATGGGCTGGGGGTGTGGTCGGCGCAGCTGGTGGATGGGGAATTGCTGCGGATCGGACGGACCTATCTGGCCAAGGCCAAGGCGATGGCGGGGCGCTAACTGCGACGTCAGGCTCTGGGCGCAATCCGCCGATAGCTCAGCGCTTCCGCCACATGCACCCGCCCGATCGTTTCCGCCCCTGCCAAGTCCGCAATCGTGCGCGCCACGCGCAGCATGCGGGTGTAGCCACGCGCCGATAGCCGCATGGCCTCTGCCGCTTGTGCCAGCAGCTTGCGCCCCGGCTCGTCGGGCGTGGCATACTGTTCGAGGAGATCGCCTTCCAGTTCGGCATTGGTGCGCCGCCCACTGCCGTCGAGGCGCGCGGTTTGCACCCGCCGTGCCGCCGCCACCCGCGCGGCGACAGCGTCTGATCCTTCGGCAGGGGGCGGCAAGGCCAGATCGGCGGCGGAAACGGGGTCCACCTCGACGTGCAGGTCGATCCGGTCGAGCAGCGGTCCCGAAACCTTGGACTGGTAATCCCCTGCACAGCGCGGCGCGCGGCTGCATCCGAGAGCCGGATCACCGAGGTACCCGCAGCGGCACGGGTTCATCGCCGCGATCAGCTGCACCCGCGCCGGGAAGGTCACATGGGCATTGGCACGCGCGACGGTGACTTCGCCCGTCTCCAGCGGCTGGCGCAGCGAATCGAGCACCGCGCGCTGAAATTCGGGCAGTTCGTCGAGGAACAGCACGCCGAGATGCGCGAGGCTCACCTCGCCCGGGCGGACCCGAAGCCCGCCACCCGTCAGCGCGGCCATCGAGGCCGAATGGTGCGGACTGCGGAAAGGGCGCGCCCGGCTGATCCGCCCTTCCTCCAGCAATCCCGCAACCGAGGCGACGAGCGAGGCTTCCAGCGCCTCGGCGGGTGTCAGCTCCGGCAGGATTCCGGGCAGGCATGAGGCCATCAGTGATTTGCCCGCGCCCGGCGGCCCGATCATCAGCAGATTGTGTCCGCCCGCTGCCGCGATCTCCAGCGCGCGCTTGGCGGTTTCTTGGCCTTTCACTTGCCTGAGGTCCGCGCGCCGCGCTGGCGCGTCGACTTCGCCCGGCTCCGGCACCGGCAGCCGCATCGTGCCCTTGAGGTGGTTGAGCAAGCTGATCAGATCGGGCGCGGCGACCACCTCCACCCCTCTCGCCCAGCGCGCTTCGGCGCCTTGCGCGGCGGGGCAGATCAGCCCCTTCTCGATCCCGCTGGCATGAAGCGCCGCCAGCAGCACGCCGGGGCTGGCGATCACGCGCCCATCAAGCGCGAGCTCGCCCACCGCGACGAATTCGGCGATGGCTTCCAGATCGACCACCCCCATCGCGGCGAGCAGGGCCAGAGCGATCGGCAGATCGTAGTGCGAGCCTTCCTTCGGCAGGTCCGCCGGCGAAAGGTTCACCGTGATGCGCTTGGGCGGCAGCGCAAGGCCCAGCGCGGTGAGCGCGGAATGCACCCGCTCGCGGCTTTCGCCCACCGCCTTGTCGGGCAGTCCGACGACGCGGAAGGCCGGCAGGCCCGGTGCGATCTGGCACTGCACTTCAACCGCGCGCGCCTCGAGCCCCAGATAGGCAACCGTGGATACCAGCGCGACCATACCAACCCCCAACTCGGCACGGCAGACTAAGGGCGGCCACGGATGGCGGATAGGGGCAGGCAGCCGGTCTCGCCAAATTGGAGCCAAAAGGTCTTAAGAACGATTCACCGCGTTTTGCTGGAAAATCGGAAAGCATGGCGAGATTATGCGCATACCATGAACCGACTCGCCTGCGCCTTGCTCCTCGGCATCGCTGGCGCGGCGCCAGCCGCCGCGCAGCAGGCGGCGACGCGCACCTGGGTCGATTCGCACGGCACCACCTGGACCGAAGTGACCACCACGCGCACCGTGGTCGAGGAGCCGCGGAGCCAGCGGATTGCCAGAGCGATCGAGGGCCTCGCGCGCTTCGGCCCCTTTGCGGTGGTCGATACGACGCATGCCGCTCTGGTGGGTGAAATCAACGACCAGTCGCCGTCGCAGTTCCGCGAGATGCTCCAAGCCAACCCGGGCATCCGCGTGCTGGAGCTGGTCGAGTGCCCGGGCACCTCGGACGATGGGGCCAACCTCGCGCTTGGCCGGATGATCCGCAAGCAGGGCATCGCCACCGATGTGCCCTCCGGCGGCTCGGTCCGGTCGGGCGGGTTCGAGATCTTCCTTGCCGGCACGACCCGCCATGCCGCGCCTGACGCCGAATTCGGCGTCCATGCGTGGAAGGACGAGGACGGCCATCAGCCCGACGACTTCGCCCCCGATGAAGGCCCCAACAAGGCCTACCTCGACTACTACCGCGAGATGGGGCTCAGCGCCGAGGAGGCTGAGCAGCTCTACGCGCTGACCAATTCGGTGCCGAACGAGCAGATGCTCTGGCTGCGGACCAAGGATATCAGGCCCTACGTCAAGGTAGAGTAGCCCGCGCTCAGTGCGCCGCACCCCAGCTCGGGCCGGTTCCGATCTCCACGCCCAGCGGCACGGTGAGCATGACCGCCGGTTCCGCCGCACCCGCCATCACCGCCTCGATCACCGGCTTCGCAGCGGCGACATCGCCCTCGGGCAGTTCGAACACCAGTTCGTCGTGCACCTGCAGCAGCATCCGGACATGACCGAGGCCCGCCGCAGCAAGCGCCGGGTTCATCCGCGCCATCGCGCGCTTGATGATATCGGCGCTGGTGCCCTGGATCGGCGCGTTGATCGCCGCGCGTTCGCTGCCCTGCCGCTCGGCCTGATTCTTCGAATTGATGCGCGGGAACCATGTCTTGCGGCCGAACAGCGTCTCCGAATAGCCACGCGCACGGACGCTTTCGAGCGTCTCGTGGATATAGCGCTGGATGCCCGGGAAGCGCTCGAAATAGCGGTCGATCATCGCCTGCGCTTCGTCCGCCGTCACGCCCAGACGTCCCGCAAGGCCCCAGCGGCTGATGCCGTAGAGGATCGCGAAGTTGATCGTCTTGGCCCGCCCGCGCGTATCGCGGTCCACCGTGCCGAACAGTTCCTGCGCGGTGCGTGAGTGGATGTCCTCGCCCGCGGCAAATGCTTCCTTCAAGGCAGGCACATCGGCCATGTGCGCCGCAAGCCGCAGCTCGATCTGACTGTAGTCCGCTGCCAGCAGCACGTTGCCCGGTTCGGCCACGAAGGCCTCGCGAATCTGGCGGCCGATCTCGGTGCGGATCGGGATGTTCTGCAGGTTGGGATCGTTGGAGGAAAGCCGCCCGGTCTGCGCGCCGACGAGGCTGTAGCTGGTGTGTACGCGCCCCGTCGCGGGGTTGATCGCGGCCTGCAGCGCATCGGTATAGGTCGATTTGAGCTTCGAGAGCTGGCGCCATTCGAGCACCAGCGTGGCCACTTCGGCGCCCTGCGCGGCAAGGCCTTCCAGCACCGACTGGTCGGTCGAATACTGCCCGGTCTTGCCCTTCTTGCCGCCCTTGTAGCCGAGCTTGTCGAACAGGATCTCGCCCAGTTGCTTGGGGCTGCCGATGGTGAAGGGCTGGCCCGCCTTCTCGTGGATCACGGTTTCAAGGCCCGCGATCGTCTCGGCAAACTGCGCTGAAAGCCCAGCCAGCCGTTCGCGATCGACGCGGATGCCATGCCTTTCCATGCTCGCCACCACGGGTACCAGCGGGCGATCAACGCGCTGGTAGATGCGCGTGCCGCCCTCTTCGGCAAGGCGCGGGGCAAGCAGGGCGTGCAGCCGCCACGTCACTTCGGCGTCCTCTGCAGCATAGCGCGTCGCGTCTGCCAGCGGCACTTCGGCAAACGAAATCGCCTTCTTGCCGGTGCCGCAAAGGTCCTTGAAAGCAATCGTGGTGTGGCCGAGCAGGCGGGCGGCAAGCTCGTCCATGCCGTGCCCGCCAACCCCCGCCTCGCCGCGTCCGGCATCGAGGCAGAAGCTCATCACCATCGTATCGTCGATCGGCGAAACCATCACGCCGTAGCGGGCCAGCACGTTGATATCGTACTTGATGTTCTGCCCGATCTTGAGGACCGCATCGCTTTCGAGCAGCGGCTTCAGCAGTGCCAGCGCCGCCTCGCGCGGGGCCTGTACCGGTGCTTCGGCAAACATGTCCGACCCGCGGTGGCCGAGCGGGATATAGCAGGCATCGCCCGGCCCGAGCGCAAGGCTCACGCCGACGAGGTCCGCCTGCATCGCATCGAGCGCGCTGGTCTCGGTATCGACCGCCACGACACGCGCGGCGGCTGCGCGCTTCACCCACGCGACGATCTCGTCCAGCGTCTGCAGGCAGCGATAGCCGGCAGTGTCGATGGCGGGCCATTCCGGCAGGCTCTGGCGCGTCTGTGCCGCACCGTCTGGCTTGGCAGGAGCGCCGGGCGTGGCGGATGTTTCCGCCGGCGCGGTGCCCAGCTTGCGCAGCAGGCTGGTGAAGCCATGCTCGCCGAGGAACGCGGCCAGCGGCTCGGGCGGAATGGCCGTCAGCTCGAAGGACTCGAGTGGCAGCGGCAGTTCGCAATCTTCCTTGAGCTGCACGAGTTGGCGCGAAAGCCGCGCCATGTCGGCCTGCTCGATCAGGCTGTCGCGCAGCTTCCCCGGCTTCATCGCAGGGGCGGCGGCGAGCGCGCCTTCGAGCGTGCCGTGCTCCTGGATCAGCTTGGTCGCGGTCTTGGGTCCGATCCCGCGAATGCCGGGCACATTGTCCACCGCATCGCCCATCAGCGCCAGCACATCGCCCACCCGCTCGGGCTCGACGCCGAACTTCTCCATGACTTCGGGTATGTCGATGCGCTGGTTCTTCATCGTATCCAGCATGTCGACATAACCGCCAGCCTCGGTCTTGCGGCCGACCAGCTGCATCAGGTCCTTGTCCGACGAGACGATCGTGACGTTCCAGCCTTGCAAGGCCGCCGCGCGCGCGTAGGAGGCGATGAGGTCGTCGGCCTCCAGCCCTTCTTCCTCGATGCAAGCGAGGCTGAACGCGCGCGTCGCGTCGCGGATCAGCGGAAACTGCGGAACGAGGTCTTCGGGCGGCGGTGGACGGTTCGCCTTGTACTGGTCATAAAGGTCGTTGCGGAAGGTGATCGAACCTTTGTCGAGGATCACCGCAAGGTGCGTCGGCCCGTCCGCCTTGTGCAGATCCTCGGCCAGTTTCCACAGCATCGTCGTATAGCCGTAGACCGCGCCGACCGGCACGCCTGCCGGGTTGGTCAGCGGTGGCAGGCGGTGGTAGGCACGGAAGATATAGGCTGAACCGTCGATCAGATAGAGATGACGTTGGGCCGGCCGTGGCGGCGAAGCGGGCTGCGCGGAAGGTTCCATGCCCGATGTGGTAGCGCCTCGCTCCGCCAAGCGAAAGCGCCCTGTCCTGCGGCGCTGCAGCAATGATGCGGTGATTCATCGCCGCCGAATCCCGGCTTTCGGGCTCTGGCAGTTCTGCAAAAAACGTTGTAATTCAGAAATATAACCGGTCTATGACGGGTTTGCTGCTCCTAAGACTTGCAAGCAGGTGAATTGCCGATTAATTGGGGCGAGAAGTCTACCGCCAGAGTAGGCTTTGCGGCGGGCTGCGGGCCCGGCGCGGTCCACTTCAATCCAGGGATTGTAACGCATGCGCAAGCTCCTCCTCGCCGCAGTCGCCGGCACTGCCTTTGCTCTCGCCGGTTGCTCGGAAAAGGCTCCTGAAGCCCCGGCTACCGAAGCTGCTATGGAATCGACCGAAGCCGCCATGGACGCCTCGGCTGCTCCGTCGGAAGACGCTTCGGCTCCGGCTGCTGACGCTTCGAGCGAAGCCGCTCACATGTAATCAACCCCGCAAGGGTTTGATAGAGATAGAGGGGCGTGACCGCTTTGGCGGTTGCGCCCCTTCTCTTTTGTGCGGCTTGCGCGCACGACCAGATGCCTGCGCCGGGGACGCAGGCCGGATCGTCAGCGTGTCAGAAAATCAGCGGCGCGCCGTCTCGAAGCTGCTGGGCAGCGGGGGCTGGCTGAAACCGTCGTAGAGCACACGGGCGATCTGCGCGATCAGACCGGCATGCGCGGTGTGGCCTTCCGGCCCCGTCACGAAAATCGCGATGGCAAGGTGCCGCCCATCGGGCAGGCGCACGATGCCGACATCGTCGGTCACTCCGGCCAGCGTCCCCGTCTTGTGCGCGAAGACGACGCCCTCGGGCAGGCCGCTGCGGATGCGGTTGCGGCCGGTGCTGGTGCGGGTCATCGTATCGAGCAGCACCGCGCGGCTTTCCGGGCTGAGCGCGCCGCCGCGATCGATTGCGGCGAGGAGCTGCACCATGGCGCGCGGCGTGCTGCTGGTGCGGGTGTCGATCGTCGTCACCGGATTGACCCGGCCATCGTCGCGCACCAGCGTCGCCATCGTGTGGTCGAGATGCTGGCCTGTCACGCCGATCCGGCTGAGCCAGGTGTTCACCGCGCCAATCCCGCCGACGGCGGCGATCAGGCCGTCGGTCGCGTGGTTATCGCTGCGCGTGATGGAGAGTTCCATCAGGCTCTGCGCGGACATCACTGTGCCGGGCCGGACAGCGGCGACGGACCCGCGCGATTCGGCGGATTCGGCTACCGGCACCATCATGGGGAACTGCTGGTCGAGCCGCAGGCGGCCCTGCTCCACGCCGGAAAGGTAGGTGGCGGCAATGGCGATCTTGGCGGTGCTGGCCATCGGAAACGGCATGTCGCCGTTGATCAGGATCTGCCCGCCGCCATCGAGATCAACCGCGGCAACCCCGATCCGACCACGCCCTTGCGCCACGATTGCAGACACCTGGCTCTCGATCGCGGCATCGCGCGCGCTCTGCAGGCTGGAGCCGGGGCGGGCCTGGGCCGGGGCGGCGGCGAGCGCAAGCGGCACGGCGCACCACAGCGCAGCCGCGATCCATTTGCTCATCCGTTTGACGCCCGAAGCCATACGCCCTCTTAGCTGCAAACCTGTTGAGGTTCTATTAGCACCGTAACTTATTGGGATTCCCCGGCAAGCACTGTTCCCGCAGGTGGTCGCACGTCCCGCCCGCCTTGCCGTGCCGTTGCGGGCGCTGGACATTAACCGCGCGATTAATGATAGTGGCGCCACCAAGCGCAAAGCGAATAGCCCGATCAAGAGCGGGCGAGAGGAGCGGATGACGGCGCAGGCGCAACAAGCTCTGGTCGAGGGCCTTCAGCGGGTGATGACGCGCGCCGGCTGGCGCGGCACGGTCTCCGGCCTGCTCCGGCTCTCTGGCGGCGCCAACATGCAGAGCTGGCGTTTCGAGACCGGCGGCGAAGCGTTCGTGCTGCGCCGCGCACCCTCGGCGGAATGGGTCGCCAATCGCCATCTCGATATGGCCAAGGAAGCCGCCGTGATCCGCGCCGCGCGCACCGGCGGTGTGCCCGCGCCCGAAGTGGTTACCGAACTCCTGCCGGAAGACGATCTCGGCCTCGGTTTCATCATGCGCTGCGTGCCCGGCTCGCCCGATCCCGAGAACGCGCTGTCGTCGCCCCCCGCACTGCTGGGTGAGATCGCAGCCGCGATGGCCAAGGTCCACGCGCTCGATCCGGCCGACCTGCCGTTTCTCCCCGTGCTCGAACCCGCCGCCGGGGTTGAAGCGCTCGCCGCACAGTTCGCCGAGGCTCGCGGTGACCGCCCGCCCATTGCCCTCGGCCTTGCATGGCTGCGCGCCAATCTGCCGCCTCCAGCGCCGCTCGCGGTGCTCCATGGCGATCTGCGCATCGGCAACATCATGGTGGAGGATGGCCGGCTCAGCGCCGTGCTCGATTGGGAGCTCGCGCACCTCGGCGATGCCCATGAGGACCTGGCCTTTGGCTGCATGACCGTCTGGCGCTTTGGCCGGCTCGACAAGCGCGGCTTCGGTCTGGGCCAGATCGAGGACCTGGCCCGCGCCTATGAAGCGGCCGGTGGCACGGCATTCGATCCGGCCCGGTTCCGCTTCTGGCTGGTCTACCGCACGGTCTGGTGGGCGCTCTCGGCGCTCTCGATGGGCAAGGGCTGGCGCAGCGGTGCGGACCGTTCGCTCGAACGCGTCGTCGTTGCCCGCCGCGCGGCGGAGCAGGACCTCGACCTGCTGCTCCTGCTGGAGGCCGATGCACCCGAAGCCGAACGTGCGCGGCCTCTGCCGCCCCCGCTTTCGCAGCCCGCGCCCGCCGAAGGCGAACCGAGCGCGGTCGAGATCCTCACCGCCGTTTCCGAATGGCTCGCCGCCACGGTGAAGCCGCACATGGCCGCGCCGCGCGAGCGCTTCGAACTCGCGGTTGCGCAGAACGCCCTCGGCATCGTCCGCCGCGAACTCGCCGGCCGTCCGAATCCGCATGACAAGGCGCTTTGCGAGGCGATCCTTGCCGGTCGCACCACACTTGCCGAGCCGGGCCTGCTCGCCGATCTGCGCCGCCGCGTGCTGGGTACGCTGGCCGCCGACATGCCGAAGTATCCTGCGCTCGCCGAAGCGCGCTGTATCTGGGAGAGCAACACATGAACTTCGATCTGCCGCAGGAGCTTACCCGCTATCTCGCCGAGCTCGACGCCTTCATCGATGCCGAGATCAAGCCGCTCGAACAGGCGGATGACAACATCCGCTTCTTCGATCACCGCCGCGAATATGCGCGCACCGATTTCGAGAATCAGGGCCTGCCGCGCCACGAATGGGAAGCCTTGCTGATCGAGGCGACGCGCCGCGCCGATGCAGCCGGGCACTGGCGTTTTTCCGCACCCAAGAAATACGGCGGCAAGGATGGCAAGAACCTGTGGATGGCGGTGATCCGCGATCACTTCACGCAGAAGGGGCTTGGCCTCCATAACGATCTGCAGAACGAGCATTCGATCGTCGGGAACTTCCCGTTCGTGAACATGTTCGAGCATTTCGGCACGCCCGAACAGCAGGAGGAGTTCATCCTCGGCGGCTTCGCGCGCACGCGCCGCGTCTCCTTCGGCCTGACGGAAGCACGCCACGGTTCGGACGCGACCCACATGGAAACCCGCGCGGTGCGCGAGACGCGCGATGGCGTGCCCGGTTGGCGCATCGATGGCGAGAAGATGTGGATCACCGGCATGCACATCGCCAGCCACTGCGCTGTCTTTGCGCGCACGGCGGGCGAGCCGGGTGACGCGCGCGGGATCACCTGCCTCCTCGTGCCCAATCCCTCGCCGGGGCTGGTGATCGAGGAATACATGTGGACCTTCAACATGCCGACGGACCACCCGCGGCTCTCGCTCACCAATGTCTGGGTGCCGGAATCGGCGATGCTCGGGCCCGA
>NZ_JAIEPN010000202.1 GCF_019748365.1 Novosphingobium sp.
TCTAGCAGGACTGGCCCATTTTTAATCCGGTGCTACCGGCCGATCCGTGGCCCCTTTTATTCCCGGTGTTCTCAAGCGGCTTTGACTGCTCGGTCGAGGTGCCCATCCCTGATGGCGTCGAAGGTGAAGGAGATCGTTGTTCCGCGCGGACCCTGCCAGGGCAGGACATCGATGTCGGCCTCACCCGTCCAGGCCGGTCCGGTAATCGCCAGCGAGAACGACGCTGTGGCGCTGGCCGAACTGACGACAGTGTCGCGCCCGGCCAAACTGAAAAAGCCCATCCCGGCAGGGTCCTCGCGGGCACGACACTCATCCGACCAGTCCGACTGGCCAAGCGAAACGAGATTGGCCGGATCGTCGATCCCCGCCCCGTCATCGCTGACGGTAATCACGCAAGCATCTTCGAGATGCAGCGCCGAAATGGCGACCATGCTCGCGCCAGCACGGCGGGCGTTCTGCAGCAGTTCGTTGAAAATATCGTCGAGCGATCCGTTGAAAATGCGGGTGACTTTGGAGATCGCCTCGGGCGAGACCCGGGCGCGCAGCTTGGCGGTGGTATTCATGGGGGCGAAGCCTTCCTATGCGTAAATGGGGGCCGCCGCGCATCACAATCAGGATGCGCGGCGGCCAGTTTGCCCGGAAAATCAGGTGGTGCAGTCAGGCGAGGCGGTCAGGCGTCGAGCAATTCGGGCTCATCGACGGCGTCATTGGACAGTTCGTCCTCGCCGACATGCTCTGGAGCCCCTTCGCCGGAGGGTTCGTCAGAGACTTCAACCACGGCCGCGTTCTTCGGCTCGACCCCACCTTCCCTTGCAGCCTCCCCGGTCGCGATGACGCGGAACCGCATATGATCGGGAACCCATGCAAGCGCGGCTTCCTTGACCTCAGGCGCCACGATGGTCTCGCCCGCGAACAGTCGTTCGCAGGAGGCCGAGAGGTCGCCCTTCTTCGAGCCCATGAAACTCGCCGCCATGGTCGGACCGCCAACTTCGTTGATGTGCGCGAGCAGCGTCTGCTTGCTGACCCGGTCGAAGTAATTGGCCGCGGTCGGCCGCCAGTGGCTTGCCGCGTTGATCGCCATCAGGCTCGCCAGATGATCGTGGAGATCGATGGGTTCCGCGCCGGACTGGCCGGGCTTGCGCGGCGCACCCATGCTGGCTTCGAGACTGCGCGCGGCGCAGTAGGAGAGCCAGCTCGCCTTGGCATCGTCGTCGAGCGCGCTGAAGGCGGTAAACCGATCGACGGTGCGGTCGTGCTCGGTCCAGCTAGTGTCGAGCGTTTCGCGCATATCGGCCATCAGCATGTGCGCCGGGGATTCCGGGTAGTTTGCCAGATAGAGCGAAGGCGAAGGAGCCCGGATCGTGGTGCCATGCGCCTGCGCGCCGTACGTATGGCCCGCATCGGCAATCGCGAAGATCATGTAGTCGAGCGCGATCGCCGGGTTCGAAGCGAGATTGATCGCGAGGATATCGCGGCGCTGCACCGCCAGTTCGTCGACCAGCTTTTGCGACAGCGGTTTTGGCTTGTTGTCGTCAACTGGTTCGCCATTGCCTTCCGCGCCGCCCGGACCCGCCGCCTTGCGCCGTTGCATCGGCTTGTCGCTGTAGAGGCCACTGTCGATCACCGGTGTGCCATCGGCATTGATAGTGATGAAACAGCCGACATTGGGCTTGAGTTCGTCCGGTATCACAGGCGGCTTGTCGTGGATCGCGTCATAGGCTGCAGTTGCGGCGTCCCAACGTGCCTGGAAGTCGGTTGCGCCAACTTCGTCGTCCTCGTCGATATTCTCGCCTTCGGCTTCGAGCGCCGAGATGGTTTCCAGCAAGTGATCTGCCTGGGCCTGTTCTTCGTCCGAGAGCGGCGCTGGATCGAGGTGAACCTGGTGGAGTTCTTCGCTGGCGCTGTAAGGCACGCGGGTTTCAAGGACGGGACGGACCCAAGCGTAGCCGCTACCCGCAGCGACATCAGCGGCGAAGGTCTGCAGCTTCTCGCCCGCGATGCGCTGGGCGATCTCGGGATCGATCCAGGTCTCGCTGGCGTCGTCGGTGAACAGGTCGCGTTCGATGCGGCCGCCAGCCGCGAGGTATTCTGCCTCGGTCGCGAGGCGGGCGATCGGCGAATTGGATTTGATCGCACTGTTGGTGATCATGCGGCGAATGGAGTCGGGCTGGTTGCCCTGCCAGCTGTTCGACAGCTCGTTCCACACCAGCATCTGGCGCTCACGGTTCGGGCTTGTCGCGTAGGCCTTGGCAACGTCCAGCGTGATCTTGCCTTCCTCGAGCGCGGTGAAGATCGGATCGGCCAAATCTGCGAGCCGCATACGGCCCTCGATGAACCGCCGTGTCCGGCCAAAGCGCTTTGCGATCGCGTCGAGATCGCTGCCTTCGCCCACGAAGTGCTTGTAGGCGCGGATTTCATCGGTCGGGGTCATGTCGAGACGAATGATGTTCTCGATCAACGACAGTTCGGACTGCTCAGCGGCATCGATGTCGAGCACCCTGCAGGGCACCTCGTAACCCTTGTCGATCTTGCCGCCCGCGAGAAGAAAATTGAACGCGCGCAGGCGGCGGCCACCGGCTGTAACGTCGAACATCCCCTTTTTCTTGGCAGGGACAACGATCAGGTTCTGCAGCAGGCCCTTGGCCTCGATGCTGGCGGCGAATTCCTCGATAAAGAGGTTGCTGTCGTTCTTGCGGACATTGGCTTCGGAAAGCCGCAGCTTGCCGAGTGGGATCATCTGGATATCGTTCATCATGGTTCTCCTGAGACCGGAATGGCCGAGCCCATCGGCTCAACCCCTTCCAGCCCCCCTCCCCTCACGGTTTCAGGATTTCCCTGGTCTTGGAACGGCAACGTCGGACGCCTAATGGCGCGGTGTGCCAATGCGGCTTGTTCGGACGGTGAGGCATAAATGCCGGATTTATACCTCACGCGGAGGGCGCATCTGCACCGACTGCGCCGGCCTGCATGCGGAGAATTTGGGTTCCGGGCCGCTGTATCGTGAGCTATTTTTTGTATGGCGCCCGCCAATCTAACATCACAATAGACTTTTAACAGTAGTAATGTTAGATAGGCCTTGTGATGTTAGAACGAGTCCCTGAAGCGCGGTTGGAAGCGCTCGCCGAGGCTGCGGAAGCGTATGTCGATGACACGTTCGGAGAGCGGCTTGGCCTCGTGCCGGTCGCACCCACCAATCTGCCTCATTTCATCATTGACCGCTACGCGATCTGGCAAGGTTCGCTGAATGGCCGCACGCTGCTGCTCATGGCCATCAAGGAGATCCTGCCGCCGGGATCAGGGGCCACGGCGCAGTATTTGAAGCACCGCGACCTGGTTCAGCGCGAACTCGGGGCCGACCTGGTGCTCTTGCTACTCGACCGTGCCCCGAACGCGATCCGCCGTCAGATGGTGGATCGCAAAATCGGCTTCATCGCATCGGGCGCGCAGCTTTATGTCCCCGAGGCGTTCCTGGATTTGCGGGAGCGCGCGCCGGCATTCGCGATTGCCAGCGCCGCGTCGATCAGCCCCACCACGCAATTCCTGCTGCTTGCAATCATGCAGGGCCGCGGCCTGGGCGATCTAAACCTCACCGAACTTGCGGACGATCTTGGCGTATCGATCATGAGCATCAGCCGGACCCTGGATGAGCTAGAGGCGCTCCAGCTGGCAAAGGCTCACCATGTCGGTCGGCAGCGCCGTCTGCACATGCTGCTTCGTGGCCAAAAACTATGGGAAGCTGTTCAGGCGCAGCTCCAATCGCCGGTTCGCAAGGTTCGGGTCGTCTACGCACAGGACGGGGAGAAGATCGGACCGCTTGCCGGGACAAGTGCGCTTGCCCGCTACACCATGCTGGCCCCTCCCCGGACCGAAACAAGAGCCATTCTTGCGGCGAGTTGGAAGAGCCTTGCAGTGGCAGATACGCTGAGGCCTGCCACGGCCTTCGATGACGAGCGCATCGAGGTTCAGACGTGGACCTACGATCCGCGGATTCTCGCAAGGAATGGCGTTATCGACCCCCTCTCGCTGTACCTCAGCGTCAGGGGGAGTCCGGACGAACGCGTTGCACAAGCGGCGGAAGAATTATTGGAGCCATTTGAATGGTGATCGGGGTCGATCGCTTTCGGGCGCACTTTGCGGGCCACGAGCATCAATACGTGTTGATCGGCGGGGCTGCCTGCGAACTGATCATGGACGAGGTCGGCCTCGACTTTCGTGCTACCAAGGATTTGGACATCGTCCTGGTTGTCGAAGCGCTGGACAGCGCCTTCACCGAGCGTTTCTGGGCCTTTGTCGAAGAAGGCGGTTACGAGGTCAGGGAGCGCAGCGAGGGAGCGAAGGTTCTGTACCGCTTCCAGAAGCCTAAGGCGGGGGATTTTCCCGCAATGCTCGAGCTGTTCTCGCGCGCGCGCGAGGGACTGAAGCTTTCGGAGGATGCCCACCTGACGCCGCTCCCAATCGACAAGGCAGCCGCCAGCTTGTCGGCAATCCTACTTGATGAGAGCTACTACGATTTTCTCAAGTCGATGGTCCGCGAAGTCGGCGGCATCCCCGTGCTTGGCGAGGCGGCAATCATCCCGTTCAAGGCACGCGCTTGGCTCGATCTTACCCGCCAGCGCGAAGAAGGAGGCAATGTCGATGAGAAGAACATCCGCAAGCACCGCAATGACGTGGCACGGCTGCTGCAGCTGCTGAGCCAGGAGGCCCGTTATGAATTGCCCAGCTCCGTCGCTGACGACATGCGGTCGTTTGTGGAGCAGGCAACGGCCGAGGCCGATTATGACCCCAGGCAGTTCAAGGTGAACATGACGCGAGACGACGTCGCCACAAGGTTGCGTGCTGCCTACCAGTTGTGAGCAATGAGGTTCTGCAGAGCCGAAGCCCACTCGGGTGTCAGACCCGCCCCCCTATCTCGAACATTCGAAGTGAGGATGGAACTCACCGACAACTGCCATCCGTTCACCAGCCATTCTGACAGCAGCTTCCCTCCCGATCCAAGACGTCTGCGCGCCCGAGTTCTGACGACGGACAGCGTGTCATGATCGACGAAGGTTAGCTGCCAGCATTTCAAGTGTCTTACGGAATTCGTTGATGCGGTCATCAGGCATATCCCGGAGCAATTCGGTATATGTTGCATCGGCTTCGAGACGCAGCCTGGGCAGCAAATCCCGGGCCTTGGGCGTGGCATGAACAAGCTGCAAGCGCCGATCCTTTGAAGAGCGCATCCGTTGGACCAAACCGTTCTCCTCCATCTTGTCCAGAGCAAGGCCAATCGTCATGCGTTCGAGTTCGAGGCACCGCGCCAATTCGGTCTGCGACATCCCGGGATCACGCAGCAGGTAAGCGAGGATACGCCATTGGGTGCGACTGAGGCCATGCGCATGCGTGCGTTCGTCGAACTTTCGACGCAACGATCTCGGCACTTCTTCCAGCAGGAAGGCGAGTTCGTCGAGTGGAGTGGGAAAGGTTTCGTCCGCCTTCATTTTGCAAGCGCCTTATGAGCCACCATCACGGTCCCGCAAAGCATTATTAAAGCGCTTTACGATAATCCCTCTTACAGTCTATGCAGCGTCCATGCATCCCACTGCCATTAAACTCAATCCCAGACAAAAAGGATTGCCACGTCAAGCGGCGGTGGCCGCGCTGCTTCTTCTCTCCCTTGCCGGCTGTGGCTCGCAATCTGGTGATGCGGAAAAAACCGCAGCCGCCTCGGGACAAGGCGCAACCGAAGTCGAAACAGTGATCGTCGAGCGGTCGAACTTGTCCCAACCGGTTCAAGGGCGAGGAACGATCGCGGCATTCCAGCGCAGCAACCTCGGAGCGCTTGTCCAGGGGCCTGTCGATCGAATCTTCGTCCGCGTTGGAGACAGAGTCGCCAAGGGCGCACCTCTGTTTCGCACGAGGCAGGCGGACTACCAGCGCAGGCTGAACGAGGCTCTCGCCGCGGTGAGGCTCGCCCGGGCAGAAGCGCAGCAGGCCGAACGCACCAATGAGAGGGTTCAGGCGCTGAAGCCGCGCGGCTTCGTATCGCTATCGCGCGTCGACGAAGCTGAGACGGCGGTCGCAGTTGCCAAGGCTCGCGTTTCTCAAGCCGAGGCCGTGGCCGCGACTGCACAGCAAGCGCTCAATGACACCATTGTGCGAGCGCCCTACGACGCCGTGGTGACGAGCCGCAATGTCGATGAGGGTGTCTACCTCAGCACCTTTGGAGTGGGTGGACAATCGTCAATTCTGGAAATTCAGGAAGTCGCTTTCGTCGCGGCGATCGTCAGCTTTCCTCAAGACAAGCTCGGGCAAGTCCAGCGGAACCAGCCCGCACACCTGTTCATCGAGGGCTTCGCCAAGCCGTTCGAAAGCTACGTAGCGGTCATCAATGATCGAGTGGATGCCCAGGCGCGGACCGTCGAGGTCAGATTGCCGCTGCGCAATCCCACTTATGAGGTGAAGCCCGGACTTTCGGTGCGCGCCGAAATCTCGGCACCGCCGACACCAGCGCTGATCTTGCCTCGCCGCGCCATCGCCGGAGACAGCGCCGCGCCCTTCGCTTTCGCGGTCGCCAATAGCAGCGTCCGCAAGGTCGCGGTTCGCATCCGGTCGATCGATTTCGACCGGGTGGAAATCCTGTCGGGCCTCAATGCGGGGCAGCGGGTCGTACTCAATCCCCCGTCGATGTTGCATGACGGGATGAAGGTGAAGGAAAGACGGGCAGTGCCCGCGAAAACTGGTTCAGACAATGTGGCTCGTTGACGTTTCGATCCGGCGACCGGTCTTTGCCACAATGATGATCAGCTCGTTGGTGGTCATGGGATTCGTGGCCTTTCGAGGTCTGGGCGTCGATCTCTTCCCGAAGATCGAATTCCCATATGTTTCAGTGCAGACCACGCAGCCGGGGGCTGCCCCCTCGAGCATCGAAACCGAAGTGACAGACAAGATCGAGGAGGCGGTCAATTCGATTTCGGGGATCCGCCAGCTCCGGTCGGTCAGCGCGGACGGGCTGTCGCAGGTCAACATTGAGTTTGAGCTCAATGAAGATCCCGATGTGAAGGCGCAGGAGGTGCGCGACAAGATTTCCGGAATTGTCGCCGATCTGCCTGACGATGCGGATGCGCCCATAGTTGAACGGCTCGATCCTGACGCGGCACCTGTCGTTTCGGTGATGATTGCCGGCGAGCAGCCCGTCGCGGAACTGACTCGCTTTGCCGATGAAGTAGTCAAGGAACGGCTGCAGCGCATCTCCGGAGTCGGCTCGGTCACCCTGGTTGGCGGTCGCGACCGGGAAATGCGAATCTGGCTCGATCCATCGAAGCTGAAGGCGGTTGGCCTGAGCGCGCCCGATGTCCTCAGGTCGGTCCGGAACGAAAACGCCCAATTGCCCGGCGGGCGGTTGGAAACCGAAGCGCGACAACGCGAATTCGGTGTGCGCACGCTTGCCGAGGCCCGCACCGCCGAAGAGTTCAAGCAGATGATGCTCGCCCATCGCGAAGGCGGGCGCAGCACCCGGCTCGACGATATTGCCCGGGTCGAGGATTCCGTGACCGACGAACGAAGCTACGCACAACTCAACGGCGTCGTCGGTGTTGCGCTCGAAGTGCGGCGCCAATCCGGGCGCAACACCATCGAGGTGGCCAAGGCCGTCATGGCCGAAGTCGCTGAGCTCCAGCAGAACGCGCCACAAGGCATGCGTCTGGTCGTAGCCCGCGACATCTCGCGCTTCATCGAATCCTCGATCGATGACGTACTGTTCGATCTGGTATTGGCCGTAATCCTCGTTATCGGAATCACCTTTTTCTTTCTGCTGTCCTGGCGAGCGACTGTCATTGTCGGACTGGCGATCCCGACCTCGATCATGGCGACTTTCTTCATTTTTGGGGTGGCCGATTTCACCGTCAATATCATGACGATGCTTGCCCTGACGGTCGCCGTCGGGTTGCTGGTCGACGACGCCATTGTTGTAGTTGAGGCGGTCGAGCGCGACATCGAGGCCGGCCTGAGCCCGCCTGAGGCGGCCGCTTCTGCCACCCGGCGAGTGGCGCTTGCGGTTCTGGCAGGCACATTTGCTACGTTGGCGGTATTCGTCCCGATCTCGGTGATGGAAGGTATTGTTGGACAATTCCTGATCCAATACGGGCTGACCATTGTCTTCTCGGTCTCGGTATCGTTGCTCGTTGCGCTTACGCTCACACCGATGCTGGCATCGCGTTTCATGCGGCTCGAACATCGTGACCACGGCTGGCTTGGGCGGATCGAAAACTTTCATCGGCGCATGGCGGAACGCTACGCTGAGCTTGTCGCCTGGACTTTCAGTCACACAAAGCTCGTCATTCTTGCTGCGGCAGGGAGCCTGGTGATTGGCGGTATTTTTGCCTCAATGGTCCCATCGACCTTCCTTGGCGAAGCGGACCGCAGCGAGTATCTCGCAACGGTTAAGCTGCCTTTGGGCACTGGCATCGCCACTGCCCGCGATGCGGCTCTGCGCGCTGATGCGGCCCTGCGCAGAGACGATCAGATCAAACTGGTCTTCATCACGGCTGGCGCCGGCATAAGAGGGCGCACAAATCTTCTCGAATTCTACGTCGAGACGACACCCAAACGTGGTCGGTCCGTATCGCAAGGCGAACTCATGAACCGCGCACGTACGACACTCACCAAAACCTTTCCCGAGGCGGTTGAAATTTCGATCAACGAAGTGCCTTGGGTGTCGGGCGGCGGGGTCGCCATGAATCCGATAGAACTGGTGGTCAGCGGCAGCGACATCAACCGGATCGCCCAATATGCCGCGACGCTGGAAGAGCAGTTCCGCGCCGATCCATTATTCACCGACATTCGCTCGACATATGAGGGCGGCCGGCCCGAGGTCCAGGTGAGGTTGGATCGGGCCCGAGCAACCGATCTTGGCGTTGCTGCGCGCGAAGTCGCGAGTGCCACGCAGATCATGCTGGGCGGAGTCGAGGCCGGGACATTTGAGGTAGGTGGCAGGCGCTACGATGTGCGGGTTCGTATGGAGGAAGACCTTCGCCAGTCGCTTTTCGATCTTGGCCAATTACCGGTTCGTTCCGCAAGTGGGGCACTGGCAGACATGGCTTCAGTCGCAGACATCGGCGTGGAATCCGGGCCTACGCAGATCGACCGGCTCAACCGTGCGCGTCAGGTCACCATCATCCTCAATCTCCCACCCGGAACCGCGCTGGGCGATGCGGACGCGCGCGCCGACGAGATCGTCGCGGACTTCCCGCCGCCTGCCGGAATGACTATCCAGAAAGAGGGCATGGCGCGCCGACTGGGCGACACGTCGTCGGCAATCATAGCCGCCTTTGTCCTCGCTTTGATCGCGCTCTACATAGTGCTCGCCAGCCAGTTCGATCGCTTTGCTCAGCCTTTGCTGATCATGCTGACCGCGCCGCTGTCCTTTTCGGGGGCGTTTTTTGCCATGTGGGCGGCCGGGCAGCAAATGAGTCTCTTTGCCCAGATCGGTCTGCTGGCCCTGATGGGTATCGTCATGAAGAACGGCATCCTCCTCATCGACCGTGCCAATCAGTTGCGCGAAGAGGGACGTGGGGCACACGAAGCCATGTTACAGGCTGCGCCAGAACGTCTCCGTCCGGTACTGATGACCGCGATGGCTGCCGTCTTCGGGATGATTCCGGTCGCCCTTTCCCAATCAGACGGAGCGGAGTGGCGCAATCCCATGGGCTTCATCATCATCGGTGGCCTGACGACATCGACCTTGCTGACGTTGGTGGTGATCCCGGCAATCTACGTGGCCGTGGCGGGCGTCGGAAGCAAGTTGGCCGGAATTTTCGGAAACAGGGGCCGGTTGATCGACGTCGTTCCAGAACAAACTCCAGATTCAACGTCTCCTCACAAACCGCGGCTGCCATGAAGCAAAAGCGCACCGGCGTGCTGATTGGCCCGGCACTGACTGAAAAATACGGCTGGAAAGAGGGCGACCGGGTGCCGCTGAAGTCGCTGCTCTCGGCCAATCGCGATCGCGCTACGGGCAACCTGATGTTGAGACAGTACTCATCGTTGAAGCCCGCCCTGCTGGCAGGACTTGTTGCCGCATTGCCTGCGCCGTTGCTGGCCGACGATCTGCGCGATGCGCTAAACGCGGCCTATGCCACCAACCCGTCGCTGCAAGGCGCGCGGGCCCAGCAGCGAGCGACAGACGAAACCGTGCCGATTGCCCGCGCCGCCGGTCTGCCCTCGCTGCAGGGCGCATCAAGCTACACCGAATTTCTCAAGAACAGCGCCAACAATTTTACCTCGCCCGACCGCGCTTTCGATTCCTCCTTACAGCTTAGCGTGCCGGTCTATTCGGGCGGCGGCGTGAAGAATTCGGTGCTCGCAGCAGAAACGCGGGTGAAGGCAGGGCAAGCCGATCTGCGCGGTGCGGAGTCTGGTATATTCAGCCGAGTTGTCGCCAGCTACATGGACGTGATCCTTGCCGAAGCCGTCGTGGGCCTCAATCGCAACAATGTCGAAGTCCTCACAGTCAACCTGCGGGCAACGCGTGACCGTTTCGAGATCGGCGATCTGACCCGCACCGATGTGGCCCAGTCGCAGGCTCGGCTGGCGCTCGCTCAGGGCGATCTGCGCTCTGCACAGTCCAGCCTGATTGCCGCGCGCGAGTTCTATCTGTCCATAGTTGGCAAGCCTCCCGTGGCGCTGCAACCGCCGCCACCGCTGGCCGGTCTTCCGGACACGCCGGCTGAGGCCACCCAAATCGCGCTCGACAACAACCCAGACCTGATCGCAGCGCGTCAGCGCAGCACTGCTGCTGGTTTCGATGTGAAAGCGGTGAGTGCATCGCGCCTGCCACGGATTAGTGTGTTCACCGGACTTGGCTATACCGACTATCTTGGCACGCTCGGTGGCACAGCAGCCGGCACCGGTGCCTTTACCCAGAGCCAGACGACAGCACAGGCAGGCATTCGCGCGTCCATCCCCATGTTCCAGGGCGGGCTTCCCGCAGCCCAGCGCCGTCAGGCACAGGCGCGGGAGAACGCGACGATGGAGCAAGAGATCGCCATTGAGCGTGAGGTCATCGCCACCGTCCGCGCTGCCTTTGCCTCTTGGCAGGCTACCGACGAGATCATCGCGTCGAGCCAAAGCGCAGTCGATGCTGCAACTCTCAGCCTTGAAGGGGTGCGCGCCGAAAACAGCGTCGGCAACCGCACCATTCTGGATATTCTCGATGCCGAGCGTGAGTTGCTTCAAGCCCAGACCCGCCTCGTCACTGCGCGGCGCAATGCCTATGTCGCGGGATTCTCGCTGCTCTCAGCGATGGGCATGGCCGAGGCACGCGACCTCGGCCTCGATGGTGGCCCGCTGTATGATCCCGATGTCAACTACCAGCGCGTGCGCGGCAAGGTGTTCGACTGGGACAGTGACCCGGCACCCGTCGCCAAATCCACGCGAACGGTTGACTCGGCACCGCAAGACGGGGCACCGTCTGACGTGCCGGAGTGAACGACGGCACTGGCTGAATATTCGCTAATTATTTTCAGTTTGCGTTGTTTGGAGGCCCCCATTTGGGAGGGATCCCTCCGACTCTAGTCGGATACTGGCTTCAGCCCCAGTATTGCGTGATAGCCTGTAACCTTGGGAAAGTGGACCATACGTCCTTAAGGTGGTTCCCTCGGCAGCCTTGGCATCGACGGCGCGGTAAATGCCCTTCAGCGCGGTCACCAGCGGCTTGCGGTCTTTCCATGAGAGGAAGTCCGTCGAGTTCCGGAGCAGATGGACGATGCAGGTCTGGACCATGGCCTCGGCGAAAACGGCGGTGATCGCCTCGGGCGATCCGTGCCTTGGAAAACTTCGTCCTCATCATCGCTCACTCCGTATCCTGGCCCTATGATCTAACTGGAATTTTCCAGCTCAAAACGGTCCAAGATTCCGGGCGCAGGTCATGACCGACCATGACCAAGCGTAGTTCTACTCCCGCCGATGCCGTGCTGGTAGCCATCGATATGTCCAAGCACCGTCAGGAGGTGCTGATTGAACGCCCGGAGGGTGGCCGGCGGCGGCGCATGACGGTGATGGCCACCAAGGCGGATTACGACCGTCTGGCGGCCGACCTGGCGGACATCGGCAGACCTGTCATCGTCGGCTTCGAAGCCACCGGCAACTACCACCGCACATTGGCACACCGGCTGCTATCTGCGGGATTCGAGCTTCGCTTGATTTCGTCGGTCGCGTTGGCCCGGACGCGCGAGGCTCTGCACAATGGCTGGGACAAGAACGATTCCAAGGACGCCCAGGTAATCCTGCACATGCTGCAGATCGGCGCGACCCAGCGCTACGTCGATCCGCTGGCCGCCGGTATCAACGATCTACAGGAGATGTCGAAGACGCACGAAGCCATTTCAAAGGCTAAGACCCAGACATGGCATCGGATCCTGACACACTATCTCCCGCTGTACTTCCCAGAGATCGAGCGCTTCGCAGGCAACAGCAGGTCGGATTGGTTCCTGGCCTTGCTCGAGCGGTTTCCAACGCCAACGAGCATGACAGCGCTCAGCCAGGAGGCCTTCACGCGCGAGGCGTGGTCACTGGTCGGCCGCAAGGTCTCTAAAGCCCGCTTAATCAACGATATTTACGAGACTGCCTGCGCGTCGGTTGCATTGCCGATCGGCGAAGATTCCGTCTCCATCGCCATGTTCCGCATGGTCATCGCGCAAGCGCGAAGCCTGATCCGGCAACGAGACGAGATCGAACGAACAGCCCATGCCCTGCTTAGCGAGAACCGTGATTACCAGCTCCTGCGAATGATCCCCGGGATTGGGCCGATCAACGCGCTGACCATCCTCGCGGAGGCCGGCGACCTTCGACGATTTGCTCACCACCGCCAGTTTTTGAAGTTCTGCGGCCTCGATCTTGCCACATGTCAGTCCGGCACATTCCGCGGGCGGACCAAGCTTTCAAAGTACGGCAATGCTCGGCTCCGCCGTACCTTCTGGATGGCAACCCAAGTTGCCATCCGCCAGCGCGACAACAGCTTTCGCGACAAGCTCGGGCGATACGTCGCCGGGCATGCAAACGACCCTGATCGCCGCCGAAAGGCGATGACCGCACTCACCGCCAAGATGGCGCGTGTCGCACACGCCGTCATCAAGACGGGAACCGAGTACCGTCCGTTCCTGGAACGGGCGGACACCAGATGGAAGGACCCCTCTCTGTGGAGCCGTGAGGGCGCAGCTGCGACCCTGTAGATAATGTTCGGGCCTTCCATCTGGCATCTGCATCTCATCTTAAGGACGGTGAGGACCACGACCCCCAAGATCGATGGATCCTGTGTTTGCTATGGCCGAGAGCACATTCCTTGACGATGGAAGCCATCTGGATCAAAAAGACAGCAGCGCCGATCCTGATCGGCGCAATGAGATCTGCTGGCCTGTTGCCGCTGCTGCTTCCCAACATAGGACGTTGTCGCTGACGATCATGCCCGGCTTGCCGCGCTCGACGATCAGATCGCTTAGCTCGCGCACGACCCTGCGTCCCGAGATCGACGTATCCGGCACCGCGCGCAGGCACTCGCGGGTCACATCGTCGACGATGTTGAGCACCCGGAACCGGCGTCCGGACGCCATCTGGTCGTGCACGAAGTCCAGGCTCCATCGCTGGTTGGGCAGCGCCAGCACGGGCGCCGGTGCGCGTGCACCAATGGCGCGACGCCGGCTCCGCCGACGCCGGACTTCCAGCTTCTCCTCGCGGTAGAGCCGCTGCGTCTTCTTGCGGTTGATCACCACGCCCTCGCGACGCAGCAGGATGTGCAATCGGCGATAGCCGAACCGACGGCGCTGCTGCGCCAGCTCCCGCAGCTTCAACCGAAGCTCGGTATCATCATCCCGCTGCGACCGGTAACGCATGCTCTTCCGGTCAGCGCCGATAACTCGACACGCCCGCCGCTCGCTCATCCCCAGGACCGCCTGGAGACGAGCGACCGCCTCTCGCTTCGCAGCGGGCGTTACCAATTTTTTGCGAGAAGATCCTTCAGGCCCGCGTTGTCCAGCATCGTCTCGGCCAGCAGCCGCTTCAGCTTGGCGTTCTCATCCTCGAGCGCCCGCAGCCGCTTCGCCTCCGAGACCTCCAGGCCACCATACTTGGCCTTCCAGTTGTAGATCGTCGCGTCGGACACGCCGTGGCGCCGGCCTCGGCCTCCTTCAGCACGCCAATGATCTGCTCTTCCGTGAACCTCAATCGCTTCATCGTCCGTCCTTCCTTCAGGGCCGGACTCTAATCATGCGTGGAGGAAAATCAGGGGGTCACGTCACCGCCCACCACATCACGTCACTTCTGCCAAAAGGCAGATCATACAATATGCCACGAACTCTAGATTCAGGTGACTGGCGCCAAACTCGAATATTAAATAGACTTTTTTGTAAATCGCCTTACAGTATAATGCCGTCATGTCGGATCAATCAATCACATTCGCCGGTCAGTCGGGCCTTACCATTGCGGCGTCGATAAATGGCCCGGAACGCGGCTTTCCGGTCATTCTGGCGCACGGAGGCGGGCAAACGCGCAGAGCGTGGAAAGCCGTGACCGAGCTACTCGCCAGCCACGGATTCCGGACGATTGCGGTCGATCTGCGCGGGCATGGCGAAAGTGCATGGGCGAGTGATGGGGCCTATCATATTTCCGATTTTGCGGCAGATCTCGTCGCGATCGCTTCGGCGATCGGGAAAAAGCCAGCCATAATCGGCGCGTCCCTTGGCGGAATAGCCGGGATTATGGCTGAGGGAGAATGCGCACCGGGAAGTTTCAGCTCGCTCACCTTGGTCGACATCACGCCCCAGATGGAACCCGGCGGCGTCGCCCGCGTCGTCGGTTTCATGACCGCTCATGCGCGTGAGGGTTTCGCCTCGACGGAGGAAGCCGCACGGGTCATTTCCGAGTATATGCCGCACCGGCCGAGCCGAAAGGCATCGTCCGGGCTCGCAAACTACCTGCGCCGCAAGGAGGATGGACGCTATTACTGGCATTGGGATCCGGCGTTCATCGACGGAATGATGCGGCGCCGCGGGGACTCCAGCGATCAAGGGAGCGCTGAACTCAGTGCAGCGGCGGCCAGCCTCAAACTGCCCGTGCATCTGATCCGGGGCGGTTCGAGCGACCTCGTCTCGCCGGAAGCCGTCAAGCATTTCCAGGGTCTCGTCCCCCACGCGGCATACAGCGACATTGCGAATGCGACGCACATGGTCGTTGGTGATCAGAACGACGCTTTCGGTCAGTCGATCGTCAACTTTCTGCTTCGCACCCACGGATCGGAGCTGAAATCGTGATCCCCCTGCCGCGGAGCCGAGCTTCCGAACGGGATCCGTCACTGGCACTCTATGGACACGGCGCAAAGTGGTTATTTGATCGAACCACAAGCAATGGACGCCCCTCAAAATTCCGAGGCCAAAAGCACGCGAAGCTCGCCTCTTAGATCGAGGAAGGCCCACGCCGGGCTCCTCATGGCGGCGGTCGCAGCCGTCCTACTCGGCTTGTGGTGGCATCTGGATTATCAGTCCCGAAGCAAAATTCTGCAAACCACCAATGGCGCCACCATTCAGGCGCATTCGGTAATTGTCGCGCCCAGGGTGGGCGGCTAATTCGCTCGCGTTTTCGTTGCCGAGAACCAATCTGGCCTGCACCGGTGACTGCTTACCCGCGATTTGTCCCTGAATCCGGACAGTCCTAAAGGTCGAACATCGCCGTCGTTTCAATTATGCAGATATCGCCTGCTTGATGGCGTGAAACGCGCCGCCCATCAGACGGGTACCCTCAGCACGACTTACCTGATTGCTCAGGTCTGGACCGCAATGCTGGTGATGATCGCGTCCGCCCGATCGAGGGGCACGAACACCCGCGTCTTGTAAGCGATGATCTCGGTGAAGCAACCCTTAGCCTTGAGTTCGGGAATACGGGCAGCTTCGGCACCCGCAATCTCGATCCTTCGGGAACCGTTCACGCGGGATGTGCGAATGGTGAAATTGAGTGGGTGCGGCGCCTTCCAGGTGCCCCCGCCGAGGATGGCGGCTGCAATTTTAGCCGGATCGGTCGGCACCTTGCGACTGACCCCGAGCTTCTCGAGGGTCGCGTCGACGTAAAGGTCGTGGACATGGCGGCCGAGCCAGGAAGCGCCCGATTTGTCGACAATGCGGTTGACCGTGAGGTCTTCCTTCGGAAGCGCACCCCAAATGGGCAGTAGCAAGCCGGTCGCCAGGTACACCGTCTCGGTGACCAACTGGCTTTCGTCGGCGGCGTACTCCGCTTCCCAAAGCTTCGCGAATTCTGCCTCCGACGCGGTTTCCCACGCCGATTCTGCAAGGCGTTCGGCGTGAAGGTATTCGCTGCGCAAGGGGCGGACGAGTTCGTGCCGGTGGATGGTGTTGCCTTCCTCGTCCATGTGCGACGGAGCCCGGATTGCCAGTGCGACCTTCCCCGACTTCTCGTTGCGCAGGAACAGTGGCTTGTCATCGTAGGACGCCAACTTGAGCACCCGCTCAAGCGACAGGACCTTGCGGCGCTGGGTGAGCGACAGTTCGAGGAGGTGGGAGGTCGCGCCGGTCACGGGGTCGGTTCGGATTACCGTATCCGATAGCACCTGGCAGGCCTCAACCGAGATCGTCTCGACGCCAATGTCGAATGTCCCAGCTTCCTTGGCGGCCGCAACGCGGGTTTCGACAAGGGTTAGGAACTCGTCGAAGATGGCGTTCTGCACCGCGATCTTCATGGCAAGAAGGCGATTGAGCCAGCGCTGGATTGGCGGCAGATCCTCGCGCAGCACACCGTCCTGGTCGGTAAGTTCGAGCCCGCTCATCGTCTGGAATTCGGCAAAACTGGTGCTCTTAAGCTTGCCGGTGGTGAGAAGCCCGTACCAGTCGTGCACCGCATGCTTGGCATAACTGCTCTCGAGGTTGTCGGCGGCGTCGAACATGCCCTGCCCCCCGGTCTGGCGCTGCCCGCGCGTGAGCGCCCCCAGCGCATCGAGTCGCCGCGCAATGGTGCTGGTGAACCGGGCTTCGCCCTTGCAGTCGGTGGTAACGGGGCGGAACAGCGGCGGACAAGCCTGATGGGTGCGGTGCGTGCGGCCCAGCCCTTGGATCGCCCGGTCGGCGCGCCATCCAGGTTCAAGCAGAAAATGGACGCGGCGCTGCTGGTTTTTGACATCGAGGCTGGCGTGATAGCTGCGTCCCGTACCGCCGGCGTCCGAGAAGATCAGGATGCGCTTGGCGCCGGTCATGAACGCGGTGGTTTCGGCAAGGTTGGTGCGCGGTGATCGGCTTTCGAGGCGCTGCTGTCCGTGTGCATCGCGGACAAGCCGCTTCGACCGTCCGGTCACCTCGGCAACAGCACTGGTGCCGTAATGTTCAAGCAGGGCATCGAGCGCGGTCGGGATCGGCGGCATCGCGCAGATGAGAACACCGGGAATAAAAGGGGCCACGGATCGGCCGGTAGCACCGGATTAAAAATGGGCCAGTCCTGCTAGAC
>NZ_JAIEPN010000142.1 GCF_019748365.1 Novosphingobium sp.
TCGACGATCATCGCGCCAGCATCGACCTCGACGTACCAGGAATCCTTCTTGGCGAGCGCCGGCGTTGCGAGCGCCGTGGACGCCAGGGCCAAGCCCATGAGCAGTTTCCGCATTATCATTTCCCCTTTATTCGAAGTCATGCCTCGGGTGTTGTCGCCATTAGCGGCTCTCGATTTTCCTTGCAAGCAAACGTGAGTGCGGCATGTTGCCAAAAGGCAACTAAAACCAGACATCTAGGCAACGAACCCACATCGCAGTGTCAGCGTCCATCGGCATGATCGAAGTTTGACCAGGGGGATAAGGTGTCAGGAAAGCACACCTGCGGCGCGTAGTGTCGCGATAAGGTTGCCGATAACGGCTCGGGCTTCGCTATCGATCACGGTGCCGCCTGCCGGAGCGGCCGGGGCCGCGGCGATCTGCCAATTGCCTCCGGCGAAATGACGGTAGGCGCTCGCCGCGATGTCGTAAGCGCGCATCCCTTCTCTTGGCGCGACAAAACGCCAGCCTCCGTCGCTCCAGCTCGCAATCCGGCCACTCTTCCCTGCAAATGCTCCGGTCGCGCTCGCGCCGACCAGCCAGCACTGCCCGCTCGCGGGTGCAGCAGGTGGGGTCGTGACGACTGCCTCGACGGCAAGGTGGAGCAGGACGTCGGCTGTCAGCAGGGCCTCATTCACCGTCACTTCCTTCTGGCTCTGGCCGGCGAAGAGCAGGGGAAGCGCAAAGCGAGGCGACGTGGGCGCAAAGCTCAGGGGGTCGGTCATGATCGGGTCCTCTCGCGGATGTCAGGCTGGAAACTCGATACGGAGCGGTACGGAGGCCGCGTTCCGTCCGATCTGGCGCACGGAAAAGAATTGCGGCGCACCGGTTGGCAATCCTGTGATCTGCTCGGCGGTCGCCACGAATGCACTTGTGGTGGCTTGCCAGCGCAGCGCCGGCGCATCCGGATCGCCGACGGTGACGTCCCAGAGTTCCGACTCTTCGTTCAGCGGCGTGTCGACGTTATCGAGCCAGAGCCAGGCCCCACGTGCGCGCCGGGTCCAGCGCAACGCGATAGAGCCATCGCTTTGCAGCACGGCCGTGCCATGAACGGGCGAAAGCGGCCGCAGCGTTGCAGCAGAATCCTCGATCGACACACTGACCGCAGAGGTGTCGCCCAGCCCGACCGCAACGATGCGCGTGGTGGCCGGATCGCCAATCTGGGTGGCATCGAGCTGCACCAGGCTATCGTCGATCAGAACGAACTGCTCGTTAGCAACGTGAGTACCGACAGCCCATTCTGTTCCGCCACGGCCGCGTAGCCAGTTGCCGAGCCGCCACACGCCGCCGCCCAGCGGGGTGGCGCTTGCGAACTGAACGATCTCGCTACCGATCCGGGCACGATTCGCCCCCTGCAGGAGTTGGGCGAGGCTGGCATCGGCCAGCTGCAGATCGGTGCCTGCCAGCACAACGTCCAGCGTCGATTGAAGATCGAGGAGAAGCGGCGATGCGGTTGCCAGTGCACCAACTGTCCTGCCCAGGCGCGCCCTGCTCCGCCCTGTCGAGCCGATCGAAGTCAGTGCACCGCCATCGCCGCTGAGATCCGCCAGCAAGGCAGCGCCGGTCCATCCCGCACTGGCGCCCGACGCTGCCGCGAAGACCGCAGCGGTCGTTCCACTGCCGGTCCCATCCCATGGCAGCGCAAACGCCTCGAGCACGGTCGGGGTGTGCGCAAGATCGGCTGCGGGATTGAACCTCCCCGGATCCGTCGTGGTCGCAGAACTCCCAGCTATCGCTCCGCTTGACGGGTTCGCGGCCAGCGACAGCAGCACACCATCCTGCTGCCACTCCCATTGGGTTACCCGCCACACGCCTGAGGCGATCGGAATGTTCACGAATGCACCGGGGGTGATTGCGGGATCGATTTCCGTGATCCGGTAGGTGATCGTATCGGCAGGGCGCGCTGCCCGGCGGCTCGCATTGCTGGCAAGCGTCTGCGCCTCGGCGGCGCTGAGGGCAGCCGGAAGTTCGATCACTTGCAGATCGCCCTGCTCGCTCCGGCCAATGCCGCGCTGCAGCCCCGGCTGATAATCGCGTGCCACATCGTAGTATCGAACCCCGCACTGACGAACGCGCGGTAGTGGTTCACGCTTGCGCGACCAGCCACTGGCCTTGGCCTCGGCGGATCGGCCATCCTTGTTCGCGGCCGCCGGACCCGGCAGGGCCACTGGCGTTACAGGCCCGGCCTGCTCTGCTGCATGGATTGCCAGAGTGCCGCCTGAAACAGCGCAAGCGATCGGCACTGCCTCGGAAATCACCGCCAGTGCGTCACCGGCAGAACCCTGATCGATACTGAACCCGGCAAGTCCGGTGTCCAGATTGCTGACGGCCGCCTCCGGCAAGATCGCTCGCGCGATTGCTCCGATCGAAGTGCCGACCGTGTCCGCCAGTATCTCGAAGGTCAGCGAGGGTATGCGGTTGCCATAGTCCGCGAGTTCCAGGTCCTCGAACACCGCATAGGCAAGGCCGCGATAGGCAGGACACCGCGTCACCCCTTCCGCCTGTGCCATCAGCGGGTCCGCTGCCTGGTCTCCATGGCCGAGGTGGACGCGCAGCGTGCCGCCTACCTTGAGATCGCCGTTCGCGCCTCGCAGCAAGTTGCCGTCGGCCCAGATACGGCCAATTCCTGCGATCGGCCTGCTCGCGATCGCCACCGCGAACGAAGACGTATAGGTGTACGTGGTGACGGAGGGGCGGCCCTTGCCGCTGCTCGCCGTATCCTTGTGCTCGACCAGTTCGGTCGCCCAGATCACACTACCGGCGGCCCGCATCTTGCCGAAGTGGAGCGGCAGTGCAGACCCGTAGCTCGATGTCTGGACCGTCAGGTCCTTCAGCCGCGGTCCTTCGACCTTGCGCCCGCCGAAGATCGCCGCATCGATCTGGCGGCCCACGATGGCCCCGATCGAGCCGCCAATCGGTCCGCCGAACACGGTGCCGACCGCGGTGAGCAGCAAAGTAGCCATAGGTCTCAGTTCCCGATCGAATGCAGTGAGGCTGGCACCTGCCAGCCTCTTGCGATTGGCCATGGCAAAGCGCCGGGCAGAAAGGTCACCCTGCCAATCCCGGCGTGGGCATGGATAAACCCGCCAGAAGTGCGGATCACGAGATGCGGCTGGATCGGACTCACCATCACCAGCACGACATCGGCATCCGGTGGCTCCACCGGTTCGAAGCGGTTGGCCTGCGCAAAGGGCAACAGGCCGCTCACCGACACGGTGCGCAGGCGGTATCCCGCCGGCACGACAGGTTCGGTTCCCGCCCGCCGCATGGCTTCCGCAACCACCCCCACGCAGTCGAGGCCCGTCACGGGATCCCGGCCATGCAGCCGAAAGCGGACGCCGATCAGGCTCGCTGCGGCCTCGGCAAATGCCGCGTTCATCGCTGTGCTGCCGGGTAGCGGGTGAGCAGATCGTTCCCGGGCAGAAATGGCTCGCCCTGGAAGTTGACGGCGTTACCGAAGCGGGTTGCGCAGGTACCAAGCGTGTGGTCGCACCCCTCGCGCAGCTCGATCCGTGTGCCTGTGGCCACATCCGGGGCCGTCGTCCGATCGAGCACAAGCCAGGTGCCTTCCACTGCCTCGATGCGGCGGATGAGCCCGGCTTCCGGGCCATCGATCCAGCGCAGCGTTCCGAAGGCCAGCAATCCGGTGGCCGGACCGCCCGACACGCGTACTGCCCCGCGATCTCCGGAAACGGCGGCAAGTGTCGCCTGATGCGTAAAGGCATTGGCAGAAAGCGTGCATCCCTCGGCACAGAATTCCGCGCGGCAGGTCGGGGCGGTCCGCGGCACGATCTGCCGCGCCAGCAGGTCCTTCACTGAACGCAGCTCGGCAGAGAAGCCAGCGCCTTCATGCCCCACGGTGCCGATGGTACCTGAATAGAGCGTCACGCGCTCGAGCGTCTCCCAGTCGACAAGCCCCATGGCGATGGAGCCACCGTCGAACCGGCCCGCCGCGAGGTCTGCCTCACGGATGGAATCATGGCTGAGCGCGCCCGCCACTTCCGCACTGTCGGCTTCGAAATCGGCCGTGCGGCGGATTGCCGAAGGCACCATGCCGGGCGCGGTCCGATGAACGAGGCCGCCGAAGACAAGGTCCCGGTCATGGCTCGTGAAGCCCAACGTTACGCCATCGCGCCGCTCGAGCCGCCACCAGATTGCCACGGTTTCAAGCGGCTGGCTGAACCAGACCCGTGTGCTCTCGGGCATGTCAGGCTTCCTCGCGCAGTTCGATCAGCGGCACGCTCGGTGCCTCGCCTGCAGCAAACGCGGCGCCGGAAATGTCGAGCCGGTCTTCGGCAAAGCGTACCGGCACATCGAACAGGAAGCCTGCACGAACGGTCTTGCCTGCTCCGGGCGCATCGGCAAACACGATCTCGCCAAGGTCATCCAGCGTCCAGCTGGTCACGGCCGCACCGTCGACACTCACCAGCAGGCTTTCCGGTCGCGGACGAGTAATGCGGCGCTGCTGCGCATCGCCGCCAAGCCCATAGGCCTTGACGAGAGGGAAGCGTGCCGCTGCCCCGTCCCCGGTCCCGATCACCTGATCCAGCGCGGTGGGCACACCGGTCATGCCGTTCGAGCTGTAGTCGGATGGATCACGCAGCCGGAACCCGCGCGCCTGTCCGCGCCGTGCCCGGAAGAACGCGATCAGTTCGCCCAGCTCCGCTTCCGAGCGTACACCCGGCCCCACGTCGAAGCGCAGCCTTGCGTCTGCCCAAAGGCTGTTGCGGCGCTCGAAACCGGATGCGGTGATCGTCACATTGGTCGAGAACTCCGGAGTCACCGTCGCGGATCGACCGATCGCAATGGGAAAGAGCACGTCGTCGAAGGGCTGCATCATGTCGTCCTCGCTGGCCGCCCCGGCGGTGGCATCGGGCAGGCGGGTAAAGCCGTCGCGCGCCACTTGGGGCAGCGCCCAGATGAAAGTCTCGGCCACGCCCAGTGCCTGCGCCTCGCTCGCTGCGGCGTCGATCCACGGCCACATGGTCTCGGCATCGGCGGCATCCAGCACAAAGCCTGAAAGGTAATGCTGGTGTGTGCGCGGGTAGCCGAGCCGAGCCTCCGCTTCGGCTCGCCCGCGCGTCCGCCGCGCTTCGAACCCGGCCGTCAGCCAGTCGTAGTCTTCGAGCTGAAGCACATCGAAAGCTGGTGATGCCCATCCCGTTGGCAGGTTCGCCCGGCGCGCCTCGGGCGTTGCGGGATCGAGCACGGTCGGCAGGAAGGCCAACAGAAGCGTCTCGCACGGCGCGCTCCCCGCTGCCGTTCGCACCGCAGCCGTCAGGCCCGCCGTGGAACCCGAGAGCAAGGCTCCCGCCGTATCGAGCAGCGATTTCTGCGCAGTTGTCAGCTTCGCCCCAAGGTCTGGAATGACCACCGGGCTGCCGCCCAGCGCTGCCTTGGCCGCGTCATCATAGAGGCAGATCTTGCGATCGGCGGTCACCCACCACCACGGCTCACCCACCTGATACCGCACCGGCAAACCGGCTTCCGTCAGCAATCCGGCCAGCCGCACCGCAACCTTGCGCAGCCAGTCGTTGGCTGCGGCGCTGGCCGGCGAAAGCAAGGCCGATGGCGGCGACCAGCCTGTCCGCGCCGGACTGCCGTCCGCTGCCCGCTGTTGCCAGGCGGCCGGACAATGCTGCGCCAGCAACTCGTACGATTGCGAGAGGATCACCGTGTATCCCATCGCCTTGGCGGCAGAAAGAAAGGCGCCATGCCACCGCTCCGCCGCCGGATTGAGCGCGGGCAGCGCGGGATCGACCACGAAACCTCCGGCACCGTCGGGCGCGAGCGGAAAGAAGTGGCTCATTCCCACATAGTGATTGATGCTGCCGCGATAGCCGAGGCCCCGAATGGTGCGCAGCAGGCGCGCGGGCGTCTGGTTGTAACCGTCGTCATAGCCCGTTGCCATGCAAAGCCCGTGCGGCGGTACCATCACATTGCCGATGGTGAGCATCGGTCTGTGCCCGCTGCAGCGCATCGCGCTCAGTTCGGCCCAGCCTGTCACTGCCGGTGAAAACGGCGTCGTTGCTGCCGCTGAATAACCGGGCGCGACAAGCGAGATGAACATCCGGTCGATGTCCGAGGGATAGACCGGATCGGCTTCCCCCGGCAGCAGAAACCCGCCCGCCAGCGCCGAGAACGGCAGCGTCACAACCGCGTCGGTCGGAGTTCCCGCCGCATAGTTCCACAGCCGCACATACCAGCTGTGCGGATTGCCTGCGGCATCCCGCCCTTCGATCGTCAGCGTCGGCCCATTGATCGCATTGAGCGGCAATATGCCGCTCGAACGCCAGCGAAACGACAGGGTGAGCCGAGCGTAGTCGCGGTCGGTATCATAGGCGAGCAGCGGGTGGTCCCACCGGTCCGCGCTTTCCCAGATCAGGCCGACGAGATCGTTCGCCTTCTGGAACACCGCATCGACTCGCAGCGCGTCAGGGGCCGTGGTCACCACCGAAGCCATCGCCGGGCGCGGGAAGTCGACCGTCCAGAACCGCGGATCGAACCGCTGGATCGTGTCGGTCGCCTGCACGGTGCGGCGGCTTGCCAGCCAGTAGCTCATCGCCCCTCGTTCCTTCTCAGTATTCGCTCAAGGCGCGCCGCACCGCCTGCGCCACCTGGCGGCTGGAGCGACGCAGGCTTTCGGGGCTGCTGCTGCCCTCGGGCGCCACGACCTTGATCGAGACGTTGACAGCCCGCGCGCCGCCGCCGGTGCCGGGGTCGATCTGCCCGGCCGATGTCGGCACGAACAGTTCCGGACCGCGCTCGCCGACCAGGTACGGTCGTCCCGGCGCAACCGGCCCGCCTGTCGCGCGGCCCGGCAGCCCGAAGATCGAGCTGATAAGGCTGCCGATACCGAGAATCCCGCCGCCGAGGCCGCTGCCTCCCGATCCGCCAAGCCCGATCGAGGCCAGACCGCCGCGGATCGCTTGCGCCGCAATGTCATCGAGCACTCTGAGCCCGGCGCGGCGCAGATCCTCGAAGCCCAGGCTGCCCCGCCGCACGGCACTCAGCAGGCCACGCTCCAGCACATCGCTGCCCCGGCTGAAGCCATCGACGACGATCGAATCGAAACTGCTGCGCATCTGTCCGACGTCGGCCGCAAAGCCCTCGGTGCTCGCGCGCACGTCGACAACCAGCGTAGAAAGACTATCCATGCGCGTCGCGCTCCATCATCGCGGACAGGGTGTTGCGGTCGATGCCATCCGCAGGCGGCGGTGCTGCGGCCATGACGATGGCAGCGAGCTCGGCCGGGGTGGCCGCCCAGAAGGTATCGGGCGACCAGCCGATCAGCAGCGCCGCTTGGCCCGAAAGTCGCGCCGCCGCCTCGCCGAAGCGGGTTTCGGCCTTGGCGTTCATCCGCCGCCCTTCAGCACCTGCACCAGCAGGCCCCGCAAGGCGGGTGCGCAGGCCGAAAGTCCGGCGCGGGTCACGGCCTCGGCAAAGTCCTCGCGGCTCTGGTCGGAGGGATGCGCGAGGCAATGCCAGAACAGCGCTACCATCTCGCCCAGCTTCAGCTCGCCGCCACTTGCGCGTTCAACGAGCCCGAACAGCGGCCCAAGCTCCTCTTCGGCGGCGACCAGTGCGCCGAACGACGGGCGCAGCACATGCGCCACACCGTCAAGCAGCAGGTCTGCCTCGCCGCGATGGGGATTGGCGCTCACCGGCGTCATCGGTGCCCCGCTCATGCCTGCACCACCGCGCCCGAGCTTTCGAGCGAGAGCGTGTAGTTGCGCTCGCCGTTGAAATCCCCGGCGTAGTCCAGCCGCTGGACAAGGAACTTGCCGCGCATCTTCTCGCCGCCTTCGAAGGAAAGCTCATAGTCGGTGATGGTGCCGGCCAGCGCATTGCCGCGCACCTGGGCTTCGGCACTGCTGCCGAGGAAGATGCCGGCCGCGCTTACGCTCACCGAGCGCGTCCCCGCGCCCGAAAGCAGCTCGCGCCAGCCACCCGAATCCTTGCTGGTCACGACCACCAGCTCGCCGTTGATCGACATCTGCGTCGTGCGCAGCCCGGCCACGGTGTTGTAGGTCGGCGTTGTGGCGCCATCGCTGATTTTCAGCAGAAAGGCGCTTCCCTTCTGTGCGGGCATTTCGGTTCTCCTGATGGGAAGGAAGGCATCACATTCGAAAGTCTCGGCCTTGGATCAGACCGCCAGCACGCGCGCCCGGTATTCGAGCACCAGCGAGCGCAAGGCCTCGCCGCGCTGCTCAGCCCGTGCCTTGAGGAAGGTCAGGCTGGCGATCTGAAAGCCGCTCGCACTCTGGTCTGTCGGCAAGCTCTCCATCCGCGCCTCGATGGCGCCGATCAGATCCGTCTCCGCCAGCTGCTCATAGCCCCGGTAGTTGAGCTCGAGCGCGATGCGGATTTCGCGTCCCCGTCCGGACTTGTTGCTCCAGTCGGTGCTTGCGCTCGCCGTCAGCGCCAGCCAGGGCAGCGCGGTCTTGATCGGCGCTTCCTCGACGATGGCGTTCAGTCCCTCCGCCAGCGTCGGATCAGCGGCAAGCCAGGCAATAACCGCGGCGCGAAAAGCCAGTTCCATTGCTCACTCCTGTCACAGCAGCGGCCACAGCCACCGCGCGGATCGCCAGTTGGCCGTATTGTCCGGTGCGTTGCGGCTGGCAGCCCGGGCTTCGGCGATGCGGCGCGCGGCGGCGATCAGCTGCTGCTGCACCTGGGCAAAGTTGCTGCTGACGCGGCTCATGCGATGCGCATCCGCCGCCACGGCCGCCACAGCGCGGCTACCGAAGCCGGCGGACCGGCCATGGTCTTGTCATTGTCCCGCGCACGGTGCTGGTATGCAGCCCAGCGCACCAGTCCCTGCTGGATTGCGTCCGGCAGGGTGTCCCACCCTTCCGCCATCCCGGCGGTGAACTTCACGGCGATGCGGGTCTGGTCGATCGGGCGCGCCAGACGCAGGCGGCCCGTGCCATCGGCATCGATATCGATATCGTAATCGGTCGGTGCCAGTGCTGAACGGGTGCCATCGGTTGCAATCGCCAGCACGCCGGTGATCGCCTTGACGGGGCGGGTCGCCAGCGATTGCCAGTCACCACAAGCCCGCAGCACTTCCTCGCAGCCCGATACCAGCGGCATCGTGCCCGTAAAACCTTCGCACAGTTCCAGCGCGGTCCTGATCAGACCTGTCAGCTCAGCGTCATCGCGCGCCGTGCTGATGCCGAGCCATGCCTTGATCTCGGCGAGCGCCGTCGGTGCTAGCGTTGGCGGCGCGATAATTGCCCGCTTCATGGCAATCTCCGGTGTTCTGGGGATGGAAACGGAAGAGGGGCGTCCGCGGCGTGAGGGGAGCCGCCGCGGACGCGGGGGCAGGCGCGTCAGGGGATCGCGCGCCTGCCCCAAGCAGGTCAGGTCGAGATCTTGAGCGGCTTGATCGCGTCGCTGTCGAGCACCTGGCCACCGACCCGGCGCGTGGCATAGAACTGCACGTAGGGCTTGTTGGTATAGGGATCGCGCAGGATCGTCGTCGCGGTGCGTTCGGCGATCAGGTAGCCGGCCTTGAAGTTCCCAAACGCGATCGGGAAGCTGCCCGCGCCGACATCGGGCATGTCTTCGGCCTCGATCACCGGGTAGCCCAGCAGCCGGCTCGGTTGGCCGTCAACGATCCCGGCCTGCCACAGGAACGAGCCGTCGGCCGCCTTGAACTTGCGCACCGTTGCCAGCGTTGCCGAATTCATCATCCACACCGCGCCCTGGCGCAGCGCAGCCTTCATCGCAAAGACCATGTCGATCAGCTTCGATTCCGGCGTTGCGTCAAACGCATTGGCATTGCCCGATGCGATGAACTGCAGCGTGCCGAACGGGCGGGCCGTATCGTTCTGCGCCGAGGTCGGCCCTGTCAGGAAGCCACGGGGCTGATTGGTGCCAGTGCCGTTGATGAAGGCGACGCCTTCGGCACGGGCGAACTCGCTGGCAATCTCGCCCGCCAGCCACGTGCTCACATCGAATGCGGCATCGTCCAGCATCTGCTGCGTGGCCGAGGGATTGGCATAAAGCTCGCCCAGCGGCGGCACGATCTCGGCAAACTTGGGGCTGGCCGTCTCGGTGCGCGCGCCGGTTTCACTCGCCCAGCCGGAAGCCGTACCACCGATCGAGATCAGACGGCGAAAGCCGCTGGTGCTGGTCTGCACCACATTTGCCACGCTGCGTACCGGGCTCATCTTGAGCAGGCGGCGCGCGATCTCGGCATCGATCGGACGCGGAACGGTAAAGCCGCCATCCGCCGGTGAAGCGATCGAGAATCCCTTGATCTCGGTTTCGCGACCCATGCGAAGATAGCCGTCGACAAAGCCCTTGAGCTCCGGCGAAGCGTCAATCGCGCCATCTGCCGTGCTGCCGATCACCGGACGAACCGCCGCACGATTCACCTTGTCGAGCCGGCCCTTCACTTCGGCAATGTCGCCGCGCAGCGCCTCGATTGCGGCCGCGGTCTCATCCTGACGCGCCACGATGTCGAACGACGCGTCGAACGCGTCGGCCTTGGTCTCGATCGCGCCGTTCATGGCGCCTTCGGGGGTGTTGATTTCCATGGAACCGAACGTCCTTTCTTGATGTCGGCCGTCATTGCGGAGCCTCACGCTCCGGGGCGGCCGTTCCTGGGGTCACGAAAATGCGGTGGTTATGCTGGCGCCAATCGGCCGCCACTGCTGTCGACGTAGTGGACCCGGGCGAGTTGCTGCATCGGCCGGGTCACCAGGCTGACTTCGATCAGGTCGACGCTGCGCAGCGCGCGCCCGCCGCCCTGCGGTGCGGCTTCGCGCACCCGATATCCAAACGAGAGACCATTCACGGCGCCGGCGGCCAGGGCCTTTGCTGCGGGTCCAGCGCCCGGTGAAAGCGAGGCGATCACGCGCAGGCCGTGGCGATCTTCCTCGGCCAGCTCGACCCAGCCGATCCGCTGCCCGGCGCGGTGCTGCCACAGCAGTGGCAGGCGCACGCCCGCTTCCTTGCGCGCTGCCAGCGTCGCGGCAAACGCCCCCGGCACGATCACGTCGCCGCCACTGTCGCGCTTGCCGAATACCGCCGCATAGCCCGCAAAGCGCACCGCTGCAGGCGCCGCGGTCACATCCGCGCTCACTTCAGCAGGTCCTGCGATCCAAAGCGGACCGCGATGCCCAGCAGTAGTAGCGCCAGCACGCCGCGCACCACCCAGCCGACCACCGCCTTCCACGCGCTCGCCTTGGCATCGCGCCATGCCCGCAACAGCTCGCGCAACTCGGCAAGGTCCTCGTGCGCGGTCTCGTCCGCCATGCCCATCTGCTCGAGCGCTCGTGCCGCGCCTAGTTCGCTCGCCTCCTCGACCACCGCCCTAAGCGTAATGAGTTCAGAGCCCTCGCTCCCGGCCTGCGCCAAAAGGCCGGCCAGCATGTCCTCGCGTCTCATGCCAGGTTCTCCGCAATGCCGAGCATCTGCCGCTTCTCGGCGGGTGTCAGAAAATCCGCTGCCGTCACCTGCGACCACAGCGCCTGCCGGTCCTCCGCCAGCGCGGGCACCCGGTCGAGCTCGACCGCCAGCTTTGCCTCGGCAAACCAGGGTTCCAGCCCTTCAGCGAGCGCATCGAGGACCTTGCCCGCCAGCGGCAGCAGCGTGAGCCGCCACAGCGCCCGGTTGGCCTCGCGGTAGTTGGCGTAGGTGTTGTCCCCCGGCAGTCCGAGCAGCATCGGCGGCACCCCGAAAGCAAGCGCGATGTCCCGCGCGGCCGCCGCCTTCAGCGTCGCGAAGTCCATGTCCGCCGGGCTCAGCGCCAGAGTCTGCCACTTCAGCCCGCCTTCCAGCAGCATCGGCCGACCGGCATTGGTCTCACCCGAAAACGCAGCTGCCAGTTCGGTCTTGATCCGCTCGAACTGGTCCGCGCTCAGCGCCGCGCCCGGCTCGCCCGGATCATAGACCAGAGCACCGGAAGGCCGCGCCGCGTTCTCCAGCAGCGCCCGGTTCCAGCGCGCGGCGGCATTGTGAATCGCCACAGCCTCGTCCGCCGCCTCCAGGCATCCTGCGCCATAGTGGTCATCAGAGGGATGGAACGCGCGGATATGAATGAGGTTGGGCCGACCGAACTCGTCCACCGCATCGATCTGCAGCATGGTCTCGCCCAGCGTGTAGGTGAAGGCCGCCGGCCAACCCTTGCTGTCGGGCACGATCCGCACCCGTTCGGGTCGCAGCGCAAAGAGTTCGGCCGGTTGGCCATCGGCGTCGCGCAGCACCTGCACATAGCCGTTGCCGTGCAGGAGCAATTGGCTCGCCAACGTTTCGAGCAGCGCCTGCCCTGCGCTTGTCGCGCTCACCAGCCGGACCAGTTCCGGGTCCGAAGCAGCGATGGGCGCGCTGCCCACGCCTTCTGCCACCAGCCGCACCGCGCGCTGCGCCACGGGATTTCTGAGGTAGGCTTCACGGATCGCGGCGGGGTAGTTCAGCGGCCCCCGCGCCTCGCCGCCCCGCCATTGGAACGCCTCGGCCCAGGGCGAAATGAACCCGCGCGCCAAGGGCGCACGGTCGGATACCGCAGCGCCCTTGAAGGCCGCCGCGAGGCTCTGCAAAATCGACATGTCCAGCCTTTCAATTCGCTCAGGGCAGTTCAGCTCCCCTCCCGCTTGCGGGAAGGGTGGGGGTGGGCCTGTTCATGAAGCCAGCCTCAATCAAACCAGATGCGCGGCTCTCCGGTGCGCCCCAACATCAGCTCGGTCAGCGCCCAGACACAGGCATCGGCCCGGTCGGGCGATCGGCCGGGCCCCTGATAGGTTCCACCCGGCAGCAGTCCGCACAGCTCATCTTCCAGCCGTGCAAACATGCCGGCATGGCGTACCCGCCCGGTCTCATAGAGCGCGGCTACAGGCTCGGCCCGCGCCGCCTTGCCGCGCGTTGCATGCACCAGCCGCAGCGGCAGCGTGGCATTGGCCGCCCGCAGCACGGCTTCCACCATCGCCCCGCCCTGGTTCGCCTCGGCCACCACGCGGTCGGCCGACCACGTGCGCGCCGTCTCGGCCACCGCGCGGGCCCAGCGTTCCGGGCTTGCCTTCTCGACTGTGGCGTCCGTCAGAACGCGCGCAACGCCATCGTCGCCCAGCCCGCAGACCACGATCCCGCAGGCATCGCCCTCCGCGCTGGCCGGAGGGTCTACCCCCACGATCACCCGCTTCATCGCCGGCACCGCGGTGGTTTCGCGGCAGACCTCGAGCAGGGCGCGTGTCCACAACGCACCGGGCAGGTCATCGATCAGCTCGCCGTCCAGTTCCTGCCGCCCCAGCAGCGTCCCGCCGAACTCGCGCGTCACATCGGCGATGAACCGACCCGGCAAGTTGGCTTCGTTCTCCAGCGTCGAACCACGCGTCAGCACGACATCGCCGTCCTCGCTCACTTGCGCCATCAGCCGCCGGACCAGCGGCACTGCGCGCGGCGTCGTCGTGGCCACGATCTGCGGCGCATCGCCCAGCCGCAGGCCGAGCATCAGGTTGTCCCAGCAGCGCCGGGCTTGGCCCTGGTTGTCATCCCATTTGGCAATCTCGTCGCACCACGCATGGCTGTGCTGCGGCCCGCGCAGCGCCTCGGCCTCTGCCGCCGAATAGAGCAGCGCCTGCGCTCCGTTCGGCCACACGATCCGGCGCAGCGATGGCTCATAGCGCGGCCGCATGTGTGGCGGGCTCACTGTCATGATCCCGCTCTCGCCCTCTACCATCACGCTGCGGGCCTCGTGCAGCGATGAGGCGACCAGTGCGATCCGTGCGGAATGGTCGCGTTCGGCCACCATCCGCACCCATTCCGCACCGGCCCGCGTCTTGCCGAACCCACGACCCGCCATGATCAGCCAAACCCGCCAGTTGCCGTCCGGTGGCAGCTGCGATGCGCGGGCCCACATTGGCCAGTTCGTCAGCACGACGTCGCGTTCGCCCTGGTTCAGCGCCTCCGGCAACGTCCTGGCCAGCCGATCTTCGTCGTGGCGCAGAAAGTCTAGCCTATCAGACCTCACGTCGGGTTCTGCTGCGTGGGCAGGATTGCATGCGCCATGGCTGCGGCATCCCGCTGCGCCTTGGCTTCCATCACCCGGCGCCGCAACTCGTCAACCTTGCGATCGATTGCGGCGCGAATGTCCTCCACGCCCGTGTGCTGGCGCTGCGCCCGTTCGCGCGTCGTCGATTCGCGGTGCGCGGCAAGCAGACGGAGCGCGGTGGCATTGTCGAAGCTCCGTACCCCCTTCTTGGCTCCGGCGGCAGGTTTCACTTCGCCGGTGCGGAGCCGGCAGAGCAGCTCCATCTCGAGGTTGTCATACCCTTCGCAGAGCGCCACCTGCCACTCGCGGTTGAATTCGTGATTGAGCCGCCGACGGGTGTAGGCGGTCGAAACATCAATGGATGCAGCGCGGGCTGCCGCTGCCACGTTCGAGGTATCTGCGAGCGCGGCGAGGAAGATGTCAGCCCATTTGGGGCGGACATCCGCCTTGGTGCGACGCAAAGGGGCGGCGGTGCGCGGTGCGGGCGCATTGGGTCGCTTGGCCATGAAGGTTCCGTCGCTGAGGGAGGGGAAGACCGCGTGTCCCGACTGGGGGGGTGGCGACTCGGTCTATCGCGATGTTCCTGATATGTACTCAATCAGCGTGACGATGTCAAGAAGTTTGTACCTATTTGGTTAGTTGGCTTGCCCCTAGCACTTTGGCGCCTGCTCGCTTAGGGAATGTTTGGATTGCGTTGCTAGGTAACCTTCGCGGGCCCCGTCCCGATTCTGCCCGCAGGCGCCCGTTTGATCAGTCGAGTACCCAGCCCAATGCTTCGCAGCCTCTATAACTGGACCATGGCCAAGGCCACGCACCCGCTTGCCGAAGTGTGGCTGGCGCTGTTCTCGGCCATGGAAGCAAGCTTCTTTCCGGTCCCGCCACATCCGCTGCTCGGGCTTATGTGCCTGGCCGAGCCGAAGAAGGCCGTGCGCTACTCGGCCATTGCAACCGCCGCGTCAGTGGTCGGTGGTCTGCTCGGTTATGCGATCGGCTATTTCCTTTTCGCCAGCGTCGGCAAGCAACTGCTCGAACTGCTCCATCTCGCCGAAAGCTTCCCCCGCGCGGCTTGCTATTTGCGCGAGTACGGGGTGGAGATCATCGTCATCAAGGGCGCGACGCCAATCCCGTTCAAGCTGCTCACGATCACGGCAGGCTTCATCGCCATGCCGATCATCCCGTTTCTGCTGGCCAGCATTGTCAGCCGCTCGATCAGCTTCATGATCGTCGGCGGCATGTTCCGCCTGTTCGGTGCCCCGATCAAGCGCGTGATCGACAAGTACCTTGGCCTCGTCACCATCGGCTTCGTCGTTTTCATCGTCGGCGGCTTCTATCTCGCCAGCGTGGTCAGCGGTGCGAGCACTGGCAGCGCCGAAGTCTCGGCGCGCTGCGCCAAGGCTACCATCGCAACGCTGTGATGGTGCCTCGGGCTCAGTGCCCGGGAAAGTCCATCAGCGCTTCGACGGAGACACCTGCACCGCGTAGCCGTTCGGCGCCGTGCAGGTCAGGGAGATCGATCACGAACAAGGCATGGTCGACCCTTGCTCCCGCGCCGCGCAGCAGCTCGGTAGCGGCCAGTGCCGTGCCGCCCGTCGCGATGAGATCGTCGACGATTACAACGCGTGCGCCCTTGGTTATCGCGCCGGGATCGATTTCCAGCCGGTCGCGCCCATATTCGAGCGCATAGTCGATCCCTACAGTGCGCACCGGAAGCTTGCCCGGCTTGCGCACCGGCACGAAACCGAGCCGCATATGCGCCGCCACCGCCGCGCCGAAGATGAACCCGCGCGCTTCCATCCCGGCGATCACTTCGGCACCCGCGGCCGCCGCCATTCGCGCCAGATGCGCGATACAGGCGGCAAAGCCCTCACCGTGGCTGATCAGCGTTGTCACGTCGCGAAACAGGATCCCCTTGGCGGGGAAGTCGGGCACGGTGCGCACCAGCGCCTTTACTTCATCCTTGGTCATGGCGCGCCCTCCATAGCCTTGATCACAAAAAAGGCCACCGTTGCCGGTGGCCTTTGTTTGTTACTCGGGTTGCAAGCCTCAGTGCTTGTCGGCCCAGACATTCCGCTTGGCGAGGTACGCAAGCACCGTTGCCGCCAGCAGGAAGCCCAGCACCGGCCAGCCCGTCTGCTTGCGCTTGTCAAGCTTGGGTTCGGCCGTCCAGGTCAGGAACGCCGAAACGTCCTGCGCCATCTGGTCGACGGTCGCCTTGGTGCCGTCACTGTAGGTCACCTGGCCGTCGCTCACCAGCGGAGCCGGCATCGCGAGGTTCAGGTTGGCGAAGTAGGGGTTGAAGTACAGACCGTCGGGCGTCTTCGCGTCCGGGAACATCTTGAGCAGTTCCTGGCCTTCTTCGTTCTTGTAGCCCGCCTGATCGACATAGCCCGTCAGCAGCGAGTGGATGTACTGCGCCCCGCCATGACGCGACTTGGCGATCAGCGAGAGGTCCGGCGGAACGCCCTGACCGGCGTAGTACACCGGCGGGAAGTGGTCCGAAGGCAGGTTCGGACGTTCGCCGCGGTCACCGGTCTTCGAATCGAAGGTCTGGGCCTTGGTGCCCCAGTTCTTCGCGATCGCCTTCACTTCGGCTTCGTTGTAGCCAAGCTGACCAAGGTCACGGAACGCGACCTGCTTCAGGCTGTGGCAGTTCGAGCAGACTTCCTGGTAAACCTTGAAGCCACGCTGCAGCTGCGCCTTGTCGAAGGTGCCGAAGGGGCTGTCGAACGAGAATTCGACTTCCTTCGGATGCATGTGGAACAGCTTTTCCGCGCTCGGCGGGGTCGGCTGGGTCGCCGCGTTGTAGGCACCGTTCCCGAAGGACCAGAGCAGCGCGACGGCGAAGAAGAGGCCAACGAGCGGGCCAAATAGACGGACCATGAGGTTTCCCTTTGGATGTGCCGGGTTGGCAGGCTCAGGCGACAGCCGGGGTTGCGGGAGCGAGGGTGGCGTGCTCGTCCTTGCCCAGCACGGCCTCGGTGATCGAGAACGGCAGCGGCGCAGGCGTTTCGATCGACGAGACAACCGGCAGGATCACGAGGAAGTGCAGGAAGTAGTACATCGACGCGATCTGCGAGATCATCACGTAGGGCTCTTCCGCCGGTGCACCGCCGCAGTAGCCCAGCACCAGCACGTCGACGACGAGCAGGTAGAAGAACTTGCGGAACAGCGGGCGGTAGTGGCCCGAGCGGACCGGGCTCGTGTCGAGCCAGGGCAGGAAGAACCACACCAGGATCGCGCTGAACATCGCGAGCACGCCCATCAGCTTCGCCGGAATGAACATGAAGTCCGAGGTGAAGGCGCGCAGGATCGCGTAGAACGGCCAGAAGTACCATTCGGGCACGATATGCGCCGGGGTCGAGAGCGGGTTCGCCGGGATGTAGTTGTCCGGGTGGCCGAGCATGTTCGGTGCGAAGAACACCAGCGCGCAGTAGACCAGCAGGAACACGCCGAGGCCGAAACCATCCTTGGCGGTGTAGTAGGGGTGGAACGGCACGGTGTCCGATTCCTGCTTCACTTCCACGCCGGTCGGGTTTGACGAGCCCGGGATATGCAGCGCCCAGACGTGCAGGATGATCACACCCAGGATCACGAAGGGCAGCAGGAAGTGCAGCGAGAAGAAGCGGTTGAGCGCGGCGTTGTCCGG